>DATNMN010000178.1:0-9370 GCA_035602295.1 Candidatus Dormiibacterota bacterium | reverse complement strand
GCGCTTTACGACCGCTACTTCGATCAGATCTACTCGTACTGCTATTACCACTCCGGCCGGCGCGAGGAGGCGGAGGACCTGGCGAGCGAGACGTTCCAGCGCGCGCTGGAGGGCCTCGACGATTTCGAATGGCGAGGAATCCCATATTCAGCATGGCTCTACAAAGTCGCCTCGAACCTGATGTCCAAGCGGCGGCGGCGGCCGCCCTGGATCGAGCTGCCCGACCCGATCGCGGGCAGCGGCGAGAACGATCCCGAGCGGGTCTGGCTGCGCCGGGAGCAAGGCGATGAGCTCCACCGCGCGGTGCAGAAGCTGCCGCTCGACCAGCGAGAGGCCGTCCTGCTCAAGTTCGAGGGGCGGCTCAAGAACAAGGAGATCGGCGTGATCCTCAATCGAAGCGAAGGCGCCGTAAAGCTCCTGCTCTTTCGTGCCGTCCACGGCCTGCGCCGGCGGCTCAACGAACAGGAGAAGCGAGGATGAATCCGCGGCCCGACGATATCGAAGGCCTGGCCCGCGCGATCGACCGGGTCGTCTTTGCGCAAGCCGGAGGGGATAGTGCGCCTGATGCGCAATCAGCTTCGCTCGCCCTGATCTCCTACCTCAACGACAGCTTTCCTCGCGTGACCCTGGCCGCGGCTCGTCGCGACCGGTTGCAGCGGCGGCTGATCCGTGCGCTCGGAATCCCCGCCAATCCCGCGCCCACCGGCTGGGTTCGCCTGGAGGCCGAGATGAACCGGCGGCTCGGGAACCTGGACCCCAGGTGGACGCCGGTGGTGGGTGGCGCCGCCCTGGTGTTACTCGGCGTCGTCGGCCTCGCGGTTTGGCGCCAGCGGGGCGCCGTGAAGCCGGCCATCGCGGCCCTCCGCTAGCCCCGAAACCCCCGGCGGGTTTCGCCGTTACATTGGCAGCCATGGGAAGGTGGACGACTGGCGCCACGCGGGGAGGCATCCTGATGCTGCTCTTCGTGATGGCGGCGGCGCTGCCGGGCACCGGCCTCGTCCGCGAGACGCCGGTGGCGGCCATCACGATCGTGGCGCACGCCGCGGCGGACGCGAACGACGATCGCCATGGCTTCATCGTGGCGCATTCGGCGCGGCCGACGCCGAGCCCGACGCCGAGCCCGACGCCGGCTCCCCTCCTCGGCGAGCTGGTCGTCAAGAAAGCCCCCATCCCGACCGGGCCCGTGACCTACGTGCCCATCCTCTACTACCACTACATCCGAATCAATCCCAATCCGCGCGACCAAGTGGGGTTCGGTCTCTCGACGCCGCCGGCCGCGTTCCGCGCTCAGATGCAGTACCTGGCCGACCACGGCTTCCATGTCATCCCGCTCCACCAGGCTGTCGTCGCCATCCAGAAGCACAGTGGCCTCCCCTCGAGACCGGTGGTCCTGACCTTCGATGATGGCTACGCCGACTTCTTTTCGGCCGCGCTTCCGATTTTGCAGAGCCACGGTTTCACCGCGACGAGCTTTGTGATCAGCGGACGCATGGGATGGGGCGGATACATGACGCCGAGCCAGATCGTCGCCGCCGATGGCATGGGGTTCACGATCGGCGCACACACGGTTGACCATGTCGCGCTGGCGGCGCAGGTGCCCAGCCGCGCCAGCTGGGAGATCAAGCAAAGCAAGTTGACCTTGGAGGCGCTGCTCGGTCACCCCGTGCTCGACTTCGCCTACCCCTACGGGAGCTACAACACATATGACATGGCGCAGGCCAAGAGTCTTGGCTTCGAGACGGCCGTCTCGACCCTGTCCGGGACCTGGCATTCCGTCGGCCAGCTGTTCCAGCTATCGCGGACGCGAGTTGGCGGTGGTCTCCCGCTCGGCTACTTTGCCAATCTGGTGGGCGGCCCACCGCCGACGCGAGCCGAACTGGCGCCATGAGCGGCGAGGACGACCTCTCACCCAAGGAAGCCGCCCGCCTTCGCGCGCGCGAGCGCAAAGCGAGGCCACCGAAGATGGTCGTCGACAATGCGGGCGTAAAGCGAATCCAGATGGCACTGCGCGATCAGTCGGCGAGCAAGAAGTCGAAGAAGCCCAAGCGGTAGAGTTAGATCGTGACTCCAATTCGCAAAGCGGTCTTTCCTGCCGCCGGACTCGGCACGCGCTTCCTGCCGGCGACCAAAGCCCAGCCGAAGGAGATGCTGCCGATCGTCGATAAGCCGATCATCCAGTACGGCGTCGAGGAAGCGGTCGCCGCGGGCATCGACCAGATCATCGTCGTCACCGGCCGTGACAAGCGAGCCATCGTCGACCACTTCGATATCTCCTTCGAGCTCGAGCACTATCTCAAGGATCGCGGCAAAACCCGCGAGCTCCAGCTCGTCCGCAAGATCTCTGACCTGGTCGACATCACGTACATCCATCAGAAGGAGCCCCTCGGCCTTGGTCACGCCGTGCTGATGGCCAAGGATGTGGTGGGCAACGAGCCATTCGCGGTCTTCCTGGCCGACGACATCATTCGTTCGCACACGCCGGCGATCAAACAGATGATGGACGTCTTCGCGCCGCGCCAGGCATCGGTCCTGGCCTTGCAACGGGTCGAGCCCGACCAGGTCTCCCGGTACGGGATCGTCAAAGTCGGGAAGAGCGATGGGCGGATCCATGAGGTCGTCGACATGGTGGAAAAACCGGATCCCGAGAAGGCGCCCTCCAACCTCGCCATCCTGGGGCGCTACATTCTCAAGCCCTCGATCTTTGGCATCCTGGAAACCACCCACGAGGGGGTCGGCGGCGAGATCCAACTGACCGACGCGATCCGAACCCTGGCCCAGCAGGAACAGGTCCTGGGACTCGAGTTCGAGGGGACCTACTACGACGTGGGCACCGTCAGCGGCTTCCTGAAGACCTCGATCGCCTTCGCCCTGGAGCGGCCCGGACTCCGCGAGGAGCTGCTCAGCTACCTGGAAAGCCTGGACGGGCGCAAGCCCGCCTGACTGCCCGCCGGGCCGTTTCCGAGCCTATAATGAGGGGTCCGTTGAATGGCTTTAGCGACACCGCATTTGGGTCCAGACATGGCAGTTTCAGGGAGACGCAGATCCGACGAGGACCGGGTCGTTCGGTATTTGAATACCGAGGGCGACTTCGAGGTCGAGGTGTCGCACACCCTCAACAAGTGGTGCGTCACTGTCTTTCAGCTGCCCTCGAAGCAGGTGGTGGCGCAGGACTTTTTCCCCGAGCGTTGGAAGGCGCTGGCGCGGGCGCAGGACTTCGTGCGCATCCTTAACACGCGCAATAAACCCCAACCGGAGACGGACGAAGAGCCCTGATCCGTAACTCGTCGCGGGGCTTCTGGCTCCAGGAATGGGGGGCGCTTGCCTTCGTGGTCACCGTCATCGTTGGCTTGCTCGTCGTTCCGGCGGCGCTGCTGCTCGCGGGCGGTGGCAAGGCCAGCTCGCCGACCAACCTGACCCTGCTCGCCCCCACGCCCGCTCCAAGCTTCTGTGTACCCGCCGCGACGCCGACGCCCTCCGCCACGACTACGCCCAAGAGCAGCCCGACGCCGTCTCCGACGCCAACGCCGTCGCCTTCCGCCAAAGTGTCGACGTCGGCAACCCCTGTGGCCTCCGCCTCGGCCACTCCATGCCCATCGCCGACCGCCACGGCGACGCCCTCATCATCGGCGAGCGCTAGCCCGAAAGCGTCGAGCTCGCCCTAGCCAACCTGCGTCAGCCGGCGTCCACGTCGCTCAGGACGATCGAGCCGTTGCGCGGCACGATCTGCGCGCGACGCAATTCGAGCTCGGCCATGACACCGGTATGGTCAAGCACGGCGAGCACGATGTTATCGCGGAGGGCGAGCTCGCCGATGCGGACGCAGTCTTTAAGGAAGGGGAAGACCAGGGGCCGGACCAGGTTGACGATGTAGCGGCGCTCCGAGTCCGCGTCATCGGGCGCGTCGGTCAGGCTCTCGTCGCGGTAGGCCAGGATGAAAAGCTCGTCGTTGAGCGGGATGAGGTCGGTCCAGCTGTAGGCCTCACCCGGGGCGTCAGGAATCAGTGAGCGCTTTTGCCGGAAGAGCTCCAGCCGGGATTGCAGGCGGCGCATCGGGCCGGAGGGCCCTTCGATGAAAAAGGGGACATCCTTGAGTGGGGCCTGGACCGGCTGGGCGGGGTAGCGGGTGGAGAAGCCGATATCGGCTCGGCCCATGAAGGGAGCCGGCACCTTGATCACGAGCTCCTGAAGCATCAGCCAGCCCTCCTTCTGCTCTTGATTAAACCGTCGTTACCATATTCAACGCGAATTCGCCATAGCTTTTGCTGCTTTTTCCCGGCAATGCGCGAGCACGCCCTCTGCGTCCCTGGTATTCAGAATCCGATCGGGCGTCAGCCCGGCCCTCCGTCCGATGGCGCAGCCATAGCGGACGTAGTCGTACTCGGCGGGGTAATGGGCGTCGTTGTCGATCGCCAGTAGCGCGCCTGCCTCCCCGGCTTTGCGCGACCAGCCGTCGTTGAGATCGAGGCGAAACGGACTGCTGTTGATTTCCAGGGCGGTCCCGGTCCTGACGGCTTCCGCGATCACCGCCTCCACGTCGAGGCTGGTTTCGCCGCGGCGGTCGAGGCGTCGCGAGGTGGGGTGGGCGAAGACGTCCACGTGCGGCGATCGTAGCGCGCGCAGCACCCTTTGTGTGATGACATCTCTGGACTGGTCCAGCGCCGTATGGACCGAGGCGACCACCACGTCGAGAGACGCCAGCGTTTCGTCGGGAAGGTCGAGGCTACCATCGGGGAGAATGTCGACCTCGGCACCGTTCAAGACCCGCGCCATGCCCGTCTGCGCATTGACGGCCGCGATCTCGATGGCGCGCGCTCGAAACCGCTCGGGCGTCAGTCCTTGGGCGATCTGCAATGACTGCGTGTGGTCGGTCAACGCGATGTAGGTATAGCCGCGCTCCTTCGCGGCTCGGGCCATCTCGGCGATCTCATTGCGCCCATCGCTCCAGTTGCTATGGGTGTGCAGGTCCCCGCGCAGGTCTTCCTGCTGCACCAGGCGGGGCAGCTCGCCGTTCGCGGCCAGCTCGATCTCGCCGCGTCCCTCCCGCAGCTCGGGTGGGATCCAGGCGCAGCCTACGGCGGCATAGACGTCTTCTTCCGTCGCGCCGGCGATGACTTTGCCCATCCGCTCGGCGCGGGCTCGGAGCTGATGAAGGTGAGCCTTCGACCCGGTGAGGGTCACCCAAGCGGCGCCGAAGCCGTCCGGCGTCGCCGCCCGAAGCTCGACCTGCATGCCGGAGCGCACCCGGATGGTGGTGGCCCCGCCGCTCTGCGAGATCACGTCGTTCACCTGCGGCAACCGGGCGAACTCGGCTCCCATCGCCTCCGGATCGTCGGTGACGACCAGAAGGTCGAGCCCGCCGACGGTTTCGGATGCGCGTCGCGCGTCGCCAGCGATCTCGCCTCGTGCCACACCGGGAAGCGCGCGCAGGGTGATCAAGAGGGAGTCGGCCAGGATCCAGGCTTCGGGGAAGTAGATGCGGCCCTCGGTCCTCTTGAGCATGGCGATGCCTTTGAGGATGTTCTCCTCGGTCTTCGCCTTGATGCCCCGCACCGAAAGCAGCCGGTGGGTGCGGGCCGCATCCTCCAGGGCGTCGAGGCTGAGAATGCCCAGCTGGTCGTAGATGTCTTTGGCAGTGCGTGGGCCCAAGCCCGGGACCCTGGTGATCTCCAGCAGCGCCGGTGGCACCTCGGCCTCCAACCTCGTTAGGAACTCCAGCTGCCCGGTGGTGACGTACTCCACGATCTTTTTCTCGATCGCCTCACCGATCCCGGGGACGTCCTTAAGCCGGCCCTCGTGGATCAGGTCCTCCACCTCGGTCGTGAGGTTGTCGAGCTGCCGAACGGCCTCCCGGTAGGCACGGATCTTGAAGAAGTTCTCACCCCTGATCTCGAGCAGGTCGGCGACCCGGTTGAGCATCGCCGCGACATCGGCATTTCGCACGCAAGTAACCTAGCAGGCGATGCCGCTCGACGGCGTTCGGGTTCTCGATCTGTCCCGTCTGCTGCCGGGCGCCTACTGCACGCATTTGCTCCAGGCACAGGGCGCGGCCGTCACCAAGGTCGAATCGCCAACCGGCGATCCCATCCGCGCACTGCCAGGCGGCGAGGCGTACTTCGACGCGCTGCACCGCGGCAAGGAGTTGCTCACGCTCGACCTCCGCTCGGAGGCCGGCCGCCAGGCCTTACGCCGGCGCGTCCTCGACGCCGACGTTCTGGTCGAGGGGTTTCGCCCAGGGGTCATGGAACGCATGGAGCTTGGCTACGCTGCCCTCGCGGCGATCAATCCGGCGCTCGTGTACTGCGCGATTACGGGCTATGGCTCGAGCGGATCGATGGCGCAGCGCGCCGGCCACGACCTCAACTACCTGGCGCGCAGCGGCGCGCTCTCCCTGATGCCGCTCCGCGACGGGACCCCCACCATCCCCGGCTTCCAGGTGGCTGATCTTGCCGGCGGGCTGCACGCGGCATTCCTGATCGCCGCTGCCTTGACGAGTCGTGAGAAGACCGGGCATGGCCGGCGCATAGAGGTGTCGATGACGGACCTGATGCGCAGCTGGACCGTTCTACCGCGAGCCGCGCGCCGAGCGGGACTTCCCGGCCTGCCGCTGACCGGCGAGCAGCCCTGCTATCACGTCTATTTGGTGGCGGACGGCTTCCTGACGGTTGCGGCGCTCGAGCCCGACTTCTGGGCGGAGTTCTGTCAGACGATCGATCGAGAAGACTTGAAAGAGCGCCAGTTCGATCCAGCGGCGATCGAGGCGGTCCAGGCGACACTTGGCAAAGCAACGCGAGCCGAATGGATGGCCCGATTCGCGGATCGCGACGTCTGTGTCGAACCGTCGCTCACGCTCGAGGAATCAGAAGGGGACTGAGGCGGCCTCCCGCGACCGCCCCAGCCGCGAACCGTCAGTTAGTTGTCGTTTTCGCCAACGCTGGTGATCTTGCCGAAGAGTCCGTGCTGCTCCTCAAAGATACCGGCTGCGAAGTACAGCGTGTTCCTTGGTGCGAGCGCGCCGCCGCCGTTGCTTCCGTTGCCGAAACGAATTCCCCAGAGACCGTCAGTGTGAATCGGTGTGCCGGTCTCGTCCCGAATGGTGCCGATGAACCGGCCTGACTTTGGGCTGTAGGCGTTGATACGTCCGTCACCGAAGTTGCCGACAAGCAGCGCCCCGCTGAAGGGCCCGAAGTTCTCGGGCGCCAGGGCCAAACCCCACGGCGAGTTCAGGGCGCCGTGCTTGACCAGCCGGCGCAGCAGGTGGCCATTCAGGTCGAATACGTCGACAAAGCCGTTGCCCGGCCCCGCCATGTCATCGTGTCGGCCGGCTTTGGGCAATGCGTAGGTGACGTAAAGCTTGCCTGCGAGGTTCTGGATGTTGAATGGCGAAAACTCCGGCGGGAGCTGATTGTCCGTAAACGAGCCGCTCAAGGAGACTGGCGCGAAGTTCGCGTCAAAGACGTCGATCGTGCCGGCCCGGAAGTTGGCGGCATAGAGGTGGTTCGCCGAGCCGTTGTTACCGATCGCGAGGCCCTTGTACACCGGACCGGTATCAACCGCTGGGTTGTGCACCTCGATGCGAGCTTGCTCGACATCCGACAGCTTCCAGCCGGCGATCGTCCCGTCCTCGGTGGCAAAAAGGAACCCGTCACTGTTGAAATCGGCCGTGTCGTTGAAGACGGTCCCGGTCGGTGCCCCACCTGGAGAACCGTCAGATTTGGGAATCTTAACGACGAGCGGACCCGCCGGGAAGGCCGGTGGGCCAACCTGGAACGGGTTGCCGGCGCCATCGTAGACTGTGGTCACCCCGGCGTTGTTGTCCGAGACCCACATCGGGGTGGTCGGACCGGCCGAAATGCCCCACGGGTTGATCAGGTTCGAATCGATCACCGGCGCCATCCCGGGTACATCGGACACGAGGTTGGTCTTTAGGAAGGCGCCTTCCGCGTGGTCCCGGGCGTTGGCGGCAACCCCCGGGAGTGCGATCGACAGCCCGGTCGCCAAGCTGAGCGCGGCGGTCAACAGTCTCCTTGCATGCATGCGCGATCCCTCCTTCCTAGTCCCCGTTTAGTGGGCGGTTAAGCCGTCTTTAGACTGTTACGGAACGGGTTACGGTAGGGCCCGGTGGGTGGGGAATTTCACTGACTTCTCGCTGGACTCTCACGCTGTTCTAATCGGGATCAGGCACCATTTGGGGAGTCGTTTCTAACCCCCTCTAGGAAGGAGAGTTGACTGATGAAGTTGAATCGTTGGATTGTCGTGCCGGCCGCCGGCCTGGCGGCCGTCATCATCGGCGTGGCCGCCGTTGAAGCGGCGCCGTCGCCGGCCCCGACCGCGTCGAAGAACTACGCGCAGGTATTTGCTGACAAGCTCGCCGGCATCCTGGGCCTGACACCGGCCCAGACGCAGGACGCCCTCAAGAAGGCGCAGTTGGCGACCGTCGACCAGATGCTGGCGGACGGCAAGATCACCAAGCTGCAAGCGGATGCGATGAAGGCTCGAATCAACGCGGGTCAGGGCCTCAACGCGATTGGCGGCTTTGGCCGGCACGGCGGCGGGTTCAAGGCCGATCGAGCCCTGATGCAGAGTCTGACGACGGCTCAGCTCAACGCGGCCGCCTCCACGCTGGGCATGAAGCCGGCGGATGTGCAGAGCGCGCTGCGCTCGGGCACGTCCCTCAGCCAACTCGAGACCAAACAGAACGTTAGCGACAGCGCCGTCCAGGCGGCAATGAAGAACGCGGCCAAGGGCGTCCTCGACAACGCCGTCAAGGCCGGGACCATCACCCAGGCACAGGCCGATGCGATCCTCTCGAAAGCGGGTTCCGGGCTGAAGTCCTCCCAGAAAGAAGCGCCGGAAGCAGCCGAGACGCCGGAAGCGGGAGAGACGGCACCAGCCGCACCAGCCGCGCCGGGCGGTCAAGCGCCCAGCACCCCAGCGCCGACTCCGACGCCGAGCCAGTCGCAATCACCCGCCGCGTACTACTCCTTCTAGCGCACGACTTCGCCACGAAGCGGGCACCAGCCGGCGACGGTTTGGTGGCCCGCTTCGTCGTTGTAGCGTTGCGCGCCTAAGCTGGATTTCGGGAGGAGTGTGAGGTTTTTGAATTGGCTTCAGTTCGTCGTGGCCGCGCTCGAGTTGCCCGCGGATCCGCGCGAACGCCACTTCTGGGGCCGGCTGGCGAGGCTCCAGCTGATCTACTCGCTGGCCGGGTTGCTGCTCGGTTTGGCGTGCGTCATCGGCGGGATCCTGCTGTTCTTCCACGGGGTGACCGGGTCGAGCAGCTGGGTGGGTGAGGTGATCGGCGCCAAGAGCAAACTATCCGACGCCGCGCCGGGCACGGTGCTGTTCGTGGTTGGTCTGGCGGTCGTCTGGC
>DATNMN010000177.1:0-28324 GCA_035602295.1 Candidatus Dormiibacterota bacterium | reverse complement strand
CTCGCCCAGGCGGCCGAGGCGCGCCAGCCCGGCGGCGGCGAGGACGAGCGCGTCGACGGCACCCTCGGCCAGGCGGCGCAACCGGGTGTCGACATTGCCACGAATCTCGACTGCCTGGAGATCAGGCCGGAGGGCCGCGATCTGCGCCGCCCGGCGCGGGCTGCCGGTGCCGATCCGGGCGCCCGCCGGTAGCTGCGCGAGGGGTGCGGGCGGTCGGGCGATAAGCGCGTCACGGGCGTCTTCCCGAGGCAGGAACGCCGCCAGCGTCAGCCCCGGTGTCGGCAGCGTTGGGAGGTCCTTGGCTGAGTGCACCGCAAGCTCCGCCCGACCATCGAGCAGGGCCTGCTCCAGGTCCTTCACGAAGACGCCCTCGCGGGGCGACGCGCTGAGTCGCATCGACGGATGGCGGTCGCCATGCGTCGTCAGCGGTGTGGGCGTGAACTCGTGCTGCGGGTAGCGTCGCGCCAGCGCCTCGGCCGCCAGTTGCGCCTGGATCATGGCGAGCGTGCTGCCTCGCGTCGCCAATCTGAACCTCACTTCAGGCCAAACTAGCACACGCCATCTTCGACAAAAGTCGAGGAGGCTACCAGTTGCGAAGTCTCGCGGGCTTAGCTGCGGCGGCCGACGACGTAGTACGTGAGGGATTCGAACGCGTCCCGGTAGGCGGACGGCGGGAAGGCCTTCAGCTCGGCGCGAGCCTTGTCGCCGAACGTCTTCGCATATGCATACGACTCGTCGATGCCGGACGAACCGCGAACGATCCGGACCACCTCGGCATAGTCGGCATCGTCTAGGACAGGCTTGGCCAGGACGGCATCCAGCTGGCCGTTGCTGGCCTGGCGCGCGAGCATCAGCGGCAACGTCACCGTGCCCTGCTTGAGGTCATTCCCGACGGGCTTGCCTACTTCCTGTTCCGTTGCCAGGTAGTCGAGCACGTCGTCGGCGATCTGGAACGACATCCCGAGCAAGCGACCGAAACTACGGATTGCCTCGACTTGACGCTCTTCGAGCCCCCCAAGGATGGCCCCACAGAACGTCGAAGCGGCCAGCAACACGGCGGTCTTGCGCTCGATCTTCGCGTAGTACTCGTCCAGCGACTGGTCATACCGGCGCTGGCTGGTGAGCTGCAGCATCTCGCCGAAGCAGATCGTCATCACCGTCTGGGAAAGCACCGCGTCGATCTCGGGATTGCCGATCTGCGACATCAGGTTCGCACCCTTGGCGAAGTAGTAGTCGCCGATGATGATCGCCGGGTTGGGGCCGAGGGATTCGTGGATGGTCCGTAATCCGCGGCGGGTTGGCGCCCCATCGATCAGGTCGTCGTGGATTAGCGTCGCATTGTGAATGAATTCGATCGCCATCGCGGCTCGATGCACGTCGTCGATGCGTCTGGCCGGGCCCAGGGCCGCCGACAGAAAAACCAGCGCAGGCCGCAGCCGTTTCCCACCCGCGTCGAGGATCTGCTCCATCGCTTCGGCCACCGGGCCGAGATCCGCGCGCACGGTCGCGTGCAGACGTTGTTCGAAGTCTTCGAGTTCGGCTCGGATCGGGACGATGAAGTCGGTCCTGGTCATCGTGGCACTCACGCCGCCCCCTCCCGGCCACTCAGTTCCTCGACGAGCTCGAGCCGGACAGTCGTGATCGGCGGCAGGTCCTGCCCGAACAGGTGGCGCGCTACCTCGGTGAACCGGTCAGGCGATCCGGTGACGTAGATCTGATGCCGGGCGGTTTCGTTCTCAGCGGACTCGAGGCCGTTCTTGGCCAGCACACGTTTCACGCGGGCGGCCGTGGTCTCGGCCGAGTCGACCACGGTCATGTCGCCGCCTGTGATTTTCGCGATGAGCGGCTTGAGCAACGGATAGTGGGTGCAGCCGAGGATCAGCGTATCCGCCCGGTAGTCCAGGATGTCCCGAAGCGCCTCCCGAAGGACCGCCTCGGTCTCGGGCGCATCGGCCTTTCCGGCTTCCACGAGGTCGACCAGCTGCGGTGCGGCTTTTGGCAGGACGCGAATGGTCGGATTGGCCTCCCGGATCGCGTGCAGGTACTCCTGGCTCTGCATCGTCCCTTCCGTCGAGATCACGCCAACGCGCTTGTTTTTCGTCGCGGCCACGGCCGCTTCGGCTCCCGGCGTGATGACGCCGATGATCGGGATGTCGAACACCTCGCGGGCGGTGTTGAGGGCGGCCGCCGTCGCGGTATTACACGCGATCACGACCATCTTGACGTCGAGCTTCTCGAGAAAACGGATGATATTCAGGGCAAAGTGGCGCACCTGCACCTGGTAGCGGGGCCCGTATGGGAAATGCCCCAGATCCGCGAAATAGATCGTGGATTCCGACGGTAGCTGGCGCTGCAGCTCTCGCAGGACGGTCAGCCCGCCGACGCCTGAGTCGAAGACGCCGATTGGCCGCGGGTCACTCATGTGCGCCACCCCATCTTAACAATCGCTCACTTAATTGGACCGCGACTGAAGTGCAATTGCCATCCGGCCATGAATTGATCCTGACAGCCCAAGCACTGCAAGTCATCGGGTCCCGTCGGGTTGTACCCGCGATGAAGCCCCACGTCCGGCGCGGTCGCGCCGCCAAAGAGAAGCGCATCGAGCGCGCCAAAGCCCGCCGCGCCGCCCCAAAGAAGCAAGCCGCGTAGCCTCCCGTCCCTGAAAACCCCCCACAACCGCTGGGTGCTTCGCGCATTGGTCTTGTTTAGCTCTTTACCAGCCCTGAATACCGGCGAGGACTGAGCGTCCAGAAGCCGTAACAAGGGCAGCGTCGAAGGCACGCTCGCCCCGCTTTTTCCCCATTGGCGCGGCTGACACATTTGAGGCCTCACTAACCCGGGGACCTCCCCCCAGTCCCCTCGTTTGTTTGCGCCTAAGCCTGGCCCCAAGATGGGCCGCGCTTGTCCGGTCTGAATTTCTTGTCTGTGAGACTGCCCAACCCGACTGTCAGCCTGCGCACCGTGGCGCTTGCGATCGCACTGGCGGCTGGCCTCGGCGCACCAGTCGTTGCTGCAGCCGATAACTCGATAACGATTCCCGCGATGAGCCAACAGGACGGCGCGTGGGCAGGGGCACCGCTTGGCAGCTCGGCGACGGACACGATCGGCTCCGCCGGCTGCGCCATTACGGCTGTCACCATGATGCTGCGCCACTACGGGATCGACACCGACCCGGGGACGTTCAACACGTGGCTGACGGCCAACGGCGGCTACGCCTACGACGACCAGCTGATCTGGGGCGCCGTCACCACGTATGCGGGCGGACTGGTGGCCTTCTCCGGGTGGTTCGGTCCAGACCTGGGGCTGATCCAGGGGGAACTCGACGCCGGCCGCCCCGTCGTGGCCGAAGTCCAACTGAGCGGCAACCAGCACTTCGTCCTGCTGACTGGTTACGCGTCAACCGGCGGCTTCGTGATCAACGACCCATGGTTCGCCGACAACGTGAGATTTGTTGACCGTTATGGCGACCCGTCGAGTGGCATTGTCTCCATCCGGACGTTCATGCCGGCCGACGCCGCCCCTCGCCACGGCGAGCGGGACGGCTGGCTTGCCAGTGCCGTAGCCGCCTTACATCTAACGCAATAACCAGCGCATTCGGCGCCAGGGGCGTGGTCGTCCGGTACTGCGGGTACTTACGCCGAAGGGCCGCGATCGCGCGCTGTCGCTCGGGCCCAGCCATGACCAACCGAGCCCGCCCATGGAGCAGCACCCACCACAGCCGACGCCAGTCTTCGAGATATTGATCGACCAGGAGGGATGCGTTTGGATTGGCCTGGATATTTTTGACGCGGCGCAACTGACCGGGGCTGACCGACTTGGGCTTGGCGTCGATTGCCTGATAGATCGTGTTGCCTAGCAGAACGAAGCACACAGGAATCACCGTGGGCCTCGTCCCGTCCGAGGTTGCCAGATGCCCGACCCGCGCCCGGGTGATGCGCCGCCGCAAACCAGGATCGATCAGAATCCAAGATTAAGCATGACGGTCTTTCTTCGTGAGGCAGACGTCAAGGCGCTGCTGACGATGGACGCGACGCTGGCGGCGCTCGAGGCGGCCTTCCGCGAGTGGGCCGCGGGACGGGCCACGAATCAGCCGCGCCGGCGAGTGGCAGGCGGCGCCGTGCTCGCCACGATGTCATCGGCGACCGGCGGCCTGATGGGCTTCAAGGCCTATACCCACAGCGCAGCCGGCGCCCGCTTCTGGGTGGCCCTCTTCGACGCGGCGGACGGTCGGCCCCGCGCGCTCATGGAGGCCGACTGGCTCGGGCGCATGCGAACCGGCGCGACGTCCGGGCTCGCGACGAAGTACCTGGCTGGTCGCCAGGCGTCGAGCCTGACGATCATTGGCGCGGGGCACCAGGCGCTAACCCAGGTCCTCGCGGTTGCCGCGGTCCGGCCGCTGCGCGAAATCCGCGTGTTCAGCCGCGACGCCGGTCATCGCGCGACGTTCGCGGACCAGCTGGCTACCACGTTGGACGTCCCAGTGCGGCCGATGGACGGCCTGCGCGATGCCATTGAGGGCGCCGAGATCGTAACCACGATTACTTCGGCGGCCAGGCCAATATTTCCGGGCGAGTGGCTGCAAGCCGGCCAGCATCTGAACGTCGTCGGCTCGAACATGCCGGATCGCCGGGAGGTCGACGGCCGAACCATCGCGCGAGCCGACCTGCTGGTCGCCGATGACGTCGACGCTGCCCGCCTCGAAGCCGGCGACCTGATCCTGGCCGAGCGCGAGGGTCAACTCAGCTGGGGCCGCGTCAACTCGCTGCGCGACGTCGTCGCCGGCACGGTCGGTCAACGCCAGCCGCCGGACGTGACGGTATTCAAGTCCGTGGGACTCGCCATCGAAGACGTCGCCACCGGCGCCATTGTGCTCGAACTGGCGGAGTCACGCGGGGTCGGCGTGCGCCTGCCCGACTAGGAAGATCCCCATTTGCGTTGACTTTTGCTGACAGTTGTGTTGTATTATTTTCGCATAGATGAGTGTCAGCATCTGGCTGAGGGAGCGCTTCATCGAGTTGGGCGCTTCCCTATGCACCGCCGGGGTCCTGATCGCCGGCCTGGCGATCGGCGTGCCGTTCCTGCGAGCGCGCATCGCCGAGACGTTTCTCTATAGCTTCTGCTGCGTCAGCGCCGTGCTGCTTCGGGCCATGCTCGACCTGACCGTGCGCGGCACGGTTCGGGCCGCGCGGACGATCTCCGCGGCAGCACCCGTGCCGGTTCCGAGCCTGGCCAGATCGTTATAGCGGCGATATAATAAAACTGGCGGCGGGTGCTAAGATGATCCGGCCGGATACCGGCTACCAAGGGAGGACACATGGGATATTTCAGAGGCGTGGTCCACGGATTGATCATCGGCGGCGCCGTTGCGCTGCTGTACGCACCCAAGCCGGGCCGCGAGATGCGTTCGGATCTCTCCGACCGGCTGGACCAGGTTCGCGGGCAGATGCAGCCGGTCATCGACCAGGCGCAGGGCGTCGTCGAGTCGGCGCGTCCCCAGGTCGAGCGCGGCATTTCGAAGGCCCAGCAGCAGGCGCAGCGGATCACACGGCGCGGCGATGACGGCGGCGCCAGTGTCCCCGGCCCGGGGGTCTGACACTAGAATTCTGACGTGGCGTTGAACGGAGAGGGGATCGTCGTCGCGGGGGGCGTACGGACGGCAATCGGCAAGTTTGCCGGCGCGTTCAAGGACACGGCAACGTCTGAGCTGGGAGCCACCGCGATCCGCGCCGCCGTCGAGCGCGCCGGCATCTCGCCGGATGTAGTTGACGAAGTCATTCTCGGCTGCGTCGGCCAGGTCGGCGAGGACGCCTTCAACGCCCGTCTCGCGACACTGAAGGCCGGGCTGCCGGAGAAGACCACGGCCTTCAACGTCAATCGCCTTTGTGGCTCCGGTCTCCAGGCGATTAATAGCGCGGTCCAGGAGCTGCGTACCGGCGAGGCCCAGGTCGTCGTCGCCGGCGGCAACGAGAACATGTCGATCCAGCCGTATTTGCTACCACGGGCCGAAGTCGGGTGGCGGCTCGGCGAAGCCGCATTGATCGACGGGACCCTCTCACTGGTCACAGACCCGTTTGGCCGCTACCAGATGGGATGTACGGCAGAAAAAGTCGCCGATCGCTACGGCGTGTCCCGTGAGGCCCAGGACCAGTTCGCCGCAGAGAGCCAGCGGCGGGCAGCCACCGCCATCGCCGAGGGTCGCTTCGACGACCAGATTGCCCCGATCGCGATCAAGCAGAAAAAGGGCGATCCGGTGATCGCCAACGTTGATGAACATCCCCGCCCCGGCACGACCCTGGAATCGCTGGGCCGGCTCAAGCCCGCGTTTCGCGAGGGCGGCAGCGTAACCGCCGGCAACTCATCGGGCATCAACGACGCCGGTGCCGCGGTCGTCGTGATGACGAAACAAAAAGCCGTTTCGCTTGGCGTCACGCCGCAGCTCGAGTGGGTCGCCGACGCGGTCGCCGGGATCGCCCCCGAGATCATGGGCGTCGCCCCGATTTTCGCCGTTCAGAAGCTTCTGAAGAAAGTCGGCATGACGATCAACGACATCGACCTGATGGAGCTCAACGAGGCCTTCGCCGCCCAGGCCGTGGCGGTCATCCGCGAGCTGGAGATCGATCCGGACAAGGTCAACCCCAACGGCGGCGCGATCGCCCTCGGGCACCCGGTCGGCGCCACCGGTGCCATCCTGACGGTCAAGCTGGCGTATGAGCTCAAGCGCCGTCACGCTGAGTGGGGAATCGTGACGATGTGCATCGGCGGCGGCCAGGGCATCGCGACGCTGTTCAGGAATCTGAACTAGGCCCCTCCTGCCCTCCCCACCGGGGAGGGAAACGTACGCCACGGGATCGGCCCCCATAGGACGTTGTATTCGGAGGCATGTCCCGACTGATCCGCCGGCCGGTCATCCTGGCGGCCACGCTCATTTTCTCGCTAATCGCCTTGCTGCGATTTGGCGTGCTGGCCACCATCGTCGTGATGGTCGTTGGCGTCACCGCGGCCGTCCTGGTGGGCCGCCACCAGGCCGGACTCTTCAAGATTCGCACGCGTCAGCCGCGCGAGCCGCGGTGGCGACCGAAGGTCCACCATAAGGAGCTCCCGACGCCGGCCGATGATCCGGTGATCGCCTTCGCCGAGCCGGTGGTAGAGCTCTTCGCCTCGCGGACGCCGCCACTGTCGCATCTGGGATTGAGCGCCACCGCTCGCAGCGAGCTCGACGGCTTCGCCCTCGGGCGTACCCGGCGGATCATCGAGGCACCGGACCTGCTCACGCATGCCGCGGCCGACGCCGAATCGTGGCCCTTCGTCGAAACGGCGGTGCAAAAGACCCTCGCGCTAGCACGCTCGCGTGGCGTGCAACTGAATGCTGCGGGGCAGGCGCGCATGACGCAGGCGCTCGCGCTCAGCGCCGTGCAAGGCGTCCTGCTCGCCGAGTGGCGACAGCTCGACGATGGTCAGACGATCTGGGACGGCGCGAGCGCGCGGATCCGCGCCTCGGACGCGTTTGCCATCCAGCACATCATCGAGGCGACGGAACGGCGCCAGCTGCCCGAGCTCTTTGCCGGGATCGCCCGGCGACCCCAGGACTTCGAAGTCCGGTTGCTCCTGCCGTACGCGCTGGCGACGGCGTTCTACCTGCGGCTACGCGGCCCTGCCCCGAACGCGTCTGCGGCTTAGCGCGGCGCGCCCGGCATCTTCTAGTGGCGGTCCTCGAGGAGCCGCCGGTAGGAGCGGTCGCCGATCCACTGCGTCGGCGGCGCCGCGAACCACTTGGCCATGTCGTTGAGTGGCAAAGCGTACTCCGAGCGCAAACGGGAGAACGCGGTCCACGACTCATCCGGCCCCAGCAGCGTGTAGCCCACCTTGGCCAGCCTTGCGCGGGCCTCGTCGAACTCGTATCGCTCGACGCCGGGTTGGTGATCCTGGGGAATCCGAAAATAGCGCGCCAGGTCTTCGACCGTATGGCGCCCCATTGCGTACATCATTTGCGCCGGTCCGCGAGGGATGTCCGTCACGGTCGTCAGCACCAACGTGGCGGCATCGAGCACGGCGCCGAGCGCGCTGATCCAGGACTCGCTGTCATGGCTCGAACGAAAGTAGGCAAGCAGCGGATAGGCCATATGACTGTCCAGCACTTCGGCGGACCACTTTTCCCACTCGACGAAGATGCGCGCCATGTCGTCCTTGAGGCCGAGCTTCGCGGCGGCTTCCAGCAGCGTGAGGCCTGACGGCGGCGCCCCGGCCCGGGCATCGAGCGTGACGATCAGGACTTCTCGTCGCTGGAACGAGGCATAGAGCGAGAAGATAAAACTGATCGCGAGCGCAATCAGCCCAAGCCCGGCGATGGCGGCCGTGATCGACACCAGCCGGGCCAACCACGAATGGGCAACGATATCGCCGTAGCCAATCGTCAATAACGACGTGCCGGCGTAGTACATCGCCATCGGCAGGTTCTGCAGCGGCGGGGTCGTCTGCGTCCGGAGGGCATAGAGCATCAGCCCGAAGCCCAGGATCAGCCCGGCAATCCAGATCAGTAGCAGGCCGATGAGGATTCGCGGGGCAAAGGTACCGAGGATGCGCTCGCGCTTCTCGGACGAGCTACTACGTACGCCGAGCGCTCGCCAGATCCGCCAGGTGCCGCGGATCACGAGCCGCGTTAGTCGAAGCAATCTGAATGGCGACGGCCGTGGCACGACCACCGACTCGAATACGTCGTTGAGCACCGCGAAGATGATGACGAGCCCAGCCAGGAACTCGATGATCTCGATCACGCCTGTCATGTAATCAGAAACAGGCGACGCAATATTCACTGGTGCCGGGACAGGGACTCGAACCCTGACGCCCTTACGGGCAGGCGATTTTAAGTCGCCAACGTCTACCTATTTCGTCATCCCGGCGCGAGCCACATTCTAGGGCGCGCCAGCAGATCACACGGCTGCCCACTCACATTTCAGCCCATCCGCCACGGGCACGGCGACCGCCCTCGGGCCGTACCGTAAGTCCATCGTCCTGGTACTTCGTCGAACCGGCCTTGGCCTCGCACTTGCCGTGCTCGCGGCCGCCGCGACCGTCGCTGTGACCCACCCGGACCTCGCGAATGGCGTTGTCGCGATTGAGAATCGCATCCAGCATCAGGTCGGTGTCGAGATCGCCATTGCCGGTATCTATCTGGAAGAATCGGGCCTGCCCATGCCGGTGCCCTCGGAAGTCTCCGTCGGCTACCTGGGCCAGCGCCTTGGCAACAGTCCGTTGGCGTTGTTCGCGACCTGGCTCGGCCTGACGGCATTGATCGTCCTGGGATCGACGAATTTGTTCCTGGCATCACGCCGCTTCGGACAAAGACTGATCACCGGCCGCATCGGCACGGCGCTGCACCTGACGCCCTCGCGCGTTGCCCGCGCGCAATCATGGTTTACGCGTTGGGGCCCGCTCGCGATCGGCGTCGCGCGCTACATCCCCGGCTTACGCTGGGCCATGGCGGTAGCTTGTGGCATCCTGGGTGTGGGCTACCGCACGTTCTGGTTCAGCACGGCCATGTCGGCTGCGATCTGGTCGGCGGTGATGCTGATGCTTGGTGTCACCGTGGGCGACGCCGTCGGGCGAGCGTTCATGACGCATGCCTGGCTCGGCCTGCTGCTCCCCTTGCCGGCTGGGACCGCGCTGCTGATCGGGCTGGTCAGAATCGTCGCCTGGCGTCGGGCCGCCCTCCAGTAATTAACCTAGGGCGCTGCGGGCCGCATCGTCGCGCGCCGGGTTACCGCCAGCGCCAGGGCACCGGTGCCGAAGACGAGCGCGGCTAGCCAGACGAGCGGTCCGAAGAGTGGAAGCAGACCGAGCAGGGTCAGCACGACCAGCCCGCCCAACAGCGCGAGGGCGTCGTGGTAGTGACCCCAACCCACCCGAGCGAAGATCAGGCGCCCCACCAGGAAACCGGACACCACGTAACCGACGGCCAGAACCAGGATCCAGAGCGGGATCAGCAGCAGCCCCAACCACCAGGTGCCGATGAAGATCCCCACGATAAACACGATCAACGCGACGATCGGCGTGATGACACAGATCGCCGCCCCGATGCCAAGGCTCGCCCACGGCTGCGCTCGCTCGGTATCGATCGCGCGGGTACCGACGCCGGGCAGCAGGAAGATCAACAAGAGGCCGAGCGCGAAGATGCCAATCAGCGACTGCAGCCAGCCAACGAAGCGGTTGCCAACCCGAGCCGCACCTTGGTCCGTGGGAATGTGCCGGGTCGTCGTCCCGGCGACACTCGCGCCGTTCACCAGCTGGACTGCGTTGTTGCTGGTGTAGTCGAGGTTGCCACCGATCTGGGCGCCATCGAGCTTCAGATGGTCCACGCTGCCGCGCACGTCGCCAGCAACGTGGCCTCGGAGGGTCAGGCTGCCCGCTGCCACCTGGACCCGACGGCCGACCGGCGCCGAGACGGTCGCCATTCCACCCGCCACGACCAGGTCGCGGCCGATGGTGGCGCCGGCGCCGACGTCGATCGTGCCGCCGGTGACCACGATGTCCTGAGCGACCGGTCCGTTCAGCGTGAGGTTGCCGCCGGCCGCGATGATGCTGCCGCCGACGTGCCCCGTCACATTGATGGTGCCACCACCGATGATCAGGTCGCGCGCGATGTTTCCCGAAACGGTGATGGTCCCGCCGCCAGCGAAGACGGTGCCGTTGACGGTCCCATTGATGCTGATCGTGCCGGCTCCCGCGTAGATATTGTCGTTAATAGTTTCACCGGGACCGACCGTGACGTCCGATCCCTGTCGGAGATCAGCGGCCGCTACCTGGAGCGGCAGCCAGGCAAACATGATCCCGACCATGATCGACGCGCCCAGTGCCGCCAAGAAGCGACCTCGTATCGAGCCTGTGCGAGTCATCCCCATGCCCTCCTGTTCCGACAACGACCCCTGGTTGCATTCTCCCACTCCCGCAGTCGTCCCGTGGGAATGATCGGGCGATCAGGCGGGCCGGCGCAGCCTTCAGATAACGAGGCGCCTCAGCCGACCGCCGCCTCGGGCTCGGCAGCCGAGCTCGGGACTTCACCGATGCTGGCTTGCCGAGGCTGGCGCGAGCGCAGGGGCACGTCGGGCATGAACAGCGAGGCGACCAGCGCGATCGCCGACAGCGCGATCGCGATCAAGAACAGGTCGTGCAGCGTAAGCGCGAGCGCCTGACGCACGGCGTGAATCGCCTGATCGTAGAGGGGCGCCAGCTGGGCCGGCAGCTTTGCCTTGGTCGCAGCGATCTGCGCTGGATCGAGCAGTTGGTTTGGGTTGCTGGCGGACTTGCCCAGGACATTGACGAATGCCGCCGGAAGGTTGAGCTTGGCAATTTCGGAGGCGATGGCTGACGGGAGCCGTTGCGCGAGGATGCTGCCGAGGACGGCCGAGCTCACGGTCCCGCCGACGTTGCGCCAGAACTGGATCTGGCTGGTGCCGACGCCGAGGTAGCGCTGCGGCAGCGCACTTTGAACAGCATTGATATAGAGCGGCATCGTGACGCCGAGCCCCAAACCGACCAGGACGATGTCGATCGTGATCGACATCTGGGAGGTTGCCGTCGTGGTCTGCGCGAGCAGGTAAATCCCGACCATCATCAGCGCGACGCCGATGGTCCCCAGATAGTGATAGTGCTTGATCCGGGGGATCAGCTGTCCGGAGAGGACGCTGGCCACGATCAGGCCAAGCATCATCGGGGTGAGCAGCAGGCCGGAGTTGGTGACACTGGCACCCAGCACACCCTGCAGCTCGAGCGGGACAAAGATGATCATCCCGAACATGCCGAGGGCGGCGAAGAAGCCAACGATCATCGAGATGGCAAACGCTCGGTTCTTGAAAAGCCTGAAGGGAACGATCGGTTCCTTGACCCGCTGCTCGATGAAGAAGAAGGCGACCAGCATGGCCAGGCCGAAGCCGAGCAGTCCGAGGACCCCGAACGAGGTCCAACCCTGGTCTTTGGCGACCGATAGCGCGACCAGCACCGGGATGAGACCGGCCGCGAGCGCACCTGAGCCAACAAAGTCGATGTCGCGCCAGGAGGCTTTGGTTCGAACGAAGGGCAGGAAGGCGGCGACGACGAGGACGCCGAGCAAGCCGACCGGCAGGTTGACGTAGAAGACCCACCGCCAGCCCAGATTGTCCGTCAGGAAGCCACCGACGACCGGGCCGATGATCGAGGAAAGACCGAAGACGGCACCGAAGAGGCCCTGGATGCGCGCCCGCTCGGCCGGCGAGTAGATGTCGCCGAGGACGGTGAATGCCGACGCGAAGAGCATCCCGCCGAAGAGGCCCTGGATGATCCGGAAAACGATCAGCTGGGTCATGTCCTGGGCGACGCCGCACAGCGCGGAGGCGGCGACGAACCCGATCATCCCGGCGATCAGGAATGGCTTGCGGCCGAAGAGATCCCCGAGCTTTCCGGAGATCGGGATGACCACCGTCGAGGCGACGAGGTAGCCGGTAATCAGCCAGGAGTAACGATCGAGACCATTGAGCTCGGCGACGATGCGCGGGAGCGCCGTGCCGACGATCGTCTGGTCGAGCGCAGCGAGCAAGAGCGCGAGCATCACGCCGATGGTCGCGAGGACTTTGATCCGGGTCGTCAGCTCAGCTTGTGGCATGGGTCTTTCCCTCCTCGACGGTCATCGCCTGGATGAGGCGCAGACACAGATGACGCAGTTGAATCAGCTCCGACTCTTTCAGCCCCTCGGTCAACGCGGCCTGGACACCCGCGGTCTCCCGCCACAGCGTGTCGATGCGCTCGCGGCCCTGGTCGGTGAGTTCCGCGTAGACCGACCGGCGATCGGTGGGGTCGTCGACGCGCTTGACCAGCCCGTCGCGCTCCAGGTTGTCGACCAGGCCGGTGACGGTCCGAGGCGAGACGTCGAGCATCTCCGCAAGCTCGCCCATGGCGAAACGCCCGCTGGGCTGGTGTTTCAGACGCACCAGGAGCTGGAAGCGCCCCTCGCTGAGGCCGAACCGCTCGGCCCAGCGCCCCATGGTCACGTGGAGCTTCTTCCCCAGGATTCGGACGGCGGCAAGCGCCTCCGTTCCGGGCTCGACTTTTCGGCCCTGCCGCTTTAGAACTTCTCGGACCCTGGGGTCGAACAGGAAGCCATTCGCGTCGGTCTGGAGCTCAACGGCGTCGAGATCGGGCTTAGCAGTGAGTGGGCTCATATTTACAGAGCACATTATTACATAGCTCAAGAAACGGGCAACCCGCAATTGGTGGTGGGCTTGTGACCGGGTTGGGGCGCCGCCAGGCGGCGCCCCCGCTGGTTAGTCGCCTACGACCGTGATCTTGCTCGCCCCGCCGCCGATGTCGAGGTCATATCGGTCGGCGGCGCTTGGGTACCCAGGCGTCTCGAGACGGATGGGACCGCCAATAGCACCCAGATACTGCGCGTCGAGCTCGAGTTTGCTGGCGCCGCCCCTGATGTGGACACGGGCGGGCACCCCACCGGGTCGGTGGAGCGTGAGATGGCTCACCCCGCCGGACACGTGGACCGGTACCGTGCCGGTCGGTTGCGGCAGCCGCAGGTCGGCGTTGCTGAGGCCGCCGCGGATCTCGATCCCTTTGAGTCCAATGTTGCGCAGGTCACCATCCCAGCGGGACACGCCGCCGCGGACCTCGATCGACCAGGAGGCCGTCGGGCTGAGCGTAACGTCCGCTGACGTCCGGCCCCAGATCAACGGATTGAATCGCGGATAGTCAATGGAGATGACCCCATCGATCTCCGTGACGCGAGGCTTGGGTCCGTAAAACTCGCCCCGGTATGTCTCCGGCATCGAGGCACTGACGCGAATGTTCAGGTTGGCGACGCCGTTCGGGAAGACAAGCCGATACGGCACCATCGCCCGGGTCGGGCGATCGATCGTTGCTGTTCCGGTCTCGCGTGTGTTCATGTTCTTGTTTCTCCCTCGTGTTCTTATGCGACGGACGCCCGCTCCTGGTGTGCACCCGAGGCCGTATCGACCTGGGCACGCGGAGGGTTATTGCGCGCCCATAGCGCGCCGACCGCGGCCGCAAGGATCACCACGATGGCGAGCGCCATCGTGGGCCGCATGGCATCGACGAACGCCTGCGTGAAGACGGCGTGCGCTATCTGCTGGATCTGCTGCGCGACCTGCGCGGGAATGCCGGCGGGCAATGCCAGGCTGGTGCCGCTCTGGCCACGACCGACCTGGAGGCCCGCTTTCGCGGCCTTGCTGAAGCCGTCGACGAACGGCGCCTGCGCCTGGGATGGCAGCTGGGCCGAATAGCTGACCGCGCGGCTATGGAGGTCGGTCGCCAGCTGGTTCTGCAAGAGGGCGCCGATCGCGGCGCTCCCCAGGACCGCACCCAGCTCCTGCACCGTACTGATGACGCCGGATGCGACGCCGGCGAATCGTGGTTGCAGGTCGCGGGTCGCCAGGCTGTAGACCGGCGTCCAGATTCCCGCCATGCCTGCGCCGGCGATCACGAGGCCGGGCACGAAGACCCAGCGGTTGGACGTCACCTGCGCGGTCCAGGCGATGTACGCCATACCCACGGCGAACAGGGTCAAACCGACGACCAGGATGTATTTCGCGTAGCGCGCGGCGAGCGAGGCCGCGACGCCCGAGAGGAGCATCATCGCCAGCGGCTGAGGCGCGATTGCCAGACCCGCGTCGAAGGCGCTCAGTCCGAGTACCGACTGGTAGTAGAGCGTTAACGGGAGGAAGACACCGACGATGGCGAATCCCATCGCCAGCAGGACCAACGCCATCAACCTGTAGTTACGGTCTTTAAAGACGGCAAAGGGGAGCAACGGCTCTCGATCCTGGCGCCGCCATTGCACCAGCAGGAAAATGGCCATCACAACGATGCCGGTGCCGATGATCTCCGGGATCGTGATGCCTGACCACACCGTGCCCCATTCGTAGCGCTGCCCCTCGATCAGCCCGAAGACGATGCCAAACAGGCCGAGCGTGGCGAGCACGACACCCACCCAATCGAGACGATGACGGCGGCCGGGACGCAGGTCAGGCACAAAAAGAAACGCCAATGCGAGCGTGATGAGCCCGACCGGCAGGTTCACATAGAAGATCCATCGCCAGCCGAAGTGCGTGACGATGAAGCCGCCCAGCACCGGGCCCAGCAGAACCGCGAGTCCGGAGAGGGCGCCGTAGATGGCAAAGACGCCGCCGCGCCGCTCGGGCGGAAACAGGGTAGTCATGATGGGCAAGCCCTGCGGTGCAAGGATTGCGGCTCCCAAACCCTGGGCGCCGCGAGCAAGGATCAACTGCGTGGGATCATGCGCGAGCCCGCTGAAGGCCGAGGCGATGGTGAAGACCACGATGCCGGCGGCGAACATGTTGCGCGGCCCAAAGATGTCACCCAGGCGCCCCGAGGTGATTAGCAGCACGGCATACATCAGGCTGTAGCCGTTGAGCACCCACAGGATCTGGTCGAGCGACGCATGCAGGTCGTCAACGATGCTCGGAATCGCCACATTGACGATGGTCAGGTCGAGCAGCGTCATGAAGAGGCCCAACGCCAGCACCCCGAGTGCCAGCCAGGGCGAGGACGATCGACGCGTTTCCGACATGGTAAGCAAACCTCCTTGGATTGAGCGAAATTCCGACCAGCGCGATGGCTGGACCCCTGCGGAATGGCTGGCTATACTCTGGGTTGCGCGCCCTTGAGCACCAGGTCCGCAGGGACCGACTCGAGGAACACGACCTCTGACGGGGTGCTTCGAACACTTCGCCGGAGGTCGTTGTGTTTCATCCGCTTTCACCCCCCTTGCTTTCCGTAAGCGTTTGTTCGTAAGCCCTCATTTGGTCGTGCGTGATCCACAACGTTCCATGCTGGATTTCCTCGATCAGGCTGCGGACCCACTCAAGCTCCGAACGATTCATGGCAACGGCGTACTCGGCCTCCACGAGGAACAGCCGGGGGATGCCCATGGTCTTCGTCCAGTTCTCCCATGCCCTCTGTGTCCCCGCAATCTGGCTTTCGAGCATCGCGATCCTGACCTTCAGAAGCCGGACGACCTCATCCTTATCGAGCGCGGCGAAGAAGGCCAGGGCAGCCGCAAACTGCGGATAGTCATTCACTGGCTGCGCCAGCATCTCGCGCAGCCAGGCGGTGATCTCGTCTCGACCCGTATGTGTGATCTCGTAGACCGTTCGCTCCGGCCGGCGCCCTTCCCGGCTCGGTGCCTGCGATGTGATGAAGCCGCCCTCTTCCAGACGCTCGACGGTGTCGTAGATCGACCCGCCCTTGATTTTGATGACCTGGTCGTGGCCGCGCTCCTTCATCTTCGACTTCATCTCGTAGGGATGCATGGGGCGCTCCAGCAGCAGGTTCATGACGGCCAGCGCCAGCGGGGTCCGCGGCAGCTCCCTCTTGCTCTTCATCATAGTCGACGTCGACTATACTATGTCGACCAATCGATGTCAACTAGCCGCTGGTAACGGGTCTTACAGCATCCTTACTGAGTTCGGGGAGGATATACGGGTCGTGAGCGCGGCGCCCCGTCGGATCCTGGTCGTGGATGACGACCCGATGGTCGCCACCACCATCCAGCGCGTCCTCCGTCCGGAGGGCTACGACGTCGATGTCGCGCTCGGGGGCGCCGCGGCGCTGGAGCAAGCCCGCGCCCGCCAGCCAGACCTGGTAGTCCTCGACCTCATGATGCCCGGCATCGACGGGTTGGAGGTATGCCGGCAGCTGCGGGCCAACGGCAGTCTGCCCATCTTGATGCTCACCGCCCGCAGTGGGACAGCCGACCGCGTGCGTGGCCTGGATATCGGCGCCGACGACTACCTGGTCAAGCCATTCGCGTACGCCGAGCTGCTGGCCCGGGTCCGCGCGCTGCTACGCCGCGCTGCGCCACCGTCGACCATCCTGCAGTATGCCGACCTGACGCTGGAGATCGAGACCGGTGAGGTGCGTCGCGGCAACCGGCTGGTGCCGCTCACGGCCAGGGAGTTCGCGCTGCTGACTCACTTTCTTCGGCATCCTCGGCTGGTGCTAACCCGCGAGCAACTGCTCAGCGCCGTCTGGGCCGACGAGGAAACCGATGACAACGTCGTCGCCGTCTACATCGGGTACCTGCGAACCAAGCTCGACGGCTCGGGCCAGCCTCGACTGATCCAGACCGTCCGCGGATTCGGCTACAGCCTGCGCGAGGCGTGACGTGTCGTTCAGACTCCGCCTGACATTCTTCGGCGCAGCGCTCGTGGCTCTGACCGTGCTTGCCTTTGGCTGGCTGGTCTACACGCTCGCCACGAACACCCAGGGCACGACACAGGACGATGCGCTCAAGCAGCGGGCCGCCGACGCGCAGGCCGCGGTCGCCGCCGCACCGGCAAGCCAGCTGAGTGTTCCTGGCGCGCTGACCGGGGCCGAGGACCTGGCACGCCGGACGGATCCATTCGTCGAAATTCTTACGTCGAACGGAACGGTGGTGTCCAGCACCGGCCGGATTGGCGACGCGGCGCCTACGGTTCCGCAGAGCCTACTGGCGTCGGCGGCCTCGCACGGCAGCGCCCTGGCCACCGTCGATCTACCGGGCGCGCCTTCGCTTCGCTTCTTTGCCACAGGCTGGGCGCGTGGGGACCTGGCCGTTGCGGGTTTCGTCGTCGCCGGCCAGCCCATCAGCATCCAGTCGACCAACCGCAGGGGCATCCTCGGCTTCTTGATCATTTCGTCCATCCCGACGCTGCTGGCGGCGTTCATTGCCAGCTGGTTGATCACGGGCCGAGCGCTTCGGCCGCTCAAGACCGTGATCGAGACGGCTGACTCGATTGCGCGCACGCGCGACTTGAAGCGACGGCTCGCTCCCGCAAAACGGCGGGACGAAATCGGCCTGCTCAGCGAGAGCTTCAACCGGATGCTCGAGCAGGTCGACGCGGCCAACCAGCAGCTGACCCTCGCGCTCGATGCCCAGCGTCGCTTCGTCGCCGACGCCTCGCACGAGCTGCGGACGCCGCTCACGACCATCCGCGGCAATGCGGACTTACTGGCGCACGGTCCGACGGTACCGGAGGACGTGCGCGCGGCCGCCGCCCACGACATCGCCAGCGAAAGCGAGCGAATGAGCCGGTTGGTCGAGCATCTTTTGACCTTGGCCCAGGCCGACGCCGGGCAGAACCTGGCGCTCGCGCCGATCGCCCTGCGGCCCATCATCGAATCCGTCGGCCGGCAAGCGCAGGCTACTCACGGCGATCGCAACGTCCGGACCGTCGGGCTGACGGACGCGACCGTCAACGGCGATACGGATGCGATCACCCAGCTCCTCTGGATCCTGGTCGACAACGCCGTGAAGTTCACCAAGCCGGGTGGCTCGATCGAACTGGGGCTCCAGCAGCATGATTCAACCGGTTTGCTTACGGTCGCCGATGACGGGAGCGGCATCCCGCCGGCCGATCTCGAGCGGATCTTCGAACGCTTTTACCAGGCGGACCTGGCGCGGACGAACAAGGGCGCGGGACTCGGCCTCTCGATTGCCCGATGGATCGTCGGCCAGCATCACGGCACGATCGCGGCGCGTAACAACAACGGTCCCGGCGCGACGTTCAGCGTCACACTCCCGCTCGCGTGAAGTTCCCCTCCCCCTCTGGGGGAGGGCAGGGTGGGGGCTTACGTCGCTCTTATCGGCCGGGGCTACGTTGGCGTCATGTACGACATCGCCACCGACCATGCCAGTGCGCTAATCGCCGCCCTGATCACTCCCGTGTTTGGCTTCGGGTTCGTCCTCGGGCTACGGTTCCTGGCGAGCCGTGGCATCACCTGGGCCGTGCGCGTCATGCAAGCGTACGGTGCCACGCCGTCGATCACGAAACTTGCCGCCGCCCTGATGCTGCTGAGCGGCGGGCTCCACCTCGCACTCGTCCCCGGTCACGCAGGCATAACCGGCGTGCTGTTCATCGTCGATGGGCTCGGCTTCATCGGACTGGGCATCGCCGCGTTCTTCACCAGCTGGTGGCGCCGGCCGGCCGTTCTATGGCTGGTCGCGACGATCGTGGCTTACATCGTTTGGGTCGTCGCCGGCTGGGAAACGCCCGACCAGGTCGGCATCGCCTGCAAGCTGATTGAGCTCGTGGCACTCGGGCTGTTGATGCGGCTCGCGAACCCAACGCGTCGGAGCTGGCCGCGCCGCGCCTGGCGGGCGACGGCATTCCCGCTGATGGCGTGCGTCACGACGCTCGGCATCTGGGTCGGCGGACTTGCTCACCCCGATGCCCTGCACGCACACGCCGGCGCGCTGCTCCAACCGGTGGCCGACGTCGCCACCCCGGAGCAGCAGGTGGCAGCCGCACGACTCCTGGCCGACACTCGGGCCAACATCGCCCGCTACCAGGATCCGGCCGCGGCGATCGCCGCCGGCTTCAAGCCAGGCCCGGTATCGAGCGCGGACCCACTTCGCCACTTTCAGAACGCGGCGAACGCGAACGTCATCCTTGATCCGAACCGGCCGCAGGCGCTGGTCTATGCGCAAACGACGCATGGACTGCAACTGATCGGCGCCATGTTCCAGATGGCGCGCGCCGGCCAGTGGGGTCCCGACCCGGGAGGGCCGCTAACCCAGTGGCATCAGCACGAAGGCATCTGCTTCTCTCCCTTCGGTTTCGAGTTCACCTTCGAGACGCCGTTTTGGACCTGCCCGGTCGGCTCGACCAGCATCACGACACCGCCGATGCTGCACGTCTGGATCATCGACAACGGCAAAAACGGACCATTCGCCGCCGACCTGGACAAGACCGTCCAGCGCCAGCTCACCGGGAGGTCATGAAACCATGAATCAACCAGGATCGATCAACAATGGTGCTTCCGACATTGCCTCTGTGCTGGTGGTCGTGCAGGCCAGCTTCTCGCTCGTGGCCGGATTGAGCGCCCTCCCATTTGCGATCGTCGAACCGGGCTTCCGGGTGCTTGCGGTGGTCACGATCCTGATGGCCGCGGCGATGTTCTGGCTGGCCCGCAACCTTCGCCGCGGGCGTCGCTGGGCCTGGCGTTGGCTGGTAACCCTGGAAGTCCTGAGCCTCGCGATGACAGCCGTTCTGTCCCTGCTGCCGATCGGAAGCATCCGCGGCCCGGTGCCGCTGCTCGTGAACCTGGTGATCCCGCTGTCAGTCCTGGTCTTGCTCGCTGTGGCATCGAGCAATCGGCCGTCCCGGCCGAGGGCTGCGGAGCTTACTTAGACGCGCGCGGTGCTGCCTGAGGTTGCACTCCTGCGGGAGAGGGCATCGATCGTCACCGCGACGAGGAGCACCAGGCCGGTCACGATGAACTGCCACTGGACGTCGATGGCCATCAGGTACATGCCGTTGTAGATGCCGCCGATGACGAGGCCACCGAGCACGCCGTGGAGGACCTTGCCTCGGCCGCCGAAGAGGCTCGTCCCGCCGATGACCGCCGCCGCGATCGCATAAAGGACGAGCTGACCACCGTTCACGTTGTTCGACATTCCACCGAGATACGAGGCGTAGAGCAGTCCCCCGATCCCCGCCGTAAACGAGCAGAGAACGAAGCACCAGGTTACGACCGTCCCCACCTTGATGCCGGCCCGGCGAGCCGCCTCCCGATTGCCCCCGATCGCATAGACGTAGCGCCCGAACCGAGTTCGCTGGAGGAGCACCGTCCAGACAGCCAGAACGGCCAGAACGATCGGGATCACCCACGGCACGCCCGCCAGTGTGCCGATGTTGGCCCGGTTGATGTTGGAGATCGCGACCACCGCGATGGCAACGATCGCGATCATGGCGATTTTCAGCAGCGTGAGGCCTACTGGTGGCGCCACGAGCCCGCTGCGTCGCCGGCGGCTGTCGTTGAACCAGAGCAGGAGTGCAAGCGCGCCCACAAGCACGGCCATGACGACCCAGCTGATGGTGGGATCGATCGTTCCCCACATCAGCTTGTAAAGCACCTGCAGGTTGGGATTATTTCCGGTGAGGCTTGGATAACCGGAGAACGGCCCGAACGCGAGCGCGATCAGCAGCACGCCGTTGAAGATCAGCCCGCCGGCAAGAGTCACGATCAGGGAGGAAAGCCGCAGCCGAGTGACCAACGTCCCCTGCAACGCGCCAACAAAGGCGCAAAAGAGCACCGCCGCGACGATCGCGCCCCACCAGGGCCATCTCGCCGTCACGGGCTGCACCAGTTGCACCGCAATGACGCCGCCGGTGGCACCGACAAATCCAACCGAAAGGTCGATCTCGCCGAGGAGCAGGGCAAATGTCTCGGCCATCGCAAGGACCATGAAGACGGCGCTCTGCTGAAACAGGTTGACGAGGTTACCCGCCGAGAGGAAAAGGTGCTTCGGGCTGATCGCGGTGAAGACGATCGAGATGAGCACCAGGCCGACGATGACCGGAAGCACGCCGCTTTGCCCAGCTCGGACCCGCGCCCACCAGCCGCGGAACCATTCGCCCAGCGATTGGGCGACGAGTTCCGGCGGGACCTCAATGGCGGCAGCGTCGGCAGAGGCGGTCGGATCGTGAAGAGTCTCCGGTGCCTCAGCTCGAGCCATGCTGCCCTTTTCCATCCCCGGCCGGTGCAGTCTTACCGAAGCCGCCGGTCGTCATGTACTCGACGACGCTCTGCCGGTCGAAGGCGGAGACGCGGTCTTGCGCCACCATCCGGCCCAGGTGCAAGATCGCGAGCCGGTCGGCGACCTCGAACACATCGTTCAGGTTGTGGGAGATGACCATGACGGCCAAGCCGCGATCGCGCAAGCGCCGGACCAGGTCCAGCACCATCTTGGTTTGCACCACGCCCAGGGCAGCGGTTGGCTCGTCGAGCATCACCAGCTTGGAGTTCCACATCACGGCTTTGGCAACCGCCACGGACTGCCGCTGGCCGCCCGACAGCGACGCCACCGGTTGCCGGATCGACCGCACCGTTGTGACTCGCAAGCTGGCGAGCGTCTGGCTGGCCGCGCGCTCCATATCGTCCTCGTCGAGCAACGCGTTTCGGAGGCGCTCCCGCCCCAGGAACATGTTCTGCACGATGTCGAGGTTGTCGGCCAGCGCCAGGTCCTGGTACACGGTTTCGATGCCGAGCCTGGCCGAATCACGCGGGCTGTGGATCTGAACCGGACGACCTTCCCAGAAGAATTGACCATGATCAACCTGGTAGATACCGGCGATGCATTTGGTGAGGACGGACTTGCCGGCTCCGTTGTCGCCGCAAAGGGCGGTGATCTGCCCAGGTAGAAGGTCGAGGTCCACGTTGGACAGCGCCTGCACCGGACCAAAGTGCTTCTCGATACCGCGAAGCTTGAGTAAGGGGTCCGTTGCGGGGGGGGAGTCTTTGACTACCTGCGCCACTAGCTCCACTTTATCCCTCCCCGAGCCGGAAGGAAAAGGCGCCGCCGCGAACGGCGGCGGCGCCATCGTGATCTAGCTGATACCGGCTGCGCTGCAGGCGGCGGCGCCGGCCGCGGCACACAGAGCGGTCTTGTCGACGAAGTTGTCCTTGATGACGGTCGCGTTCATGTTCGCGCTGGTTACCCAAATCGGCACCAACAGCGACGCCGGCTGCTGGCTCCCCGCCGTCCCGGACGGCGGCGAGGTCGTGCCGTTGAGCAAGGCGGACGGAGGCGTGAGGCCGGCACGCAGGATGGTTGCGAGGGCAACCGCGTCCTGGGCCTCGAGATAGACCGCCTTGTAGACGGATCCGCACTGGTAGTTCTGGAGGACATTCGTCATGCCCTGCAGCGTCGCGTCCTGCCCGGTCGTCGGAATTTTCTTGGCAGGGACATTCGAGTTCTTGAGGACCGTGATCACCGCGTTGCCAAGCCCGTCATTGGCTTCGACGGTGGCGTTGATGTTCTTGTGAGCGGTGAACTGCTGCTGGAAGATCGTGCCACCGGTGGCGTTCACCCAGTTGGGCGCGATCTGGTCGCCAACCAGGGTGTAGCCATTGGCCGTCTTCCCCGCGGCCAGCGGCGTTGTGGGATCACCCCAGATGGACTGGTTGTAACCCTGGGCGAAGGACACCGCATTCGGGTCCGAGTTCTCTCCGCCGTCGAGCTCGAAGACTTGCGGATTCGTCACGCCCCAGTCCGTGACGCATTTCTTGAAACCGTCGCCGATCAGCTTGCCGACCTGGACGTTGTCGAAGCTGACGTAGTAGACGTTGGTGCCCTGGAAAGTGGCGCGATCGTAGCTGATCGTCTTGACGCCGTGTTGCGCGGCGGCCGCCTGGATAGCTGCCCCGACCGTGCCGTTAAGTGGGTCGAAGATCAGGACCTTCGCGCCCGCGGTGATGTCGGCTTGCGCCAGCGACAGTTCTTTGGCATCGTCGCCCTGCGCGTTGTCGATCTTGTAGTCCGTTGACTTGTATCCGGCCTTGTCGAAGGCTTGCTTGAGGTATGGCCGGTCGAAGCTTTCGTAGCGAGTCGACGAGGTCGTGTCAGGAAGGATGACTCCAACCAATCCACTGCCCGCCGCCGTCAGGCTCGTCAACTGAGCCATCACCGAGAAACTCTGGTCGAAGGACGTGACGCTGAGTCCCGCTGGCACGGTCGCGCTTGCCGAGGGCGCCGCGGTCGAGGTCCCGCACGCGGCGGCGACGATCCCGATCGCGCCGAGGCAGGCTAAAAGGGTCAGTGATCTAAGTTTGGCCAATTGTGTTTCCCCTCCTGATGTTCTTGTGTTAGTGGGAACCATCATTCTGGGGGCTCGGGCATCGAATCCGCAAGCAGGAAGCCTGTTTTCGCGAGAAGTTCTAACACTCTCTAACGAGCAGGTCGATCAACGGACGCGGGTTTCGGCCCGCTTGTGCGATGCGCACAAACATCCACCGACGAAATAACAACGACAGTTGCGAGGGTCCGAGCGTCTGCGCCGCCCGGACCCCCAACGACGTTAGCTCCGACGCCAGCCGCGGGCGAAGCTGCCGCCCGCGACCAGGCTGAACAGCAGCACGACGATCGCCGCACCGAGGATCGCCGACAGGATAGGAATCCCGGCCAGCGACAATTCCGGGGCGATGACGAGGCGCAAGACGTCGACCATCAACCAGGCGCCGACCAGCCCGGCGACGATGGCGCCGATCAGACCGCCGGGCATGCCCCGACCGACCAGGCGCTCCCCGATCAAGCCCGCGATGGCGCCCACAATGAGCAGGACGAGCAGGTGCGTTAGTGTCATATCAAGCCTCCAAATATGATGTAGTTCCGATATAACCTATCATAGGCGGACGGCGGCGCTTTTGCCAAGCGTGTAGAGTCGAAACAGGAGGGGAACGCCGTGGCTTCGAATCAGAACCGACGACCGTTGTTCCCGGCCCCGCCCAAGGCGCCGGCGTCCGGAGGCGGGCCAAAGCCAACGCCCTTCTGGCGAAGCCGGGGCTTCTGGATCTATCTCATCGTCCTGCTGCTCATCAACTACGCGATCAGCATCTTTTTCACGAGCGGCCCATCACGTGTCACGGTCCCCTACACGACCTTCATCACGCAGGTCAATACCGACAACATCAAAGACATCACCGCCCAGTCCAATTCCATCCAGGGTGACTTCAAGAAGTCGGTGACGTATGGGTCGGCGAGCGGGACGCTCTTCCAGACCGAGCGCCCCGTCTTTGCGACCGACAACCTCGAAGCCCTGCTCGAGCAGCACAACGTCCCAATCAGCGCGACCCCTCCCGGCACCGGGGGATCGCCGCTGCTCAACCTGCTGCTCAGCTTCGGGCCGGCGCTATTGCTCATTGGCGGCTTTCTTTACCTGAGCCGGCGCGCGACGGCCGGAGGTCCGGGCGGCATTCTCGGCGCCTTCGGCCAGAGCCGCGCCACGCTGTACACCCCGGACTCAGGGACAAAGATCACGTTCAATGACGTGGCCGGGATCGAAGAGGCCAAGCAGGACCTGGCCGAGGTCGTCGACTTCCTCAAGACGCCGGAGAAATACCAAAAGCTCGGCGCGCAGATTCCGCACGGCGTGCTGCTGGTGGGACCGCCGGGCACCGGGAAGACGTTGCTGGCGCGGGCCGTCGCCGGTGAAGCGAGCCGGCCCTTCTTCAGCCTCTCGGCGTCGGAGTTCGTCGAGGCCATCGTCGGCGTGGGCGCATCGCGCGTTCGCGATCTCTTCGCCAAGGCGAAGGCCGCCGCACCGAGCATCATCTTCATCGACGAGCTGGACGCGATCGGCCGCTCGCGCGCGTCCTCGGCCACCTTCGGCGCCAACGACGAGCGGGAGCAAACGCTGAACCAGATCCTCACCGAGATGGACGGCTTCACGCCCAATCAGAACGTTGTTGTGCTGGCCGCCACCAACCGACCGGAGGTGCTCGACCCAGCCCTCCTGCGACCGGGGCGCTTCGATCGCCGCGTCACGGTGTCTCCGCCTGACAAAACGGGACGCGAGGCGATCCTCCGGATCCATACGCGAAACGTCAAAGTTGCACCGGGCGTGGACCTCGCCGATATCGCGGGCGCCACCGCCGGCTTCGTGGGAGCCGACCTGCGCAACATCGTCAACGAGGCTGCCCTGATCGCCGCGCGAAAAGGCGAGGACATGGTGACGCGCGCCGATTTCGACGAAGCCATCGAGCGATCGGTGTTGGGCCTCCGCCGGCCGATCGTGTTGGGGGCGGACGAACGGCGGCTGATCGCCTATCACGAGTCGGGCCACGCGCTGATGGGCCTCCTGATCCCGGGAGCCGACCCGGTGAAGAAGCTGACGATCGTCCCGCGCGGTCTTTCGCTCGGGTCCACATACAGCCAGCCGATCGACGACCGCTACAACTATCCGGAGGCGTACCTGCGCGGCCGGATCTCGCTGGCGCTCGGCGGACGGGCCGCCGAAGAGGTCGCCTACGGCGCCGTCACGACGGGCGCCGAGAGCGATCTGCAGCAGGTGAACCAGGTGGCCCGCTCGATGGTGGCCCGCTTCGGCATGTCGCCCAAGATCGGTCCGATCAATCTCACCCAACCGGGCGACGGCGCCGCATCGGAGCACTTCAGTGAGGAGACCGCCAGGCTGCTCGACGAGGAAGTCCGCCGCATTGTCGAGGAGTGCCACCGGGAGGCGGTGCGGCTCCTGACCGAAAACCGCGACCGCCTGGATCGCCTGGCTGAGGCGGTGCTGAAGAAGGACACGCTGGACCAGGACGAGATCTACGACGCGGCGGGGATCGCACGACCCTTGACCACGCGTCCAGTGATCGCACCTCCCCTTCCCGCGAATGGGTCCTCGAAGAGGGACGGCGACCTGGCGCGGGACGAGGTCGGCTCCGAGATCCAGCGCTAGGCGATCACCGTCCGCATCAGCGATTCCGTCTCGTCTGATGGCCCCACGCCCAGCTCGGCGGCGAGGCGCCGCTTGCAGTCCTGGTAGACCCGCACCGCCTCGGCACGGTCCCCCCGCTTGACGAGGACCTGCATCAGCCGGCGATACCCGGACTCGCGAAAGGGTTCGAGCTCAACCGCCGCGCGCGCCTGGTCCTGGGCAAGGGCGAGCTCGCCGTTCGAGACCAGCGCCTCGACGCGGCAGTCGAGCGCGCGCACCAGGATGTCACGCAGGCGCTCGCGCCGCGTCGCGACCCAGGGCGAATCTTCGCCAACCAGGAACGGTCGACGGGCGATGGTGGTGGCGATCAGCGACGGCCCATAGGCGGCTTGCGGATGATTGGCTTGTACGGCGCCCTCGGCCTGGTGCAGCGCATCGGCCGCGGCCTCGAGGTCGATCCAGGTGTCCGCCGGCGGCCGGAACTGGTAGCAGCGAAAGGCATTGGCGATGATCCGGTCCCGATCGAGACCGACCGTGCCGAGCTTCTGGCGGAGCTTGCTGATGACCGCGCTGAGCGCCACCGGCCACGATGGTGGGAGGGACTCGGGCCAAAGGAGCTCGGCGAGCTCGGACTGGGTCACCGCCCGCTCTCGCTCCGAGACCAGGTAGACGAGCGCCAGCCGTCCCTGGCGACCGGCGAGATCGGCGTCCCGAAGCAAGTGCTCACCGCGCTCGACCGCCACCTCACCGGTCAGGTAGATGCGAAGCAAGCTCCCTCCAAACATTCGCCAAAGGCGTCCAGCGATGATCTTAAGCACCCGGGGCTCAGGGATTGAAACGCCGCCCTTTCCACGCCGGGGGCGGCTATTGAGGAGGTGCGGAATGCAAAAACGCGTCGAGTGTGAATGCGGCTGGTCGCTCCAGACGGACGACGAGGCGAAGCTGGTGGCCGGGGTCCAGCAGCACGCCAAGCAGATCCACAACATGGAGGGCGTCACCAAAGACCAGGTGCTCGCCCAGGCCAGGCCGGCTTAAACCCGTAACACGAGGAGAGGACATGAAATACCTGTACTTGCTCTACGCCGACGAATCGAAGATGCCCGCCAGCGATAGCCCGCAGATGCAACAGCAACAGGCCGCCTTCGGTGCGTACTACGAAGAACTGTCCGGCAAGGGCATGTTTAAGGCCGGCGACCCGGTCCAGCCGTCCAAAACGTCGACGACGGTCCGCGTGCGCAACGGGTCGACCAAGACGGCGCCCGGCCCCGCCATCGCGGGCAGCGAGCAGATTATTGGCTTCTACGTCGTCGAGGCAAAGAACCAGGACGAGGCGATCGCCTACGCGGCCAAGGTCCCGTCGGCCGCTGTGGGTTCGATCGAGGTTCGTCCAATCGTCGGATCGGCGTAGAGCTCGAACCGCGCCCCTTTCCACACTGGGGCTCGCTCATAGCGGGAGGGTCAGCGTGAAATCGACTGACCTTCCCGCAGCCTGAACGCATCCAGGCAGCCGGCACCGCAAAAGTAGTGTGTTATCTCCCCTGCCCTGAGCGTATGCAATGCCCCCTTGACCTCGACCGTCATCCCGCAGATGGGATCGATGGCGGTCTCGGGTAAGGGGATCGCGTAGCGACGCTGGTCCGCGTGGCGCTCGGCGGCGATCTCGGCGAGCGTGGCCAGCGCAATCTCCTCCTGCGAGCCACCGACCGAGCTGTCGGCAGGGCGGCGGACGCGTTCCAGGCCGCTTACCCCTCGGCCTTCGAGCACGCCGAGAACGGTCGCGGCCCGGCGGCGGCTGGCGACTAATCCGATGTAGGCGACGTCATAACGTAAGAGCGCCTCGATCGCATCCTCGTCGTAGTGACCCATCGTGGCGACAACGGCCCAGGTGCTCGCATTGGGCTGCGCGGGGGCGAGCTCGAGCGAGCCGATCACCTGGTCTGCCTCGGGAAAGTCGGTGGGGAGCGCGCCCGGATGCACCGCGCAGGTCTTGTAGCCGATGGTGGCGCCCAACTTGATCAGTGTGCGCGCCGCCGGGGTGTCCCCCACGACGAGCAGCAACGGTCGTGGCAGTTGCGGATCGATGAAGACGTCCAGCTTGCCGGCACTCGGGC
>DATNMN010000176.1:0-12085 GCA_035602295.1 Candidatus Dormiibacterota bacterium | reverse complement strand
ATGACGGAGGCCGAACGGCGAGGATTTACGAAGCTGGTTTCGCGCATCTTCCCGAAGAACCTGGCGAGCCGCCGGCTCTGTACCGTGCTGAGCTTTTCGCACACGGTCCAACGTCTCAAACGCTCGTATGGCACGTTCCGCGCCACTCGCGTCGGGCGACGCCCGGGTGATCGTCGAGCGCCTGCTCGGGCTGGCCGCGCAGGACTAGCCCGTGCGTACCTCGGGAACGGCGGCGTCAGACTCTTCGACGAGCCGCAGGAAGCGCTCGACGAGCGCCGCGTCCCACTGCTTCCCCTCACCCTGCCGCAGGGTGCGGATCACTTCGTCGCGCGGCCGCCGCGCACGGTAGGGTCGATCGTTGCTCATGGCGACGAAGGCATCGGCTATCGCGATGATGCGGGCGAACAGGGGGATATCCTCACCACCCAGTCCATCTGGATAGCCGGCGCCGTCGATCCGTTCGTGGTGGTGCCGGACCGCGGGCAAGACTTGCTCGGCGCTCGGGAGGGCGGCGAGAATCTCTTCGCCAACGACTGGATGACGTTTCACCTGGCTGAATTCTCCGGGGTCGAGACCACCCTGCTTCGAGAGGACGTCGACCGGAACGCTCACAGTGCCGACGTCATGCAGGAGCGCAGCGCGGTAGAGCAGCGTCAGCTGGTCTTCCGGTAGCTCTAGGGCGGTGCCCAGCTGCATCGCCCAATGGGCGACTTTTTCCGAAAGGCCGGCACTCGTGTGGTCACGATCCTCGACGGCGCGCGCGAGGGTGACGACGACACTCTCGAGTTTATTGAGCTGACGGTTCAGGCCGGCGATGCGCAGCTGCACGCGTACCAGCGCGAGCAACCGGGCGCGGTCGACGGGCTTGAGCGCCACCTCATCGGCCCCCGCCTGGATGGCGCGCTCGCGCTGCACCTCGTCCTCACCGGACATGAGCAGGACGACCGGGATGTCGCGGGTGGCCGGCGCCTGTTTGATCGCTCGGCAGACCTCGAAACCATCCATGTCGGGAAGCACCGCCTCGCAGAGAACGAGGTCGGAGTCGTGGGCCGCAAGCGTGCGCAATGCGGCGGCTCCGTCGCCGGCAGTGATAACGCGGTAGCCTCCGCGCTCGAGCAAAGTCCGGAGCTCTCGCTGGCTGGCGTCCTGATCGTCGGCAACCAGCACGGTCGGCAGGCCGTTTGGCGTTTCGGTCGCCCTCACCTCCCCGCCTTGAGGAGCGCCGGGAGCTTGCTGAAGTCACGCTCCGCCGCCATCCGCATGACGGCAAAGGCCCGGTCCTGCTCGCCGCGGTGGCGAAGCACGTCCGCGTACATGGCGCAGACCTCGCTGAGTTTTCCAGCGGCGTCACGATCGACGAGCAGCCTGGTCGCGGCCTTGAAGCGCCGATCGGCGATCACCGGATGACCGAGCCGTTCGGCGGCGGCTCCCTCGATCGCCGCCGCGAGAGCCCGGTGCAGGTGGTCTTGCGATCGTTCCGCGGCGCGCTGGCTCTCCCGAGCCAGCTGCAACGCATCGGCATCCCTTCCCGCGTCGAGCGCATATCGGGCGAGCGCCCCGGCGGCGACGCCGACCTCGAAATCATCAGAGAGCTCGCGGGCGCGCACAAGGCTGCGCGACTGAGCATCCCAGGCTTCCGCCTTCCGTCCGGCGGCGTAGTGGACGTCGCCAATGTTGTTGAGAACCCGATTGGCCGCGCGCTCCTGTTTGATGCGGGCGTGCATCTCCAGCGCGCGATTGCAGTGCTCGATCGCCTCATCGAGGAGGCCTTTAGCGCGAGCGGTGACGCCTAGCGACATGCGCGCGTTCGCGATGCGATACAGGCTTTCGGCGTCGGTTGCCGCATCCAACGCCAGGAGCAAGAAGCGATGAGCCTGCTCCAGCTGTCCCAGGCCCCAGCAAGAGCGGCCGAGGTTGGTCAGGATGCGGGCTCGCAGCGCTGGGTCCGCGTGTTTGGCACCGTCCAGCCAGTGCAGGGCGCGCCGGCCGGCTTCGACGGCGACGTTGAACTGCTCTTGCTCGTTCAGTACCGTGGCGATTTCCGTATAGATCGCGCCAGCCAGTTCTGGGTCGTCCGGCGGAGCATCGGCAGCGGCGGTCTGCAGCGCGACGAGGGCCTCGGGCAGACGGTTGAGCGCGTCGAGCGCCATCCCTCGGATGCGCTCGAGGTCGGCGCGCTCGTTGGCGGTCCGAGCGAGCGGGCCCGCTTCATCGACCATGGCGAGAGCCTGCGCCGGTTCGTTCGCCTTGATCGCCAGCTCGGCGCTCTTGCGCAGGTAGGTGAACTCCAGCGGTGAGTGATCACCGGTGAAGTGGCCGAGCGGCAGACCCAGGCGCTCCGCGATCACGCGGAGCTTGGCGAGTGAGGGTGTAGCTCGATTGCACTCGACCTGGCTGATGAACCCCTTGGTCGCCACCCCACGCGCGAGCTGTTCCTGCGTCAGTCCCTGAGCCAGCCGCGCTTGCCGAAGACGCTCACCGACCGAGTACATAAAACCCTGACAAGTATAGCTCCACTACACCACAAGGCGAAAGTATATTGACAGCGCGTGCACCGGGTGTTAAATTCCGGCCAATCGGTCGGAGCACCCCTGCCGCGGAAGGAGAAGCTCATGAACCGATTCGTCGCCATCATCGTCACCGTCGCCGCCGTCGTTCTCGCCGCCGCCGACTCGTTGGCGGGAGGGCACTAAGCCAGGTTCCGGGGGCTTTGGACGGGCGCTTGCCGCGGGCAAGCGCCCTTCTTAATCCAGTCGCGCGAACCGGTGGGTTCGCTTAGGGAGAGGCTTTGGGGGAGGCGCTTGCCGACGGCGCTGCCGATTGCAGGGCAGCCAGCTGGTTCAGGATGGTCCCTACAGTCTGGATTTCCCTCGCATAGGTGGTGAAATCGCCGTTCTTCAAGGCGGCCTGCGCCGCGTCGTAGTGCGTCTTCGCTTGGGCGATCAGCTGGGCCACGGTGCCGCTAGGTGGCGTCGTGGGACCACCTGGCGTCGTCGTCGGCGTCGCCTGGCCGAGCAACGCGGCCAGCGCCTTGTCGAGTGTGTCTTCCATGACCACGTTCTGGCCAGTGGCGACGATCACTTTCTTCAATTGAGGTTTAGCGACATTGGTGGCTTCGAGATACACCGGCTCGATGTAGAGCAGAGACGTCTCGATGGGAAGGACGAGCAGGTTGCCACGGATCACACTCGAGCCAGGGGCATTCAGTAGGGCGAATTGCGACTTGATCAGGGGGGCTTGGTCGATGTTGGCCTCCACCTGCTGCGGCCCAACGACCAGGCTGTCTTTGGGGAAACGGAAATCGAAGAGCGTGCCGTAGTCAGGCTGATCGGAACGCGCCGCCAGGTAGGCAATCATGTTGGTCTTGCCGTTGGGCGTGTAGGGCAGGATGGTGAGGAACTCTTCCCTGGGCTCTCCGGGGAGCCGGCTGATGACGTAGAAGGGGCGCATCGGCGAGGCGCCGCCGCCCTGCTGCAAGTTTTCCTTCGCGATGTTCCAGAGATCCGAGCGCAGGTAGAAGACGGTGGGATCGGTCATGTGAAAGTAGGTGTACATTTCGGCCTGCAAGTTGAAGAGGTCGCGTGGGTAGCGAACGTGCGCCTGCAGGCCGACGGGCATCTGGCTAAACGGCTTGAAGAGCCCAGGGAAGATCGAAGCGTAGGTATTCGCAAGCGCGTCCTTGGTATCGATCTGGTAGAAGGTCGTGGTTCCCTCGTAGGCGTCGACCACGACCTTGACCGAGTTGCGGGCGTAGTTGACGCCGGCGAAGGGGCCGTTCACATCGGGGGCCATGTCGCTGTAAGGAAAGTGGTCGGTCGTCGTGAACCCGTCAAGGATCCAGTAGACGTGACCATCGACGACGGCAACATACGGATCCTGATCGAACTGCAGGAATGGCGCGAGCGCCGTGACGCGGTCCAGGACCGCGCGGTTGAACAACACCTGTGTCTGGGAGGTCAGTTGCGGGCTGATCAGCAGGTTGATATCGCCGAACCGGATGGCAAAGGCCAGGCTCCGAAGCGCTGACGAGAGGGGCACACCCGAGGTGCCCTTCCACTGCGTGTACGCGTCGGGTGTGAACGGGTAGTCGAATTCGGGTTGCTTGGAGTCGGTCAAGACATAGTTCGAGGTGTGGCGGCCAAAGTAGATGCCAGGCTGGGTCACCGCTGGCACGCCGGCCGGCGGAATGTCCTGGAGCGTGAGGACAGGATCGCCCTGAGCGGTGGCCTGGTTGGCTCGCGCCGCGACCACGCCATAACCGTGGGTGTACTGCAGCTTGAGGGCGACCCAGCTGCTTGCCGGCACCTTGTCGGGGTTCAACTCGCGCGCGGCGAGCAAGAGCTGCAGGTACTGGTTGCCGAGCTGGTAGCGGTCGACCGCCACTTCGTTCGCATAGAACTGGTAGTAGGTGCGCAGGCTCTGGATGTTCTCCAGGGTGGAGGGAAGCGCCAGCTGCGGATCCCAGAGGCGCGCGTTCTGGACCGTTTGCGGATTGTTCGCCACCTTATCGGCAGTCAGCGTGTCCTGGGGGGTGAACGGCCGGTCGGTGATGCTGCTCAGACCGTATGCCTGGCGGGTGAAGTCGATCTCGTTCTTGATGTATGGCGTCTCGCGCGACAGCTCGCTGGGCGCGACCTGGAATCGCTGCACGAGGCCGGGGAAGACCACCAGGAGGATGAAGGCTGCGCCCAGCCAGACCACCAGCGCAGCCGGCAGCGGCGTGAGGCGCGCGCCGACGGCATTTACCAGGAGACCGATGGCGATCAGAACCATCAGCACCGTCATGATCCAGTAGGCGGGGATGCGGGCGGCGACATCCGCATAGCCGATGCCGGTGACGAAGCCGCGCTTGCTCAGCAGTAGCTCATACAGGTCGAGGCGGTAGTGGATCGCCAGCAGCGCGGCAAACGCCGCGGCCAGCACCGACAGGTGCCGAATCGCCCTGGGGGGTAGGGCGAAGGTCTGCAGATTGGCCCGGGACACGTAGAGGCCGGCCGCGACCAGCGTCATCAGGATCACCACCCACAGCAGCCAGCCCCAAACGAATCGGTAGAAGGGAAGGGTGAAGACATAGAAGGAGACGTCCTTGTGCCAGATTGGGTCCTGGACGTTGAAGGGCTTCTGGTTGAAGAAGGCCAGAATCGTCTGCCACTGCGCGGCGGCCACCCGTCCGAAGATCAAGCCGAGCAGGAAAACGGCAAGCAGGGCGAGCATCGTGGAGGGCGACGCGAGCGGTCGCTGGCGGATGCCGATCGACGACAGGCGCCGGCCGGTATTGGAATTAAGCGCCAGCAGTACGTTCGCGGCGCCGATGACCCAGAAGAGGATGGCGAAGATGAAGAACGACCAGATCTGGGCGGCGAAGCGAACGCCGAAGATGCTGCCGTAGTTGAGCGCGCGGAACCAAAGGTAATCGGTGTACAGGGTCGCGAACGGTTTGAGCAGGAAGAGGATGAGCAGCACCAGCGCGATCGCGACGATCCAGAAGACTCCCCGTCCCGAGACGCGGATGGTCGGGAAGCTGGGCTCGGTCGGCAGGCGGCCGAAGGGCGACTCGCCGCCCTCGAAGAATCCGCGCGGAGGGACTCGCCTAGACACGGGGAACCCGCGATCCGGACATGCCGACGAACGCGGCGCGCCCCGGATAGTGTGCGGTGATACCCACCTCTTCCTCGATAACTAGGAGCCGATTGTACTTCGCGACCCGCTCGGACCGTGATGGCGCACCCGTTTTGATCTGCCCGGCGCCAGTGGCAACGGCGAGGTCGGCGATGAAAGTGTCCTCCGTCTCGCCCGAGCGGTGGGATACCACGGTCGAGTACCCGGCCCGCGCCGCGGTCGCCATCGTCTCCAGCGTCTCAGTCAGCGTCCCGATCTGGTTGACCTTGATGAGGATACTGTTGGCGATCCCTTCCTCGATGCCGTGGCGAAGGCGCACGACGTTGGTGACGAAGATATCGTCGCCGACCAGCTGGACGCGTTTACCGAGTCGCTGTGTGAGCCGGCGCCAGCCGTCCCAGTCATCCTCGGCCAATCCGTCCTCGATGGAGATCACCGGGTATCCCTCGACCCAGTCAGCCCACCGATCGACCAGCTCGCCAGGATCGAGGGTGCGACCCTCGCCTTTCAGTTCATAGTGTCCGTGCTGGTAGAACTCGGAGGCGGCCGGGTCGAGCGCGATGAAGACGTCCTCACCCGGCCGGTGGCCGCTCCGCTCGATGGCGTCGACCAGTAGTGTCATCGCCTTCTCGTTGGTGTCGAGCTCCGGCGCGAATCCACCCTCGTCGCCCTGCCCGGTGCTGAGTCCAGCCTGGTGCAGACTCTCTTTCAGCGCGTGAAACACCTCCGCGCCCCAGCGAAGCCCCTCGCGATAGGTTGGTGCCCCTGCCGGTACCACCATGAACTCCTGGAAATCGACCTTGGTCTGCGCATGCTTGCCGCCGTTCAGGATGTTCATCATCGGCACCGGCATCACTAGCTCGCGATCGCCGGCGAGATAGCGATAGAGCGGTTGCCGGGCCGCCACTGCCGCGGCCCGCGCAACCGCCAGGGAGGCACCGAGAATCGCATTCGCGCCCAGCCGCGATTTGTTGGCAGTGCCGTCGAGATTGATCAGCCGCTCGTCGATCGCGCGCTGGTCACTCGGGTCGGCGCCGCGCAACACCCCGGCGATCTCGTCATTGACGTGGCTAACCGCCTTGAGCACGCCCTTGCCGCCGTAGCGGCCCTTGTCGCCATCGCGCAGCTCGACCGCCTCGTGGGCCCCGGTGGATGCCCCTGACGGCACGGCCGCGCTTGCACGCTCACCGGAGTCAAGGAGCACATCCACCTCGACGGTTGGGTTGCCGCGCGAGTCAAGGATCTCGCGGCCGCGGATGCGGTCGATGAGGGCGCGGGTCACAGGTCGTCATCCTCCATGGCGGCCGAGCCGTTGGACTCGCCGTCTCCCATTTCGTCAACCACCTGGTCGAAATCCTCGCCGAGCTCGTCTCCACCCATCTCCTGGCCCATCTTTTTGGCCCAGCGCGCCATGCTCTTGGGGTCGTTCTCGTCGACGTCGCCCAGATCGGCGCTATCGCTGAGGCGATCCAACCGGCTGTCCTCGGACAGCACCTGGGCGGTGCGGGAGATGAGCCTCGTGAGGTGCCGGCCGCTACAGAGCGGGCAGGCGGGCGAGGCTTCGACTGCGGCAAAGCTGCGAAAGAAGATGGATGGCCGCTTGCCACAGTCCGCGCAGCGATATTCGTATATGGGCATGGCGTAGCCCTAAACTTAGCGCATGGCAGAGCATCACGATCCCCACGAGCATCAACACGCAGAAGGCGCCGAGCGCATTCGCGAGGTCGTCCGCGACAGCTTCACCATCATGCTGGGCGCTGCGAGTTGGGCGTTCGAGCAGGGTGATCACTTGGTCGACACCTGGCTGCATCAGGGGCACGTCAGCCGTGAGGAAGGCCGCCGGCGATTCGAGGAGTTCGCGTCCAACACCCGTCGTCGGGGCGAGGATCTCAGCCGCCGCGTCTCTGAGACCATGCGCTCATCGATGCCGGTGGCGACTCGCGACGAAATCGCCAAGCTGGAACGGCAAGTCGCGGAACTGAAGAGCGAGATCGAGTCGCTGAAGGGTCCCGGTGCCACGCCGTCATCCCCGGGCCAGACGGCGACGCGCGAACGACCTCAGCTCTAGTCCTGAACGACGCGGGCGCCGAGCACGCCCTTCAAATGGGCCAGCGCCCAATGCTGCACCTCGTCGCCGGGATGCCCAGGCCCGTCAAAGGTTTCGACCGCCGCGGCCGGCACCACCACCCGGTAATCCCGGTTTCGCAGGTCGGCAACGGTATGCAGCACGCAGATGTCGGTGCACACGCCGACCACGGTGACCTGTTCCGGCTGCGCCGCCTTGAGCCGTTCGTCGAGATCGGTCTCGAAGAACCCCGAATAGCGCCGTTTGCGGATCAGGGTGGCGTCGTGGAGCAAAGGCTGGAGTTCGGGAACCACCTCGGACTCGATTGTTCCGCGCACACAATGCACCGGGAAAACCTCGAACTCGCGGTCGTTTGGGTCGTGCGTATCCGCCAGGAAGATCAGGTGATCGCCGGACTTTAGGCGCTCCTCGATGACCTCGCGGATCTTCGGGATGGCGGCATCACAGCGAGGGGAGGCGAGGTTGCCCTGTTTGCAAAAGCCGTTGAGGACGTCGACCACGATCGTGACGTTGGGCACGGCTAGGTCACGGCCTCGAGTCGCGGGTTTGGCCGGTAGCGGCGCCCGACTTTGGCGCAGGGCCGTCCCTCGACCATCACCACGTCGGCGGTGTAGTCGAAGTTGCCCTGAAAGAAGGCGCTGCCGACGCCATAGGCATCGACCGGCACGTGCTCGCGTTCGAAGCGCTCGATCTTTTCGACGTTGAAGCCGCCGCTGGCCACGATCTTCACCTGCTGGAAGCCCTCGCGGTCGAGCGCACGGCGGACCAGCTGACAGAGTTGCGGGTTGACGCCTCGCGGATCGAAGTCGCCCATCAGCTTCTGAACGCTGACGTCGACCATCGTTTCGGAGGTGTCCAGTCGCACGCCCCACAGGCGATCCTTCAGCGCCCGTGCCACCTCGAGCGAGGTGCGGACGCAATCGTTCTCGAAATCGACGAGGACGACCAGGTTCACCGACGGCTCGACAAACTCGGCGTACTTGCGCGCCGCGAGCACGGTGTCGCCGTTGTAGGCCGCGATCAGGGAATGGGGGACAGTACCGGTGCCCTTGCCGCCCCACCAGGCGGCCTGGGCATCGGTCGAGACCCCGATCGCCCCTGAGACGTAGGCCGCGTACCCGTCTCCAGTCTGCACCAGGTGATGATCGTGGCGAGCTGGAAAGAAGATGATCTGCTTGCCCTTCGCCGCGTTAACGACCCGGCGGACGTTGGTGGCGACCTTGGTGCGGCGGGTGAGGACGCCCAGGTAGACCGTCTCGAGCCGGGCGAAGAAGGAATAGTCGCCCTCGATCGTCATCACGGTTTCCCATGGCGCCACCTCGTCGCCGTCATAGAGGGCGTGTACGCGTAGCTGGGAGAAATCCTCGGAGCAGAGCTTGAGGATGGCGATCGCCTCATCCATGCCGCCGATCACGGCCTGCTGCTTCTGAAAGACCTGCATCAGCGCGTGGGGGTGGCGCTGGTCAGCGCGCAGCACGTCGACCGTGCGATTGAAATAGACGTCACTGTAATAGCCTTCGCGGATCCGCTCCACCGGCAGTCGAAAGACCGAAGGATCCAGCCGCTCGCGGCGCCGGACAGGCGTGTCGGTTGGGGCTTTGGTTGCCACCTCAGTGACTCAGATGTTAAGAGGTAGCGCCGATCTTCCGGTAGCGCTGGTAGCGTTCTTCGACGAGGTGGTCGATGTCGATCGCTTCGAGGCTGCCGAGGTGGCGGCGCAGCGCGGCTCCAGCCGCGTCGGCTGCCAGGCCATAGTCGTTCTGTGCGCCGCCCGCTGGTTCGGGAATGATCTCATCCGCGAGTCCTAGCCGCTTCAGGTCAGCAGCCGTCAGCTTGAGGGCATCGGCAGCTTCAACTTTCTTCGCGATGTCACGCCAGAGGATCGAGGCGCAGGCTTCGGGCATGGCGACGCTGTAGATCGAGTGTTCCATCATCAGGAGCCGATCTCCAACGCCGATACCGAGCGCGCCGCCGCTGCCACCCTCGCCAATCACGAGCGTCAGGATTGGAATGCGCGCCGCCGAGAGCGCGACGAGGTTTTCCGCGATCGCCCAGGCGATGCCGCGTTCCTCGGCGCCGGCGCCTGGGAAGGCGCCCGAGGTGTCGACAAAGGCCACGATCGGAAACTTGAAGCGTTCGGCCTGCCGGACCAACCGGAGCGCTTTGCGATAGCCCTCCGGGTTGGCCATCCCAAAGTTGCGCATCGCGCGTTCCGACGTGGAGCGGCCCTTCTGCTGCGCGATCACCATGATGGTTCGCGAGTCGAAGACGGCCGGCCCACCGATGATGGCGTGATCGTCGCCGAACACGCGATCGCCGTGGAGCTCTAAGAAGTTGCTGAAGATCGCGTGGATGTAGTCGAGCGCATAGGGACGGTCGGGATGCCGTGCGAGCTCGACTTGTTCCCAGGTGGCGGCGGCGACGGACCCGTTGTCGGTCACCGCGTGACGGCGGGCGCCGGGGCCGCGGTCTTGACCTGCCGTTGGAGCTGGAGGTCGGGAGCGGCCCGATTCGGGCTGTAGAGGTCCAGCAACTGGCGTAAGACCGCGGGCAACTCCGGCCGTGGCACCACCAGGTCGATCATGCCGTGCGCCAGCAGAAACTCCGCGGTCTGGAAGCCATCGGGGAGCGTTTCGTAGGTGGCCTGTTGGATCACTCGCGCGCCGGCAAAGCCGATCATCGCGCCCGGCTCGGCAATGATGACGTCGCCCAGCGAGGCGAAACTGGCGGTCACGCCGCCCATCGTCGGGTCCGTCAGCAACGAGACGTAGGGAACCCCGGCGGCAGCCAGCCGCCCGAGCGCGGCCGAGGTCTTGGCCAGCTGCATCAAGGAGAGCATGCCCTCCTGCATCCGGGCGCCACCCGAGGCCGAGATGATGAGCAACGGCAGCCGGCTCTGCGTGGCGCGCTCGATGCCGTTGGTGATCTTTTCGCCGGTGGCCGCTCCCATGCTCCCGCCCATGAAGGCGAAGTCCAGGACGACCAGCACCAACCGGTGTCCGGCGAGCATCGCCTCACCCCAGGTGACCGCCTCGTTGGCGCCGGTGCTGGCGCGGCTCTGCTCGATCCGCTTGACGTAGGGCTGTGAATCGGTGAAGCCCAGAACGTCCTTCGCCATGATCGCCTGGTCCTGTTCCTGAAACGAGGCGGGCTCAACGAGCATCGCGATTCGCTCCGGGGCGCGCAGCCGAAAGTGGTACCCGCATCGATAACAGACGCCGAGCGCGGCGGTCAGGCGTGCCGGCTCGAGCGAGGTGTCGCACTTTGGGCAGATGAGCCGGTCGATTTCTTCGCCGACGCCGGCCCGCGGCGACGGCAGAGCGACGTAGCGCGTCTTGGGACGAAACACGGGTCAGGCCGCGACCCTTACGGGCGCGCCTTCCCATTCGATCACGCAGGCACCCCAGGTCAGCCCGGCGCCGAATCCGACAAGGACGAGATGATCGCCGCGCTTCAGCCGGCCCGCCGTGAGCGCATCCTTGAGCGCCAGCGGGATGGAGGCGGTCGAGGTGTTGCCGTAGTTCGCGATCGCGTTGACCATGATGTCGGGGCCGACGCCGAGCCGCTTACCGGCCGCCTCGATGATGCGGGCATTGGCCTGGTGGGGGACGATCAGCTTGACGTCCTCCAGCCGGACATTTGCTTTCTCGAGCGCCTCGAGTGTCGACTGCGCCAGGATCTCGGTGGCAAAGCGGAAAACTCTCCGCCCATCCATCCGGATCTCGGGGCGACCGCGTCCCTCGGGACCGTCGGCGCCGGGCGCAACATAGATCAGATCACCGCCCGAGCCATCCGAACCGAGCACGCAGGACTTGATGCCGGCGCCGTTGATGCCCGGTCCAAGGACCACCGCGCCGGCGCCGTCACCGAAGACGACGCAAGTGCCACGGTCCTTGAAGTTGAGGATCTTGGTCAGCGTCTCGCTGCCGATCACGATCGCCTGCTTCGACTCGCCGCTGCTGACGAAGCGATCGGCCACGCTCATCGCGACCAGAAAGCCGGTGCAGGCCGCCTGCACGTCGAACGCCGGGCCATGGGCGCCGAGGCGTTCCTGCACGCGCGAGGCAACCGACGGGTACATCGAGTCCGGAGTGGACGTGCTGCACACGATGAGGTCCGTGTCCTGCGGACGTAAGCCGGCCGCCTTGAGGGCATCCTTCGCCGCCTCCGTGGCCAGGTCCGTCGCCGTTTCGTCGACGGCCGCGATCCGCCGCTCCACGATGCCGGTTCGGTCGCGGATCCAGGTATCGGAGGTCTCGACCATTTTTTCGAGGTCGGCGTTGGTCAGGATGCCGGACGGAACATAGCTGCCGACCGACTTGATGCTGGTAAGCATGCGTCTCCCCGGCTAAAGAATCTAGCCAGTATATACCGGCATCT
>DATNMN010000175.1:0-5351 GCA_035602295.1 Candidatus Dormiibacterota bacterium | reverse complement strand
GTGTCACCATCGATAGACCTCCTCCTCGCAGCCTTTCCACGCCGGGGCTGCTCAAATCACCGGGAACGGTTCCAGCACCGTCTGCCGTTGTAGCATTCGCCTCCCGGTCTGTCAACCGTCCCGCCGATTGACGGCGGCCGGTACCGGGACTATAGTGCTGGAAACGTTTGCGACCGCGGGCGAGATAGAGGAGTTGAGAGGGACAGCCCTCCAAGAGGAGAGTAGAAGAGGTATGGGAGCGAGGAAGCAGTTCGTCTTGGCGTCGGTGGGGGTTCTGGGTCTGCTCGGCACCGCGTGTGGGACGAGCAGCGGTACGCCGTCTGCATCACATAGCGGCGCGCCGTATTCGGCGAAGTTGAGCTGGGGCCAGTTCACCCTCTCCTCCGCCATCGCCAACAAGATCGATAAGAAACAGGCGCTCAACTTCGTGCTCTCCTTCCAGACGCTGGCGACCGTCGGTGCGCCCGTGAACCTCCTGGCCGGCATGCGCCAAGCCGCCGCCGACGTGAAGAGCCAGTACGGCATCGACGTGAATGTGAAGCTGATCGGACCGCCGAACACCGACCCGGTCGCCCAGATCTCCCAGGTCCAACAGGCGATCAACGCGGGCCAGGTCGATTGCCTGGCGGTCGAGCCCGTCACCCCCGATGCCTTTGTGCGGGTCATCAACCAGGCGGTCGACGCCGGAATCCCGGCCTACACGGTCAACACCGACAGCCCCGGCTCACATCGCTTCTCGTACTCCGGCGCCAACGACTCATTCCCGCCGGCGGGACAGTACCAGATGGGTAATGTGGCTGGAGACTACTCCGTCCAATGGCTGAAGGATCACACGGTGACCCCGAAGTTGGCCGCGCTTGTGACCGGCGACACCACGGCTCCCTGGGCACAGGGTCGCATGCAAGGGTGGATGGACACCATGAAGAAGGCGTATCCCGACCTTCAGTTCGTCGGCACGCCGACCAACGCGCTGTCGACCGGCTACGATCCGGCAGGCATCTACTCCCAGGTAGCGGCCTTCATGAACGGCCACCCCAACGTGGACCTCTACTTCGATTCGGATTGGGGCGCCAAGACGATCGGCAAGTTGATCAAGGACCGCGGGCTCAAGGGCAAGATCAACACCATCGGATACAACGTCGACACGACCTACCTCGACGAGGTCTCGAGTAGTGACGTGATGGCGACCGTCGACCAGCGGTTCGACGAACAGTCGGCGGGCTTTGTCACTGGGTGCGCGGCGTTCCTGCTCAAGGGCACCCTCCCGCCCGGTCAGTTCACGTACATTCAGCCGACCGTGGTGACCGCCACCAACGTGCAAGCCGTCAAGGATCGACTGGCCAAGGAGATACAGCTGGGCGCCTGACCGCGCAGAGCCGACCTGTCGTGACGTCCCTCCAGGTCAGAGGAGTACGCAAGCACTACGGCGAGACGCAGGCCCTGCGAGGTCTCAGCCTCGACGCGCTCGCGGGCGAGGTGCTGGGAATCGCGGGGCCTAACGGGGCCGGAAAGAGCACGTTCGTCAGGATCCTCGGGGGTGAGGAGACGCCAGACGTTGGCGAAATCCTGCTCGACGGCGTACCCTGGTCGGTCGCCGATCGGCGTCGAAGCGTGGCGATCGTTCACCAGGAGCCGCAGCTGTTTCCCAACTTGACGGTGACGGAAAATCTTCTGCTCAAATCCGGGAGGGACGGCCCGTTCCGGCCACGCGCCACGGGCCGCGAACTCCAGGTGCTATCGGAGCTCAACCTCCGGCGGGTGGCTGACCGCCCCCTGGAATCGTGTTCGCTCGTGGTATGGCAGCTCACCGAGATCGGTCGGGCCCTGCTCCGCGACGCACGCGTTTTCCTCTTCGATGAACCGAACTCAGCATTGACCGACCAGGAATCGGAGCAGCTCTTCGGGCACATCTTGCGGATGAAGGAGCAGACAAACCGGATCGTCATCATCGTTTCCCACCGCCTTCCAGAACTCGTTCGCTACTGCGACCGGGTTGCCGTCGTCCGCGAGGGAGCGTGCGGGGCGATTCTCAAGGGAAGCTCGCTGACCGAGGAGGGGCTCGCACGCGAACTGGTGGTCGGCCAGGAAGCGGGCGCGTCCGCGGCCGGAGACCCCGGCGCGCCCGGGACGGGGCCGGACGACGCGGTGCTGCTCAGACTGACCGGCTGGACGCACCGGCTCCGGCGCTTTCGCGACGTCGAAGTCGACATGCGTCCGGGTGAGATCCTGACGATCATGGGTGTCGAGGGGTCGGGCGCTCGCGAGCTGCTGCAGTCGATCGCCGGTCTCGAGCCCGCCCACGGCATCCGGGAGGTCGTGGGGCGGCGTGACGCGCAGGCGGTCGACGCCTTTCTGGCCTACGTGCCGGCCGATCGACGAACCGGGCTCTTCCCCAACTTTTCGATTGCGGCCAACCTGGCGGCGCGCCTTGGCGCGCCAGCGGTGGCCACGTGGTGGGGACGTCTTCTCACCGCGCGCCTCTACGCAATCGGCCGGCAGCTCATGGCCCAGTTCCAGATCAAGGCGCGCTCTCCTGGTCAGCCGGTGGGCACGTTGAGCGGTGGCAACCAGCAGAAGGTCTCCGTTGGATCCGCGAGCGCGAAGAAACCTCGGATCGTTGTCATCGAGGAGCCGACGCGCGGCGTGGATCTCGGGACGAAAGTGGAGATCTATCACCAGCTTCGCCAGTTCGCCCACGAGGGGAATGCCGTGCTCGCCTTCTGCACCGAGGTGCCTGAAGTCTTTGACCTCGGCCAGCGGGTGCGAGTGATGAGTGCAGGACGCTTGTCCGGATCATTCGAGGTCGCTGCGGCGCGGAACGTCCAGGACCTGGCCGGCCAGCTTGCGAAAATGACGATCCCAGGCTAAGGGATGCAGGCAAGCCGGCTCAACATCCTGAGGGGGATTTTTCTCCGCCGCCTCAGCGGCCTGATCGCCGCGATCGTCGTAACGATGATCGTGTTCACAACCATCAACGGCTTCTTCCTGACCCCGCTCAACCTGATTGGTCTTCTTCGATCGATGAGCACCTTCACAATCGTTGCCTTCGGGGAGACCCTGGTACTGGTATCCGGTGAGATCGACCTGTCGGTCGGCGCCACCTACGGACTCGCCGCGATGAGCTTCGGTCTCCTCTGGATGCACGGCACCCCATTCGTCGTGGCGCTGGCCGCTGGCCTCCTCGTCGGCGTGCTCATCGGGCTGCTCAACGCTTGGATCACGACGGTCGTCCGGGTTCCGTCCTTCATCACCACCCTCGGCATGCTCAGCCTGGTCCAGGGTGTTACCTTCCTGGTCAGCAATTCGCAGAGCATCAACCCGCCGAGCAAGCTGCCTGGCTACGGGGTGTTCGGCGCGCTCGGCGGACTGGAGTTCCCCTTCGGGATCCCGATCCAGATCGCCTGGCTCGCGGCGGTCGCCGCCATCATCGGCTTCGTGCTGCACGGCACCCTGTTCGGCTTCCGGCTGGCCGCCATCGGAGGCAACCCGCAAGCCGCCCGCGTCGCGGCCCTGCCCATCCGGCGCTACAAGTTGTGGGTGTTCGCCATCGCCGGCGCATGTGCCGCGCTGGCGGGAATCCTGGATTTCTCGTTCATCGGCTCCACCACCCCGAGCGCCGGTGCCAACCTGACCTTCCCGGTATTTGCGGCGGTCATCATCGGAGGCGCAAGCCTCTCCGGCGGGCGAGGCACCATCGTTGGCACGCTGATCGGGGCGTTCTTCCTCTCACTGCTGAGTAACGGGCTCTCGCTGCTCGGCGTCGGCGCATTCGCGCAGCTGATCTTCGTCGGGCTCGTCACCATCGGGGCAGTGGCTCTCGACCGCTGGACCACGGTCTGGGGTGGGCAAACGCAGAGCATTCAGGTATGACAAATCTCTTCGACCTGAAGGAATCGGTTGCCCTGGTGACCGGGGGTGGCCAGGGACTCGGCCAGGCAATCTCCGAAGGGCTTGCCGCCTATGGCGCACGAGTCTGCGTCGTTGACATCGACCTGGAGGCGGCGCGCGCAGTCGCGGACGGCATCGGCCGCGCCGGCGGTCACTCCACTCCCATTCAATGTGATGTTTCGCAGGCAGACCAAGCGGAGGCTGCCGTGAAACAGGCGCTGAAGACATTCGGCAAGATCGACGTCCTGGTCGCCAACGCCGGCATCGGCGATCGGAGCCCGGCGGAAACCATGACAATCTACCAGTGGGATCGGGTCATCGGGGTCAACCTGCGGGGCGTCTGGTTGTTCGACCAGGCGGTGGGCAAGCACATGATCGAGCGAAAGAAGGCGGGGAGCATCATCAATATGGCCTCGATCGCCGGCCAGGTCGGCCTGACGACCGGGAATGCCAACTACGCGGCCAGCAAAGGCGGGGTGATCGCGCTGACGCGTTGCCTCGCGATCGAATGGGCGACGCATGGCATCCGCGTCAACGCCATCGCCCCGACGCATTTCAGAACGCCCCTGGTCGCGGCAGCCATCGAGCGCAATCCAGCCGTCCTCGACTATTTCCTGGCCAATATTCCGCTCGGGCGGTTGGGCGAGGGTCCGGACATCGTAGGCGCAGCCGTCTTCCTTGCGTCATCCGCCTCGGCAATGGTCACCGGCCATGTGTTGAACGTGGATGGTGGCCACACCGCTCGATGATGACCGGGAAAGGACTTTTCGCGGCTGGAGGTGCCACATGACGTGGAGTGTGGGAGCGGGGCTCGAAGGCAAAGGCGTCGTGGTAACCGGAGCCGCCGGCGGCATTGGCAGGGAAGTCGCCAAAGCCTTTTCAACGACCGGCGCCCGAGTCATGGTTGTCGACTTGAAGCAGGAGGCTGCCGAGAGCGTCCTGCCGGAGCTGGAGGGCGAGGGTCATCGGGCCGTTGCCGCAGACCTCACCCAGTTCTCAGCGCACGACGCTCTGATTCGGCGGGCCCGCGATGAGCTCGGGTCACTCTACGTGCTGGCGCACCTCGCCGCCGTCTTGCGGCGCCGCCCCACGGTGGATCAGGTCACCGAGGACGATTGGGACTTCCAGATCGACACCAATCTGAAGGCTGCCTTCTTCTTCTGCCGCGCGGCTGCCCAGGCAATGGTCGAGCAGGGTCGCGGCGGCCGCATCATCACCTTCACATCGCAGGGCTGGTGGACCGGCGGTTTCGGCGGTTCGGTCGTCTACGCCGCGTCCAAGGGTGGCATCACCTCGATGACCCGTGGCCTGGCGCGCACCTATGGCCCTCACCAGATCACGGTCAACGCGGTCTCGCCGGGCCAGGCGCGGACCCCCATGCTGATGGACGGGCTGGATCCTCAAGTGCTCGAGTCGATGGTCAAGGCGACACCGCTCGGCCGCGTGGCCGAGCCCGAGGAAAT
>DATNMN010000174.1:0-7156 GCA_035602295.1 Candidatus Dormiibacterota bacterium | reverse complement strand
CCGGTCCTCAATTGCGTCGTGATGTCGAACGCCGTCCACGTCTACGTGAGTCAGGCGGACAAGGGCGAGCTGGTCATGGGCGCCGGCATGGATGCTTACAACTCCTACGCGCAGCGCGGGTCGCCCAGCGTCATCGAGTACCAGTTGGCAGCCGCGTGTGAGCTGTTCCCGATATTCAGCCGCGCCCACGTGCTTCGCACCTGGGCCGGCATCGTCGACGTCTCTCCCGATGCCTCTCCGATCATGGGACTGACGCCAATCGAGAACCTCTTCATCAATTGCGGCTGGGGCACCGGCGGCTTCAAGGCCACGCCGGGGGCCGGCTGGGTTTACGCGCACACGATCGCCAACGGAAGGCCGCACCCGCTCAACGCACCCTTCGCACTCGAGCGCTTCACCACCGGCGCGCTGATCGACGAACACGGCGCGGCCGCCGTGGCGCACTAACCGTGCTCATCCCCTGCCCCTGGTGCGGTGACCGCGAGGACATCGAATTCAAGTACGGCGGTTCGGCGCAGGTCGCCTACCCCGCGGATCCGGCGAGCGTCGACGATGCCACCTGGGCGCGGTTTGTCTTCTTCCACCCCAATCCAAAGGGCAAGATGCCCGAGCGCTGGGTACACATCGCCGGCTGCCGCCGCTGGTTCAACTTGGTCCGAGACACCGTGACCCACGAGATCACGCCGCCGTGAGCCGCCTGGCTTCGGGTGGCCGCATCGATCGGTCGCGCCCGCTCTCTTTCCGTTTCAATGGCACGCCCTACCGCGGCTACGCGGGCGACACCCTCGCATCGGCGCTGCTGGCGAACGATGTCGGGGTGGTCGCGAAGAGCGTGACATATGGACGTCCTCGCGGCATCTTCACCGCGGGCGTGGAGGAACCGAACGCGCTGGTCCAGGTGGGCAACGAAACCATGGTCCGCGCCACCCAGCTCGAGCTGGTCGAGGGACTCGATGCGATTGGTCTCAACGGCCGCGGCCGTCTCGCGACGGAACCCGATGGGAATCGCTACGACAAGTTCCATTCGCATTGCGAGGTGCTCGTCATCGGTGGCGGTCGCGCCGGCATCACGGCGGCGCTCAACGCCGCGCAAACGGGCGACCGGGTGATCCTCGTCGATGAGCAGGCGGAGCTTGGCGGCCGGCTGCTGGGGGCAGGTTGGACTGACTGGCTCGCCGACAGCGTTGCAAAGCTCGAATCCGCCCCGAATGTTCGGCTGCTGACTCGAGCGACGGCCTTTGGCCACTACGATCAGAACCTCGTCCTCATCGCCCAGCAGCTACCGACCGGCGGCCGCCTCTGGCAGGTTCGAGCGAAGCGTGTTGTGCTTGCCACCGGGGCGCACGAGCGTCCGGTCATCTTCGCGAACAACGACCGTCCGGGCATCATGCTCGCCGGTGCCGCACGCACCTATGTCAATCGATACGGCGTGGCGCCAGGCAAGCGCGCGGTCATCTTCACCAACAACGACAGCACTGATGCCGTCGCGGCCGCCCTGAAACGAGCGGGCATCACTGTTGAGGCCCTTGTCGACGTCCGCGCCGGCGAAGCTGTCGTCGACACGCTCGCTGACAAATTCCCCTCCCCCTCTGGGGGAGGGCAAGGTGGGGGCTTATATGGCGTACTGATCGCCCCACTCACCGGCAACCGTCCGCTCCATGAGATCCAGTGCGACCTGCTTTGCGTTTCGGGCGGTTTCAACCCGACGCTACATCTCTTCAGCCAGGCGCAAGGTCGGCTTCGCTATGAGGAGGGTCTAGCGTGCTTCGTGCCGGACGCTGCGCCCCCCAACGTCGAGGTCGTCGGCGCCGCCGCTGGAGATCTGGGCGGTCGGGGCCAGGGCGCGATCATGCCCTACTGGGTCGTGCCCAGTGACGGCCAGGAATGGTCGAACCACTACGTCGACCTCGAGCGCGATGTCACCGTCGCGGATGTGCGGCGTGCGCTTGGAGCAGGCATGCGCTCGGTCGAGCACGTCAAGCGATTCACCACGATCGGTACCGGTAGCGACCAGGGGAAGACGGCCGGGATCAACGAAACAGCCATCATCGCGGCCCAGCTCGGCCAGCCGGTCGGCGCTGTCGGCGTGACCACGTTTCGCCCGCCATACGTGCCGGTTCCATTCGGCCTGATGGCCGGCCGAAATCGTGGCGATCTCTTCGATCCGATTCGTGTTACTGCGATTCATCCCTGGCACGTCGCGCGCGGCGCCGTCTTCGAAAACGTCGGCCAGTGGAAGCGGCCCTGGTACTTCCCTCGCGCAGGCGAGGACATGGACTCCGCCGTCTTCCGCGAGTGTCGGGCCGCACGCGAAGGCGTGGCGGTGATGGACGCGTCGACGCTCGGCAAGATCGACATCCAGGGCCCAGACGCGACCGAGTTCCTCAACCGGATCTACACCAACGCCTTCGACAAGCTGAAGGTTGGCTCGTGCCGCTACGGCCTGATGTGCAAGGCAGACGGCATGGTCTTCGACGATGGCGTGGTCATGCACCTCGAGCCGGACCGATGGCACGCCACCACAACCACCGGCGGTGCAGCCGCCGTCCTCGACTGGATGGAGGAGTGGCTGCAGACGGAATGGCCCGACCTCAAGGTCCGCCTGACGTCAGTCACTGATCACTGGGCCGATGTCGCTGTCGTTGGGCCGCGCTCCCGAGACGTCGTTCGCGCCTTGTTCCCCGGGCTCGATCTGAGTCCGGAGAATTTCCCCTTCATGGCGATTCGCAACGGCGAGACCGCCGGCATCCCGGTGCGCCTGCATCGGATCACGTTCTCCGGCGAGCTTGCCTACGAGCTCTGGACGCCGAGCTGGTATGGGCTCGCCCTCTGGGAAACCGTGATGGCGGCGGGCCAGCCGTTCGGCATTACGCCGTATGGCACGGAGACGATGCACGTGCTCCGCGCCGAGAAGGGCTACATCATCTGCGGCCAGGAAACCGACGGCACCGTTACGCCGCAGGACCTTGGAATGAGCTGGATCGTGTCGAAAAAGAAAGCATTCATCGGGCAGCGCTCACACCGCAGGACCGACGCGATTCGACCGGATCGGAAGCAGTTGGTTGGGTTGCTCCCTGTCGACGGGGATCAGCTTCTGCCAGAGGGTGCGCAGCTAGTTTTGCAACCCAACGGTGCAGCCCCAAGAAAGATGGTCGGCCACGTGACATCCAGTTATCGCAGCGCGACACTCGGGCGGACGTTCGCGCTCGCCATGTTGCAAAGCGGCCGAGAGCGGCTCGGCAGCACGGTCTATGCGCCGCTCAACGGGCACGTCGTCCAGGCGACCGTCACCGAACCGATCTTCTATGACAAGGAGAATCTCCGTCGCGATAGCTGAGGCGGTTCGGCGGAGCGCACTCGCCGACTACACGGACCGATTCGCCGCCCTCACGGCGGCGAGCGGCGGCGAGCTGTCCATCCGCGAACTTCCGTTCGTCTCGCAGGCCAACCTCCGGGCCGACCCAACTGACCAGGACCTGATGCAGCGGCTCGCTTCGGCGCTCGGTTTCGCTTTGCCGGTCACGCCGAATACTGTCTTTGCCCACGGGGACCACCGGGCTATTTGGCTGGGCCCCGACGAATGGCTGGTCGTCGGTCCAGATGGTCAGCAGGAGGCCATTGAACAGACGCTGCGCAATGGCCTTGATGGGGCCTTCGGCTCGATCGTCGATGTCTCCGCCAATCGAACGGTTATCGAGATTCGCGGCGCGAAGGCACGGAAGCTGCTGGCGCATAGCGTCTCGATCGATCTCGATGCGCGCTCGTTAAGCCCCGACCACTGCGCGCAGACCTTGCTCGCGAAAGCCCAGGTCATCATCGAGCGCCGCGGCGATGAGCCGACGTTCCACGTCCATGTTCGCTCGTCATTCGCGATCTATACGGCAGACTGGCTCCTCGACGCCACGTCGGAGTAATGTGTCGGGGTGCCTGAGAACGCCCTCAACCTGCTTGCCAAGAATTACGCCATCGCTCACGGCCGGGTCATCGAGTCGGCTGAACGCACGGATGACAGCCAGTTCGCGAAGTCCATGGGGACGCGAGTCCATAGTGTGGCGTGGCAAGTCTGGCACATCGCGCGTTGGGATGATCGGTTCGCGGAAGTCATCGTCGAGAAAACGCCAGAGCTAGCAGGCCGCGTCGGGCCACCTGCGCAGATTTGGGCGACTGAATCGCTGGCGAAACAGTGGGGCTTACCGGTGGGACGAATGGGCCGCCGCGACACCGGCACGGAAATGGACGACCAGGCCGCAGACGCCCTTCGGCTACCGGCCAGGGCGGTGGTCGTCGACTACGCTCGACGCGTCTTCGCTCGCTTGCAGGATGTCCTAAGCGCCTTGTCTGTGGCCAGCATGTTCACGGTAATGGCGGACGATCCCGACGGCGATACCTACGCCCATAACATCATGCTCTACCTGGATCATGTCCAGCGGCACCTCGGGATGATCGAAGCGCTGCGCGGTCTACAAGGGACCATCGGCACCGCCACCAACTAGCCGGGTTTAGACGGTGGACCCTACGTCAGGCCGGTGATCTGTCCGCTCGGGTCGATATCGATCCGCGTGTAGGCAGGCTCTTTCCCCAGGCCAGGCATCAGCTGGATGTCGCCCGCGAGCGCCACGACGAAGCCGGCGCCGGCGGACGGATAGACATTACGGATCGGCAGCGTGAATCCTCGCGGCCGACCTTTCAGCGCTGGGTCATGCGAGAGAGACAAGTGCGTCTTCGACATGCACACGGGCAGCGTCCCCATGCCGCGTTCGGTCAGCCAGTCGATGCGCTTCTGACACTCCGGCAAGAACTCGACATCCGCCGCGCCGTAGATTCGGCGAGCCAGCGTCTGGATCTGCTCGCGGATCGGCGTCTCGGGCGAGTACAGAGGCGCGAAGTGGCTGCCATTCTGAGTCGCACCGAGTACGGCCTCGGCCAGCTCCACCGCACCTTCGCCTCCGTGACTGAACCCATCGTTCACAACCGCCGCGTCGGCACCGAATTCCTTCGCGAGCTGCGTCAGTAGGTCGAGCTCTCGGTCGGTATCGGTCGGGAAGCGATTGACGCCGACGACGGAGCGCATCCCGAAGGCCTTGACGATGTCGATGTGGGCAGCGAGGTTCTCGGCGCCACGCTTCAATGCGTCGAGGTCCTCGGTGCCAAGCTTCGCGAGCGGAACGCCGCCGTGCGACTTGAGCGCACGTACCGTCGCGACCACCAGCGCCGCGGCTGGGCGCAAGTGGCCGTAGCGCGCCACGATGTGAGCGAATTTCTCGAGTCCCAGGTCCGCACCGAATCCGGCCTCGGTGACGACGACGTCCGCCAGCTTGAGTGCGATTTGGTCCGCCAGTAGCGAGTTATTGCCGTGGGCGATGTTGCCGAAGGGTCCGGCGTGCACCAGCGCCGGCTGGCCCTCCATCGTCTGGACGATGTTCGGGAGCAGCGCTTCTTTCAGCAGCACTGTCATCGCGCCCGCCACCCGCAGATCCTCGGCGGTGACGAAGCTGCCGTCCTTGCGTTGCGCCACGATGATCCGCCCGATCCGCTGGCGCAGATCCCCGAGATCGCTGGCGAGCGCGAGGATCGCCATGATTTCCGACGCCGCGGCGATGATGAAGCTCGACTCTCGAGTAATCCCGTGCTCGTCACCGCCCAAGCCGGTCACGATGTGGCGCAGGGCGCGGTCGTTGACGTCCAGGGTGCGAGGCCAGGTGATGAAGCTCGGTCCGATCTCGAGTTGTCCATGGAAGAGTGCAGCGTCGATCACCGCCGCCAGTAAGTTGTGTGCCGCTTCGACGGCATGGATGTCGCCGGTGAAGTGCAGGTTGATCTCTGCCATCGGCACGATCTGGGCCATCCCGCCACCGGTCCCTCCGCCTTTGATCCCGAACAGCGGCCCGGTCGACGGCTGCCGCAGACAGAGGGCGACCTTCGTGCCAATCCGCCCGAGTCCCTGCGTCAGGCTGATAGCGCTCGTCGTCTTCCCCTCCCCTGCTCGGGTCGGCGTGATGGCGGTGACGACAACCAGCCGTCCATCCGGCCGGCTGTCTAGACGCTTCAGAGCATCAAGGCTGATCTTGGCCTTGTACGGGCCGTAGGAGATCATCTCCGAGTCGAGCAGACCGAAGTCCCTACCGACGTCCAACACCGGTCGAAGTCTGTGAGGCTCAATGGCTTCGAGTGTCTTCGCCGTCTGACTCATGATCCCTCCTGCGCTGGATTCATCAGTTTCGATCTCGGGTTCGCCGCGTCAAGTTCCTTAACGAGCGTGTTCGCGACGTCTTCGGCCGAGCCGACCCGCTCCTCCGACTCGCCCCAATGCCAGGCCTCGAGATATGCATCCATCTCGGTCGATCCGTCCTTCATCGCAAAGGCATCGATCGCTGCCTGGAAACGGTCTGGCAGCATACGCTTCACTTCACCACGGTCATCCCAAGCCTTGACGTGCGCCGGGATGTGCTTCCAGAACATGACCTGGTACTTGGCCATCACGCTGCCTCGACCAGTTCGGCGAGGCGGGTCTCCAGCTCGCCGAATCCGACATGCCTCACCTCGAGCGGCAGGCTAAGGTATTGACCGATCTCGTTTGCCTTCGCAACCAACCGCGGGTCGGCGAATTGGGCGAGATACAAGAGGTCCGTGTAGTTGTGGAAGTAGACGGGCTTGAGCTCCGGATAGCGATCTAGGCCGAGCCCACGCACGACGGCCCGCTCGAAATTCCGCACCAGCCAGTCGGTCAAAAAGAAGGTCGCGGGGCGATCGGCAGTGATCCGATCGAAGTCGGCGCCGGCGAACATCTCGTAGCAGTGAGGTCCTCGGACCCTGACCGCGCCATGCCGCTCGAGGACTGGGTCGAGCGCGCCGGCGGTCCCGCAGTCGCCGTAGACCACGACCACGTGGCGATACCGACTGGAGAGCTCGCTCAGTTTGCGGTCGACTGCCTCCACGATCTTCTTCGGATAGAAGTGATGCATCGCGGGCACACCGTAGATGTCGGCATCCCAGCCGTGCTCATCGACGATCGTTTTGACTTCCTTGCCGAGCGCTCCACAGATGAGCAGGGCGACATTCTTCATCGCAGCGTCTCCAGCTCGGGGAACGCCAGGACGGAAATGAAGGAGTCGTTGAAGTCGGCGCGACCGGAAAGCTCGACATACTCGATCTTGTC
>DATNMN010000173.1:0-2582 GCA_035602295.1 Candidatus Dormiibacterota bacterium | reverse complement strand
CTGCATGATGTCCTTGAAGCGCTTCTTGAAGGTCGGCGACTGGATCGAATCCGACCACATCACGATCGCGTCCTCATTGTTGTCGGTGTAGTAGCCGCGACGGCGGCCGATCACCTTGAAGCCGAACTTCTCATAGAGGCGGACCGCAACCTCGTTGGACGGCCGCACCTCGAGCGTTAGCCAGCGCGACCCAAGTTGATAGGCACGCTGGATCAAGGCGGCCATCAAGGCATGGCCGTAGCCTTTGCCCTGCTGGTTGGCGCGCACACCCACGGTCGTGATGTGCGCCTCGTCACTCATCTTCCAGAGCCCGGCATAGCCGACGATGTCCTCGTCGCGTCGCAGCACCAGGTAGTAGGCGGACCGGTTGTGATGAAGCTCCCGGTAGTAAGCATTGCGGGGCCAGGGGGTGGGGAAAATCTCACGCTCGATCGCCTGCACCTGCGGGATGTCATCCTCGCGCATGGCGTCGACAAGAACTCGGGACTTCAGTTGCATCATGGGGCCTTCCTGGTGCGCTCCTCCGCGGCCGCGGGCTGGACGTAGAGCGCCTGCACTTCATCATATCGCAGTGGTTTTTGCGACTCGAAGGTCCAAATGGCGGAATCTGCAAGTGCCGCACTCAGGCGTCGGGAGTCGGCCTGCGGGATCTCCAGCTGAGCCTGGGTAGGAGACCAGGTCGCCAGCATCCCAGCCGGCTCGGTGATGACGCGAGCCGAGTTTGGCAGCCAGCTCACGAGCTCAGCTGCGGGCATCCGCCGGACAGTCTCGCCCTCGCGCCAGGCAAAGACCTCGGCACGGCCGGCGTCACGGAGGGCGACCGTCGCGGGATCGCCGTTCGCCCGCCGGGCCAGAATGGGCAGGCTGTCGACGAGATAAAGGGGAACGTGCCGCGCATAGGCCAGCCCCGCCGCCAGCGCAAGGCCGACCCGCAAGCCGGTGAAGGAGCCGGGACCCCGCGCGGCGACGACGGCGTCGAGGTCATCCGGCCGTCCTCCCGCCCGCTCGACCAATGCCTCCAGGCGTGCCAGGACCGGCTGATCATCGCGACGCCGGACCCAATCCTCCGCGGCCAGCACGCGCCGCCCATCCAGCACGACCATCGCCTGGTCGACGCCGGAGGTGTCAATCGCCAGGCGCACGTTCAAAGACCTCGCGGACGCGATCGGGTCCGCGGAGCAGGGTCAGCCGACGCCGATTGTCGCGGCCACCGGTCAGGCGAATCAGGATGGTTGCCCACCCTTCCAGCACGCCGGCGCGCTCCGGCCATTCGATCAGGGTGACGGCATCGGGGGCAGGCTCATCGAGACCGGTATCCACCCACGCCATCCCTTCCAGCCGGTAGAGGTCGTAGTGATCGACGGGCAGCCGCCCCCGGTACTGGTGATGCAGGACAAAAGTCGGGCTGTGTACGACGCTCGTCACGCCCAGTGCCGCCGCGATGCCCTTGACCAGTTCCGTCTTACCGGTCCCGAGGTCGCCCTCGAGGCCGATCACATCGCCCGCCTCGAGCGTGGCGCCGAGCCGGCGACCGAGCGCCCGGGTCTCCTCGACGGATTCGGTCTTAACGGAAGTGCTCATAGCCGGCCTTCTTGAGGCTTTCCATCCGGGTGCCATCCCGGAAGCGAACCCCGGGGCGCCGATCGATCTCCCCCACCACCGTGAGCGCAACCTTGATCCGTTCTAGGGCGCGCTGCGCGATCCGCATGCGGGCACGTGGTGCCGCGCAGATCAACTCGAAATCTTCTGAGTCAGTGACTGCGAGCGGCCACTGTTTGCGTCGCAGGCCGCGTGCCAGCGGAAGGTGCTCGACGTCGATGGTCGCGCCAAGGCGCGCATCCTCAACCAGCCGTTCGACTTCACGGGAGAGGCCGTCGCTGATGTCACCGCCAACGCGGACGCCCGCGTCGACGAGGGCACGCCCGGCCGCGATCCGCGGCGTCGGGTCGAGCTGCGCCGACACCCACTCTCGTTCGTCACGAGTCGCAGGCTGAGCACCGGATTCAAGCAAACGAAGTCCGGCGGCCGCTCCTCCAAGCTGACCGGTGACGGCGATCACCCATCCCGGCCGGGCGCCGGTTCGCCGGAGCAAGGCGCCAGCCGAGCCGAGCCGGCCAATCAGCGTGGCCGTCAGCGTCAACGGCCCAAGCGTCCCGCTGAGGTCTCCGCCGGCAACCGTGCACCGGTACCGATGGGCTTGTTCGGCGATGCCGCGATAGAGGCGACGCACGTCCGCGACATGAAGCGTCCCGCGCAGGGAAAGCGACACGAGGGCGTGGCGGGGCTGGGCGCCCATCGCCGCCAGGTCGCTGAGGTTGATCGCGATCAGCCGCCGGCCAAGTTTCCCGAAATCAAAGCCGGGCCATTCCAGTCGAAAGTCGACCTCTTCCACCATCGTGTCGGTGGTCGCCACCACGATCGGATCACCGCGCCAGACGGCAGCGTCATCTCCGGGGGCCGCGACCAGCAGGCCCGGCGAGGGGGCATCGAGATAGCGGCTGATCGAACGCAAGATTCCGCGTTCGCCGAGCTCGGCAAGCGTCCGCGGCCGGCGCGCGCGCGTTGTGCTAAACGGGGATGCC
>DATNMN010000172.1:0-3817 GCA_035602295.1 Candidatus Dormiibacterota bacterium | reverse complement strand
AGGGTCCGCGCTCCAGCGCGAGCGGCGGCCGAAATTGCCGAGTACGCGTAGACGGCGCGAGCGAAGTCCACGGTGACGGCAATGATCAGCAGCAGCAAAGGCGCGACGAGTGTGAATTCGACCAGCGATTGAGCGCGGCTCTTCTTGCGCTTTTGGTCGCGAAGCATATCCCTCCTTCCTGACACAGGAGTCAGTCCACCCACAAGAGCAACGTGAAGCGGACTCAGCAACTTGGCGGTCGTCAATGACCCTTGCCGGACTCGCGACGCTGGTTACGTGGTTTCGAGCGACCCGTGACGGGGTCGTCACCACCGTTAGCGGCTGGCGAGTCCTCCCGCGGTTTCGCCACCGTCAATCACAACGGTCTGGCCCGTGATGTAGGGCGCCTCGTCCGACGCCAGGAAGGCAAACAGGGCGGCGATCTCGTCCGGGCGGGCGTGCCGGCCGAGCGGGATCTTCCGGTTGACCTCGTCGAGCATCGATGGTGTGTACTCCGCCTCCTGCATCGGCGTCAGCACGTAGCCGGGACAGACGGCGATCACGCGGATGCCCGGCGCGAGTTCGAGGGACATGGTCCTGGTGAGCTCGATAACGCCGGCCTTGGAGGCGTTGTAGTCGGCGTACATCGGATGCCCGACCATCCCGTTGGTCGAGCCCATGTTGATGATCACTCCGCCGCCTTCGATCATCCGCTTGGCGGCCTGCTGCGCGACGTTGAACACGCCGTTGAGGTTGACCGTCAGCACCTGCGACCACTCGGCAGGGGTGAGGTCGAGAAACCGATGCCGGATGCTGATGCCGGCGTTGTTGATCAGGATGTCCACGCCACCCAGCAATCGGTCGACCTCCGTAAACGCCGCCACCACGGCGCGATCGTTAGCGACGTCGGTCACGATCGCGTCGACCAGCGATGGGAACCTGGTCTTGATTTGCTGGCAGCCGCGCAGGTCGCGGTCAATGACCAGGACCCGGCTTTCCTCCTCGAGGAACCGGACCACCGTAGCGGCGCCGATTCCGCTGGCGCCGCCGGTGATCACGACGCGTTTCCCCTTCAGCCCGCGCACCAAGCGGATGATAGCCCGACGGTCGCCGGAGTTGGGCGGGTTTACCCGACCAGGTGAACCGGGCCGCCCTTCAAGCCGACGGCCACCGTGATCGTGTCCGTCGCCGTGGTGCCTGCTCCCGTCACGTACTGCAGGCTCCACCAATCCTGACCCGGCAGCGGGTTGTAGTTCGACGGGATGGGCAGCTCGATGTGCACCCACTGCCCGTTGCGGCTCGTGTTGCCGTTGGTGGCAATGAAACTCGCGGTCGTGTTGCCGTTCTGGGCGCTGGCGATGACCGTGTACTGGTTGGACGCCAGATTCGACCGCTGCACGCCGAGGTCGTAGATATTGACGCCCTGAGGCGATGACGCCACGGCACCGGACGGGTCGAGGATGTTGAGCACGACACTACCGCTCGTGCTCGAGATATCACCCGGGTCGTAGATGTCGACGTTGACCGTCAGCCCGGCGTATTCGGGGCGGAGTTGGAAGAGCTTGATTGCGAAGTTACCACCGTTGCCGACGGCGATCGGAGTGTAAATCGCCATGTCGTCCCAACCGGCGAGGGCGCAGGTGTTGCAGGCGGTCCGCTGGGGGTCGCCGTTGACGACCCGCACGGCGTAGCCCTTGTGCGCGCCGGCGTTGCTGCCGTTGTTGCTGACCGAGCCATCGGCGTTCAGGGTGTCGACGCGAAGCCGGTAGGTTCCGGGCAGCAGGACCCCCGCCTGAGCGCAGCTGTTCCAGTTGGGCTGGCGCAGGCTGACGAGGCCACCGTCCTGGCTGCCGCTGTAGGTCCCGACATCGACCCAGTTGTGGTAGATGAGCATGTTGGCCGGAGCCGTGCCGGTGTAGAGCTGCGTGACCGTAGTCCCGTTCCCCGGTCCACCCATGATCTTGTACTGGGCGGATGCCGCGGCGTAGTTCCGAGCATCGATCGGAAAGACGGTCATTTGGCTGCACATCACGTCCGAGCTTCGAATGAAGTTGTTATTGACCCTGTAGAGCGTGTAGCGCATCGCTGCATAGTTGGCGTTGGTTCCATAGCTGAACGGCCCACCGTCGTCCTCGTGCATGTGGTAGTTGCCGCGGTTGGCGTTGCAGCTGCGGTTGGCCGGGACCGAGTTGTCGTTGTCGCAGTAGTTGGCTCCATCCGGCGAGAAGGCGGCGTTGTAAACCTGGACCGCGCCGCTGCCGCCTGCGGGGATCACGATCCGGAAGTTGTAGCCGCCGCGATCGCTTACGGTGATATCGCGCAACTCCGAACCGTTCGCGTAGCTGATCTGGTGGACGTCGCTTGACACGCCCAGCGCGCCACCAGTGGGGCTCGGTGTGTAGGCGTCGCCTTGCTGGCGGTCGGTCGCCCAGCCCTCGGTCCGCATGAAGTAGAAGCTGCTCCCTCCGAGGCTCGAGACCGACGCGCCGAGCTGGCTACCAGGCTGGCCCAGCGAGATCGGGGGTAGGTACGCGGCAATCGCCGTCCGTGCTACCCGATAGGTCGAGAACCCAAAGAGCTGCATAAAGAAGACGGGCGCATTGCGCGCGACGGTCACCTGGAGCTGGTTCGCATGCCCGGGAACGGGCGCCGGCGTGACGCTCACGGCGTTGGCCGTATCCGCGACGTCGAAGGCGTTGCGCTTCGCCTCGTCGATGGCGCGGTCGGTCGCATCGTTGCGCGATCCCGTCGGAAGGGCGCTCCCTGGGCTGAACTGATCAGGCATGAACTCCACCCCGGAGAGGGCGGCCGCCGAGGCGGCCCGCTCTGCGGCGATGCTGTACATGTAGCCGACCGCGAGGTCGACCGCGATGCCGACGCCGCCGATCAGGAGTGTGCCGGTGAGCGCGAGCAGAACGATGGCTTGTCCACCCTGCGTCTTCAAGCGGCGAAGCAGGCCGACCGATGGTGTGCGCTGATGTTTTTGTTTCATATCAGTAATGGGGCCGCCTTCATAACGGCGTAATCCACGAGCTGCATGTTGCTGGGAAAGATGCCAGCCGGGGGCGAGTATTTCCAGAGAATTCGGACGCCGATCGACGTTTCGTTTGGCGGTGTCTGCTGGCGATTCTGCACCGGGAAGGTGATCGTCCCTGCGCTGACGGCCCCACCCGAGGTGATGAAGTACTGATCAATCGGGTCACCGGCCTGATAGCTGCCGTCGGCTCGCGACGGGGCATAGATGTCGATTTCGGTCGGGGTGGCCGAGGTCAAGGTGCGCGCAACAGCGAGCACGTTTTTGAGGATTTGCTTGTCGACCTGGTCGGTCGTGAGGCTCGTCGTCTGCGAGCCGCCGATCTCCGCTGCCAGGCGGGCACCCTGCCGGACGGCGTAGCCGGCGGTGATCTTGTCCGAGATCATGACGCTGGCGTCGAAGCCGCCCATCAGCAGGAAGACCAGCACCGGGATGACTACGGCCATCTCAGCCAGCGACTGCCCACGCTTCGCGCGCCGATAGACGAGGTTCATTTCAGTAACTCTGGGGCTCCAGGCGGACGTACGAGACTGCCGTGGTCCGAACCGGCCCGAGCGGGGAGAAGAAGCCGGCCTTCCAGTTGTAGGTGTAGTTGACGGTGATGCCGATGAAGTCGCTGGTGCCATTGCCGACGTCGCGGCCCGACGCGGGCCACGGGATTGGTCCGAGCGGTGTCCCGTCGATCTTGTATCGGTTGACCTTGCTCGGATCCTGGGTCAGGTTGCCCTGCCCGTCCTGGTTGAGCTTGTAGATGTCGATCTCGCCCACGGTGAACAGCTGGGTGCCGCTAACGGTGTTGCGAAT
>DATNMN010000171.1:0-2464 GCA_035602295.1 Candidatus Dormiibacterota bacterium | reverse complement strand
TGCGGCCGTCATTGAACGTGACCTGGATCTGGTTGGCTCCGGCGACCACGTGCGCGTTGGTCAGGATGTCCCCATTGGTGTTGAGTACGATCCCCGACCCGGTCCCTTCGCCGACGCGGCCAAAGCGGCCCGCGACCGAGGTGGTGATGGTGACCACGCCCGGCGCCGCCTGCTGATAGATGGCGGGGGCGACCATCGGCGTCTGCGCCTGCGCAACGCTGGAGGTCGAGGCCGACCGGGTCACCGCGGCCGGTGCTGCCGCCGGCGTCCGGTTCAGGATCGCCTCGGCGCCAAGCGCGCCGCCCGCGATTCCCCCGGCCACGACGAGCGCGGCGACGGCCAGCGTGAGCGGACTCGCGGGCCGGCCGGCGTTGGTCGGCGGCGGCGGCGAGACGGGCGGCGGTTCCGGAGGCTCGTAAGGGAACGGTCCGGTCACCATGCCCCCATCATGCGCGGCGCATCCTTACGGATAGATGACGAGGAGCTAAGACGGCGCTAAGACTTTTGCTTCTTAGGAGGCTTGCTTGGCCGCGTGGCCGTTGCCGCTGCCCGGGTCGACCAGGCGGCCGCGAGTCCGCAGTACCTCGCCTACCGTCTCACTCAGGCCCCGGGGCAAGAGGTGCGCCTTGATCAGGTAGGCGGCGGCGCTAAGGCGCTTCGCCTCTTCGATCAGGCTCGGACTGTCATCCTCGCTGAATACCACCACCAGGAGGTCGCGCGTCGAATCGTCGTCCCGAAGCGCGGCGAGCAGCTGCAGCCCGCCCAGATGCGGCAGGTGGACGTCGAGGAGGGTGACATCCGGCTTCAGCGAGCGCGCCAACTCCAGCCCGGCGACGCCGTCCGCCGCCACCGCCACCCGGTAGCCTTCCAGTTGCAGCTTGAGCTGGTAGAGATCCGCGATATCCGGATGATCTTCAACCATCAAGACGCGGGGTTGGGCTGGCATGAACTCCCCCAGGGGTCTTTAGGCTACTGCCGAGTGGGGAGGCGGTCAAGGCATACCTTTGGGGGACAAATGCACCCACACCCGACTCACGTTTTTATGCGCGATCGTTTGCGGAAAGACGGGGGCCGCGAAGCGGTTGGGTGCGGTGTCCTAGTGGCTGCAGCCGTGGGCCGTGCCCGCGTCGCCGCCGGTGTCGAACGAGCTACCGCATGAGCAGCTCGAGACCGCGTTGGGGTTGTGCACCGTGAAGCCGCCACCCATCAAGCTGTCGACGAAATCGATCTCGGCGCCCTTGATGTAGCGGGCGCTGACCGAGTCGACGAACAGCCGAACGCCACCGACTTCGCTGACGGCGTCGCCCTCTTCCGGCCGGTCCTCGAAGCCCATGCCATACGACATGCCGGAGCAGCCGCCTGGCTGGACGAAGACACGCAGGCCCATCTCGGGGCGTCCCTGCTTCTGCAAGAGGTCACGCAACTGGCCGAGGGCCGAGTCCGTGATGCTGATCAGCTGGGTGTCGTCTGCGATCTGGGTGTTGTATTCGTGTTCGATCATTTCTTGAGCCATGTGACGCCATTATACGGCCTGACCTGCCGAACTTGGCCAATCTCGACTTGTAACAGCCCCGTCACTTTCCCTCCCCGGGTGGGGGCCTTACGGAAACTGCTGCTTCGCCAGTGGGCGCACCGCATGGGTATGGCCCTCCGGCCGCCAGCGGACCGCTACGACCGCGTCTCGAACGGCGGCCGGCATCTCGCCGTCCCGCCCCGGTCCGACCACCCCGAGCCGTTCTCCCGCGCGCGGTCCGACCCGCCGCATCGCGTACACGTAGCGCCGCCGGCCGCGGTAGGTAAAGTACGGCGGCTGGTCCGGGTGCCCGGCCCGCACCAGCCGATCGATCTGCTCGAACGGTTGATCCCAATCCAGCTCCGTCTGCCGTACCGGCGGTTCGTAGGTCCCCCGCTCGAGGTTGGGCGGGACCACCTGGACGGTGCCCGCGTCCAACCGCGCCAGTGTCTCGCCCAGCGCGGGAAGGCCCTCCCCAACCAGCCGCTTGCTGAGCGTGCCGGCGTTATCGTCCTTCGACACCGCCACCCGACGTTGGGCCAGGATCGGTCCGGCATCGATGCGTGGCACCGTCTGGTGAATGGTGATGCCTGCCTCGGTGTCACCGTTGACGATCGTCCAGTAGATTGGTTCCGGCCCGCGGTGCCTGGGCAACAGGGAGGGATGGATGTTGAGCCACCCCCGTGTCGGGACGGCCAGCGTCTCCGCCGCGAGGATCTGATCGAAGCTCGCCATCACGACGACATCTGGCCGGTACGCTCGAAGGGAGCGCACAAAGGGCTCCGCGTTGGCGTTGGCGGTGACCTCGACCGGACGGCCCAGGTGCCCGGCAATGCGGGCCACCAGGTCGGGCTTTGGATGGGTGCGCTGCCAGCGGGTGCTGCAGACGGCGGCCACCAGGTTCACCCGCCGCTCGATCAGGTAGAGCAGGAACGCCGTCCCATAGTCGGA
>DATNMN010000170.1:0-3306 GCA_035602295.1 Candidatus Dormiibacterota bacterium | reverse complement strand
GATGCAACTTGCCGGCACAACTAGCTGGCGGATGGCCACGGACGAGCCGCAGAGCTTGCTCATGGCGCTCTACGTGCGCGATGCCTCTGGCTTGCGCCCACAGGTAGATCCGGACATTCCCTCACTCGAGCCTGGGGTGCCGTTCCGCGAGAAGCCGTCCCCGGTGGATCGCGTCGCCTCGGCGCAGTGGGCAGATTGGTGGCAGCACGTTCTTGAGGGCGGCGGCTTCTGGCCGGATCACTTGAGCCCGACCGACCTACCAAGAATTACCCACGATCCTCAAATCCAGAAGCTTTTTTACTGGCCGTCACGACAGCTGCCCCCCGACTTTGCGGGGCTGTCCGGTGCGCCTGAACTGCAGGCCCTTGTACGAAGGCACCACGAGGCGGCACGGGTTTGGAGCGAGGCCCGCAAGCACGAGTTCGTCGCGCTGACAGTGATGCGCCAGCGCGTGTCGCTGGAATCGGAGATTGTGCAAACCGTCGAGCGGGGCTTGGGACGCAAGGCTCGTCCCTTCGAGCTCGATGTACGGGTACTACCTGTCGCGGCTGTTCAGGCATGGCGCCTGTCGCCCGGGCGCGCGCTCGTTACGCGCGCACTGTTCAGGGATCGAGCGGCCTATCGCGATTGGCTCCGACCCATCATTGAGGAGCTCGCGTAGTTAAGCAGCCCGGCCGGGGGTTGAGGTCGGGAGTAGCCTTCTCCTGGATCGATGGTGCGGACGGCCCTTACGCGGTACCTGTGGTGGGCGGCCGCCCGGATGGGTCTGTGCTTGGCAGGCATCGACGACGATGAACTGCAGCGGTTGCGCTTCCGCCGCTTGCGCATGATCTCGCCACTGGCCGGAGGCGCGGTGATTCTGGCGGTGCTGGGGGGCGGGCTGACGGCCGGTCTACCCAAAGGAATGGCGTCGGCTACTCGAGGTTTGGCCACAACTCTCCAGATTGGGTCTTACATAATGGCCGGCGTGTTGAGCCTGATCGCGCTTGTCACCCTGCTCTACACCCGAGCCATCGTCAGGCGTGCCCAACGCGACCGGGCCACTGACCCATTCGCCCGCAGAGCGACATTTCGCGGGCTCATTCGGGCCCGAGAGGGTGGCTGGCCGGTGCGGCTTCGGTGCGACGACGGGCGCTGGCTGTGGCTTACCGGTAGCAGGCAGGTCCTGGCCCCGATCCAAGGCCGCCTGGCCCACGACGAGGGCAAGCGCCCGTACCGGCTCACCGTGGCAGTCGTACACCATCCCCGGTCTCGCGTCATCAAGGAGATCTCGGGTCTGAAGATCGAGGCTCTTGATCGGGCGTGGGTCGGCTCGACCGTGCCAGAACCGGCTGGCCTGACGCTTGCCAGCGCTGCTCTCGGGGCAACGCGTCGCGCTCGGCTACCTCAATAACAGTCGCTGGTCGACGTTGATGCTGTTCGTCTGAGCACTGAGCACACAGTCCAGCGGAAGGGCTAGGCTCGCCACAAGTCGCCGCAAATCCGTAGGCGTCGCGCCGGTTCAAGTCGAGTTGTACTCTGGCCTGAGCCGCCGGGGTCGCTCCCTAGCGAGATGCGCTGTTAGGAAACACGGGCGGAGTGTCAATGTCCATGCCTTACGAGCCTGGTGCGGTAGGTCGAGAATCGTCCCTGCGCCGATTGCCCGCGAAGCGCCATGCGTAAAGAGCGAGCCGCTTGGTCAACGGCGCCCACACCGGCTCCTCTTGCCACGGGACGGACCTCGCCCCGCATGTAAGGGACGGCAGCTGCGCGGCAGGGAACTTGTAGCTGTCGACGACCCTGCGAATAGTGTGACCGCGTGGGGCCATTGACTGGGGTCCGGATTGGTGAGATGGTCAAGGCGACCCAGCAGGTGCCCGAGGCCCGGGCGGCACATAAGGAGGAGTTGCGATGGTCAAGGTGACTGTGCTCTATGACCAACCGCAGGATCCGGCGGCATTCGAGACGTACTACTGGGAGAACCACGTACCGAAGCACGGGCAGCAGATTCCGAACGTGATCAAGCTCGAGGCCAACAAGGCGGTTGGAGAAGACGCACCTTTCTATCGATCTGCCGACCTGTACTTCGAGAGCATGGCGTCTTTCCAGGCTTCAATGGGTTCACCCATCACCCAGGCCGCGATCGCCGACCTGGACAACTTCGCGAAGGGTCGTCACAAGATCCTGATCACCGAGGTGCAGCCCGTCAAGTCGCTCGCCACCACGAAGGCCTAGGGTTCAGAGAAGCTTCGCCCTTCAGCACCGGCATCACCGAGCCGCCGACCTCGATGCGGCTCGGGATGTTTCCGCCGTCGTAACTCGGAGCGACATACATGCCGCCCTAGGCGTCGAGGCGCTCGCGTCAGGCAACCCGGCGCGGGTGGCTAGGCGGTCCGATCCGCTGGACCTCTAGCCGCAACCCCCGGCGAGGCCTGCCCGCCCGTCGGCCATCTTCTGGACCCCGGACTGCTCGCTGTAGAGATAAGCGATGGGCCTGCCTGGAACCAGATGCCGTGTGAGTCGCCGATCGCCGGAGTGACCAGGCCCATGACCAATTGTCCCTGGACAACTGAATGGGCCGAGAAGATTCGCGTCCCCTGGTCGCGTCCCGTCACGACCCAGAGCTCGAGGTCAGAGTCGCCTGTTCCCGTCCTGGGTGTCCCCATCACGACCGGGTTGCCGTGCACGTCAGCTCCAACAACCTGCTGCACCCCTGCTTTCGTGAACCATGGCACCGCGACTCCGGTCTTCAGGTCCAGGCGCAATATCGAGTAGACAGATCCCTCGGCGGGATAAATGTTCGTCGCCCTTCCCCATGCCGCGTCGCCGGACACTGCGTCCCAGTAACCCTCTTTCGTCACCTGCGTCATGCCCGCGGTGCCGATCAACCAGAGGCCAGGCAGGCCGGCGTGCGCGTACACACCCTCAGCAGTCAGCGCAAGGATGGCGGGAGGTTCCATCATGGCTGTGCTCCATCCAGGAGGAGCGCCGAGAGTGCGATCGCTGCCGGATTCGATGCTGACCAGATGCATGGCCGTGCTGAAGTACGCATACGTCGAACCGTCCCCGGAGACCGCCCGATACGACGCGGGCAGCCAGCGAGCCAACTTGAAGTCGTAGGTGTAGCCGTTGACGTAGGAGTTGTCGCTGTAACCGGGCAGTCTCGGGTTGCTGGTCGGGTCCACCGTGAAGGCGCCGCCCGGGAAGGTGATGAAGCCGGACGTGCCCGGCACGGAGTCCGAGATCGGCACGCGGCACTTCAGCGCGGCTGCCGTGACAGTGGGGGTCACGCTGGGTGAAGGTGAGCTCGCGGCCTGGGTTCCCTGA
>DATNMN010000169.1:0-7970 GCA_035602295.1 Candidatus Dormiibacterota bacterium | reverse complement strand
GGCGATGACCCGATGTTCATCTCAGGGCCGTGGATGATGGGCCTGATCACGAAGGCCGGCCTCGACCAGTCGAAGTGGGCGGTGGCGCCCATGCCCAAGGGTGACAAGTCGGCGACCTCGTTCGTCGGCGGCAGCGACTGGGTCGTCTTCAAGAACAGCAAGAACCCGGACGCCGCGTGGAAGTTCGTCGAGTTCATGACCCAGAAGAGCACCCAGGTCAGCTGGTACAACACGATCAAGGACCTGCCGTCCCGGCAGGATGCCTGGAGCGACCCCGCGCTCGCGGCGGATCCCAACTTGAAGATTTTCGGCGCCCAGTTGAAAGACGCGAAGACGCCGCCCGGCATCTCGCAGTGGGACGAGGTGGCGAAGGCGATCGATGACTGGCAGGAGAAGGCCTGCCTGAACAAGGTGACCCCGCAGGCCGCGGCGACGGGCATGCAGCAGCAGGCAACGCAGATCATCGGCGGCTAGCCGCATGAGCGCCCAACAAGGGCTGGTCGCGTCCGGTTCGCGGGCGCGGCCAGCCGCCAGGCGCGGCCGGCTCCGTGAAGCCCTTACCGGGTGGGCCTTTTCGGCGCCGTTCCTGATCATCTTTTTGACCTTCCTGGCGCTGCCGATTCTCGCCTCCTTCATCCTGAGCTTCACCGGCTTCAGCCTCGGAAACCTGGTCGACCCGTTCTCGGCCCGCTTTGTCGGACTAGACAACTATGTGCGCCTGTTCCATGACGCGAAATTCCTGCAGGCCGCCTTCAACACCGGCTATTTCGTCATCGTCGGGGTGGTGCTGAACGTCGCTCTCGGGCTGACGGCCGCGGTCGCGCTGAATCATGGCATCAGCCGGTTCCGGGCGGTGTTTCGGGTCGGTTATTACCTGCCGGTCGTGAGCAGCATCGTCGCCATCGCGGTGATCTGGCGCTTCCTGTTCAACACCGACTTCGGGTTGGTGAACGGCGCCTTCCACGCGTTTGGCATTCAGGGCCCTGACTGGCTTGGCAACCCCACGCTCGCGATGCCCGTGATCATCGTCCTCGCCGTCTGGCGCAATTTCGGGAACGCCATGATTATTTTCCTGGCAGGCCTGCAGGGAATCCCGAACGATCTCTATGAGGCGGCGCGCATCGACGGCGCCAACCGCTGGCAGGAGTTTCGTAGCATCACGCTGCCAATGCTGCGCCCGACGGTCCTCTTCCTGACCGTGATCACGACCATCGGCTTCCTGCAGCTCTTCGAGGAGCCGTTCGTCATGACCCAGGGCGGCCCGCTGAACAAGACGCTCTCTGTCTCGATGTATGTCTACCAGCAGGGCTTCAACTTCTTCCACCAGGGCTATGCCAGCGCGATGGCCTACACCCTATTCGTCGTCATCGCGGCGATCACGCTGATCCAGTTCCGCGTGCTGAGGAGCCAGACATGAGCGTCGCTAGCCCGGTCCGGCCCGCCATCCCGGCGGTCATCCTCGCGCGAACCGAACCGCGACCTGAGCCCCGTCCCGCACATCGTCGGAGTTGGGGCGCCTGGTGGGTCTATGTCGGCCTGTTGATCGGCCTGGTGTTCCTGGTTGGCCCCTTCCTCTGGATGCTGGCCAGCTCGGTGAAGACCTCGGCCGAGCTGCACCACGTGCCGCCGACCTGGATCCCGCAGACGTTCACGCTCGAGAACTACACCACGATCTTCACCAAGCTCAACTTTCCCCAGTACTTCATCAACTCGGTGATCGTTTCCGCGTTCGTCGTGGGGTCGAATCTCCTGTTCTGCTCGATGATCGGCTACGCGCTCGCCAAGCTCCGATTCCCTGGCAAGAACGCGATCTTCCTGGTCGTCCTGGCGACCCTGATGGTGCCGCAGACGGTCTATCTCGTCCCGCTCTTCGTGCTGATGAGCAACCTGGGGCTGGTCAACAGCTACGCGGGGATGATCTTGCCGTTCGCTGCCCAGGCGCTGGGTGTCTTCCTCATGCGCCAGTACATCCTGAGCCTGCCTGACGAGCTCCTGGAAGCGGCGCGTATGGACGGCGCCGGCGAGTTCACGATCTTCCGGCGGGTAGTGCTGCCCCTCCTTGGCGCCCCGCTGGCGACGCTCGGGATCCTGATGTTCCTCGGCAGCTGGAACAACTTCCTCTGGCCGCTGATCATCGCGACCAGCGACCACATGTACACCCTCCCCGTCGCGGTCGCGACGTTCTCGATCGGGCAGAACGCCGTCGACTACGGCTTGCTGATGGCGGGATCGGTGGTCCTCATCGCCCCCGTGTTGACTGTCTTCCTGTTGCTGCAGCGGTTCGTGCAGCAGGGCATCGCCACCACCGGCTTGAAAGGGTAAGGAGGACGCCTCATCGTTCGCACCCGGTCTCTTGGAATCGTTTTCGCTGCCGTGCTCCTCGTGACGGCACTTCCGGCGCCTTCGGCCATTGCTTCTGCCGGCGACAACAACTGCAATCAGCAGGGTCAGGCGAGTGCAGACTGCACCGGCCTGACCGAGGCGCAACAGAAGGCCTTGTATCAGATCGCCAAAGACACCTGGCACTTCTACGACCCGTCCGTTGGCGTCGATGCAAATACGCACCTGCCGCTGGACAACATCGGATTCCAGGGAGCCCCGGCAAAAGGCACCTATACGTCGCCCACGAATATCGGGGTTTATATGTGGAGCATCGTCGCCGCTGTCGATCTGCACTTGATCTCGATGAAGGAGGGACGGCACCGGCTTGCTGAGCTGCTGACGACGGTTGAACACCTGGAGAAGTGGCATGGCCTGCTGTTCAGCTGGTACGACACCACGACCGCCCATCACATCGATCACCCAGCCCCAAATAGCACGGATCTGAACGGCCGGGATCCGACCGGGTCGTTCATGTCGGCGGTCGACAACAGCTGGTACGCTGCCGGCCTCGTGATCACTCGCCAGGCGGTTCCCGAGCTCAAGCATCGAGCCACCGCGCTCCTCGACGCGATAGACCTCGGGTTGTTCTACGACAGCCGCACACCCCAGACGGATGTCCTGGCCGACAGCAACGGAACGTCGTCAGGTCCGAACGACACAGCCGGACAGCAGTACGGCGGTTGGATGGCCAATCAGGGGCCCGCCGGATTCCATTACGGGATCCTGAACACCGAAACTCGCATCGGGGCCTACGTCGGGATTGGAACCAACAAGATGCCGGGCGATGTCTGGTGGCGGACATGGCGGACGTTCCGGCCGGGGACGTACTTTGCCTGGCAGCACCAGGTACCGCAAGGCGGCGACGTCACCTACCGGGATCCGCGGTCCAACAAAACGTTCAAAGTCTTCGAGGGTCACTACAGCGAATCAACCATTCAGTTCGCACCGAGCTGGGGCGGGTCGCAGTTTGAGGCGCTCATGCCCAACCTGGTGGAACCCGAGACCAGCTGGGGGTCTCACAGCTTCGGCCTGAACGATCGCAACTACGCGCTCGCGGAGATCGCCTATGCGAGCCGCGCACGGCAGTCGCCCGTGTGGGGTTTCTCGCCGTCCAGCACCCCGGATGACACCGGGAACTACATCGCCTGGGCGGCCCACAACCTAGCGACAAACCCGAGCGATATCGACTACCAGGAGGGGGCCGTCAGCCCGCACGCATCGTTTCTTGCCCTCGACGTCCTTCCGCAGGAGGCCTTCTCGAACATCCAGAAGCTTCGCAGCCTCTACCCGCAGGTCTATGGGAGCTACGGGTTTTACGACGCGGTCTGTCCAGGGCCGACGAACTGCACCTACAACTCGAACGGGACTGTCTATACGACAACGCCCGGGCAGATCGGTCATCGATACCTGGTCCTCGATCAAGCGATGATCATGGCGGCGCTCGACAACGCTTTGGTTAATCGCGCGATGCAGTGTCACTTCTCGTCCGATCCTGTCGGTGCCGCGGCCCGGCCGTACCTGGCGATGGAGACCTTCAGCGTGCGGCCGTCCATGGCGCCCGGCTCGCCGACGCCCACTGGGATGCCGTGCGGCCAGCGCGGTTGACGCGTTCCTGAGTTTCTAGTGCCTCAGCGAGTCGAGCGACAGGACCGTTCTGCCGCTCGGCTCGACTGGGAGCGGCGGGTCGGGCAGCGTCGGGATTCGGTCGCCGCTGTCGCCGCCGAGCTGCCCCCGCCCGACCAGGTGGTGGCCGAGCCCGGTGGGGGACAGGTGACGCTCCGCTGGACGCCCGTCGCGGGCGCCGCGGGCTACGTCGTGCAGCGGGCCGACCAGCCCGATGGACGATTCCAGACCATCGACCATGGCGGTGGCGATGTCCTGGCGGTGCCCGGCCCCTCGTATGCAGACACAACTGGCCGGCCGGGCGTCGACTACTGGTATTCCGTCGCGTCGCTGAGTTCCGCCGACGGCTCGCACGGTCCGCGGTCGAGCCCGGTCCGGGCTGCCGCGACCGGCGTCGCGGGACCCGTCGTCGTGGAGGTCGATGCGGCGACCGCGATGGGACCGCTGGCCCGGCCCTGGCGCATGCTCGGAGCCGAGCATTTGTCGCAGCTCTTTTATGGGCCGAATGAGCATGGTGTGCCCATCGGGACGGAGTTCGCCGAGGCCCTGCGGCTTGCCCACGAAGAGCTCGGCGTGGATCGCATTCGCGCCCACGGCATCCTGCTCGACGACCTGGGTGTCTACACCGAGCCCAACGGTGCGCCGCACTTCGATTTCGACGGCGTTGACCGCGTGTACGACCGCCTGTTGCAGCTCGGGGTTCGGCCGGTTGTCGAGCTTTCCTTCATGCCGCGGGCGCTGGCACGCGATCCGAACGCAACCGTGTTTGCCTATCGGGCGATCGTTTCACCGCCCAAGAGTTGGGAACGCTGGCGCGAGCTAGTCAGTAACCTCGCAACCCATCTTGTCGAGCGCTACGGTCTCGAAGAGGTCTCGTCCTGGGGATTCGAAGTCTGGAACGAGCCGAACCTCGAGGTGTTCTGGACCGGCACGCGCGCCGAGTACTTCCGTCTCTACGACGAGGCTGCCGCTGCCATCAAGGCGGTCGATTCTCGGCTCCTGGTAGGTGGCCCGGCCACGGCCGCCGCTGGATGGATCGGCGACTTTGCGGCCCACCTGTTGGCGGTCAAGGTTCCGCTCGACTTCTTTGCCACTCACACGTACGGCAATCTACCCCTAGACGTCGCGGCCACCGCCGCCGACGTTGGATTCGAGCCGAAGCCGGTGTGGTGGACGGAGTGGGGGGTGAGCCCGACCCATTTCGCGCCCGTCAATGATTCGGTACTCGGCGGCCCCTTCGTCTTACACGGGATGTACTCGGCGATGCAGCGGGCAGAGTACCTCGCGTATTGGGTCGTCTCCGACCATTTCGAGGAACTGGGCCATCCACCGCGGTTATTGCACGGAGGCTTCGGGCTCCTAACGGTCGGCAACCTCCGCAAGCCGCGCTACTGGGCGCTCCGGATGCTGCAGATGCTGGGCCCGCAGCGCCTGCGGGCGTCCGTTGAGGGAGACGGCGCCGGCTCGATGGTGCAGGCGATCGCCGCGGCCGGTTCCGATGGCACCCAGCAGGTGCTCATATGGAACGGGACGCTTGATCAGACCAAGGCTGACGGCGATGCGCTCCTCGGGCGCAAGGTCCGACTGCGGGTCCTGGGAATGCCGTCCAATCGGTATCGGCAGGAGCATCTCCGAGTCGACGCGAAGCACTCCAATGTCGTCGCCAACTGGGAGGCGATTGGCAGGCCGGATTGGCCGGATAGCACGGGGTGGGCTGCGCTCCACGACCGGGACCGCCTGGAGTCGCTTGCGGCTGCCGCCATCGTTGATGTTTCCAACGGCGAGTTTGTCATGGAGTTCGAGTTGCCCATGCCCGGGATTTCGCTCATCCGGCTGTCGCCTCGCGCGTGACCGAACGGGTGTTTGGCCCGCGCGAGCTCGCTCCGGCGCCTTCCGAGAGGAAACCTAGACGCCGGCGTTATAGGGCTGGCATTATTTGATTGGGAAGGGGTCGATCTTCGACAGCGCAGCTCCCCGGGAGCGCGTCCAAACCACCCAGGGATGTTGAGCACAGATGGCGACAGATTCAGACTCTCTTCTTCGACCCCAAACGTCTGTCCGCAACGGCCAGACACGCGGGCTGATCTTTGATTTCGACGGGACCCTGGTCGACAGCTATCCCCTGATTGAGGCGGCGTTCGCCCACGTGATGCGGACCCACCGGCTGGACGAAGCTGCCCGGGAGCTGTTTCGGAAAAGCCGCGGGCTGCCGCTCCCGGAGCAGATGCAGATCGTGGCCCCCCACATGTGGGAGGAACTGGTTGCCACCTACCGGTCGGTCGACGCCACGTTGGGCCACGCGAGGGTATTCCGCGGCATCCCCACGCTGCTCCGCAAGCTGCGCCAGGCGGGTGCGCCCCTGGGCGTCGTTTCGTGCAAACGCCGGGCACTGATCGAGGCCGAACTTACGTCGGCCGGCCTGCGCGGATTCTTCGATGTGGTGATCGGGTTCGAGGACGTCACCCCGCCCAAGCCGGCGCCCGACCCGCTGCTGGCAGCCATCGGGCGCCTGGGGTTGTCGAGGTCGTGTGCAGTGTACGTCGGCGACAGCATGGTCGACCTGAAAACCGGCCGGGCAGCGCGGGTTCGCACGGTCCTCGCTGCCTGGGGATTGACCCCCGAGCTGCGCGCGGCCTTCCGCCGGCACCGGCTCTGGGCGACCCGGCCCTCGGAGATGCTTGCCCTCGTTCTGACTACGCCGAACGGTAACGGGCACAAGCACGCCGCGTAGCGTCCGGCGCCGGCGGCTGCTCTTCGCCGCCGGATTTTTCGTCCTTGGCCTGATCTTCGGGTTCGTGTCCATCGCACTCGGCCCCTTGGGGCTCATCGAGGCGCTGATCGTGCTCGGGCTGGTCCTGGTCCAGGTCCGCCGCTTGCCGGAGCGGACCGGCGCGTACCTGGTTGGCATGAGTATTGTCCCGGTCATCGTGCTTGCCTCGATCGTCCTCCGGCTGCCGGCGTGCCCAACGCCGCTCCCGCGGGTGGCGCCGCAGTGCTATGTGCCGCTCGCCGTGCCGGCGCTGGCCGCGTACGCTGTCGTCGGCGTGATCGGGGCCGTGCTGTTGGGCATCACGTTGCGGCGGCGATAGGGGCTGCTAGCATACGGCGGAATCGTCGATGGATGACGCCGCCTACTTTCACGCGTTGCCCAAGGCGGAGCTGCATCTGCATCTCGACGGCGCGCTGAGGCCGCGCACCGTGTTGGAGCTGGCCAAGCAGGGCGGCGTAGCGATTCCAACCACCGACGTCGAGAAGCTAAAAGACTTCCTCGAGGCCAACGAGAAAACGGCGTCGCTCGTCGAGTACATCGAGTATTTTCAATTGCCGATCGCTGTGTTGCAGAGCGTGCCGGCGCTGGAACGAGCCACCTACGAGCTCTGCGAAGACCTGAACAACGACAACGTGCGCTACGCGGAGATTCGCTACGGGCCGTGGTTGCACACCGGGCAAGGCCTTTCATTGACGGACGTGATCCGCGGGGTGCTCAGTGGCTGGGCCGCCGGGCGCAAAGCCTTCGGCCTGGAGGGCGGCATCATCGTGACGGCGTTGCGCGACATGCCGCCTGCGCAGAACCTCTCACTAGCGCAGGTCGCCGGTCGATTCGTCAGCGAGGGCGTCATCGGCTTCGACCTCGCCGGCGACGAGGCTGGCCACCCACCGATCCTGCACGAAGACGCGTTTCGGATGGCGCGCTCACTGGGCCTGAATCTCACTATCCATGCCGGTGAAGCGGCCGGACCCGAAAGCGTGAGGCAGGCGATCTCGATGGGCGCGAGGCGCTTAGGTCACGGGGTACGCGCCCAGGAGGACGCGGAAGTCCTGGCGACGATCCGCGAACAGGGCATCCAGCTTGATATGGCGCCGACCAGCAACGCGCAGACCAAGGCCGTTCGGCGTCTCGAGGATCACCCACTCAAGCGCTTTTACGAGTCCGGTATCAAAGTGACGATCAGTACGGATTCGCC
>DATNMN010000168.1:0-8507 GCA_035602295.1 Candidatus Dormiibacterota bacterium | reverse complement strand
CGTTCCACAGCCCGGTGTCCTTGAGGCTCTCTTCCACCACCTCGTTGATCCGCTGTTTCGACCAACCGAGCATGTGCGGACCGTAGGCAACGTTGTCGAAAATCGATTTCGGAAAGGGGTTTGCCCGCTGGAAGAGCATGCCCACCTGGCGACGCAGGTTGATGACGTCGGTATCCGGCGACAGCACATTGTGGCCGTCGATCAGCACCTCACCGGTGGCGCGGGTGCCGGGGACCAGGTCATACATCCGGTTGAAGACGCGCAGGAAGGTTGTCTTGCCACAGCCGGAAGGGCCGATCAGGGCGGTGATCTTGCGCGCCTGGACGGAAAGCGAGGCCTCGTGCAGCGCCTGGAAATCGCCGTAGAAGAAGTTCACCTGGCGGGCGTCGAGCTTGATCTCGATGTCGGGGTCGGCCGCCGATGGTGGGGCAACCTCAGTCTGCATCGTCTTCCAAGCCATCATTCTCCCATTGACCGCCACTAGCGCTGGATCCGCCGGACGTACACCCGGGCCAGGATGTTAGTGGCCGCCACCATGATCACAAGCAGGAGCGCCGCTGCCCAGGCCTGATCCTGCAGGTTGGGATAGGGGACGAGCGCATTTCGAAAGACCGTGAGCGCCAGCGCACCCATCGGCTGCAGCGGATTCGTCTGCACGATGTCATTGCCGAGGGTTGTGAAGAGGAGCGGCGCCGTCTCGCCGGCGGCGCGCGCCATCGCGAGCAGTGCGCCGGTGACGATCCCCCCGAGCGCGGCCGGCACCACGATTTCCAGCGTCACCCGCCAGCGTGGCGCCCCCAGGGCCAACCCGGCTTCACGCAGTGCGTTCGGCACCAGCAGGAGTGCGGTCTCCGTGGCCCGAAGGATCACCGGCAGCATCAGCACCGCCAGTGCGATCGAGGCCGCGAGCGCCGAGTAATGATGCGTGGTGAGCACTACGACGGTGTACCCGAAGATGCCGAATGCGATCGAGGGCAGGCCCGTCAGGACGTCGCTGATGAACCGAACCGTGTCGCCGAGCTGGTTGCGTCCGTACTCGGAGAGAAAGATGCCAATCAGGGCACCGACGGGTACCGCCAGCAAGGAGCCGATGCCGACGATCTCGAGGGTTCCGATGATGGCGTTGAGCACGCCGCCGCCCGGCACGCCCTGTGGGTGGGGTGATTGGGTGAAGAAACCCGGGGTCAGGATTCCGGGCAGACCCTTGATGATGACGTAGAGGAACAGCACGAGCACCGGGATGGCCGCCACCATCACGCAGAGCACGACGAGCGCCCCGACCAGCCGGTCGATGAGGACGCGGACCATCGGCAGGCTCATGCCGCGGCCCGCGCCGATCCCGAAAACCGCCAGATCAAAAGTCGGGCCAGGACGTTCACGACAATCGTGATCAGCACCAGGACCACGCCGAGATAGAAGAGCGAACCGAGGTACAGGTTGCCGTTCGCCTCGGTGAATTCGTTGGCGATCACGCTCGGCAGCGTGTATCCCGTGGCGAACAGCGATGCACTGATTTGCATCGTGTTGCCGATCACCATGGTGACCGCGATCGTCTCACCGAGCGCGCGACCGAGGGACAGCAGAACGGCGCCAGTGATCCCCACCCGGGCGTAGGGCAGGATGACCGACCAGGTGGTCTCGGCATTGGTCGCGCCGAGCGCCAGGCTCGCCTCCCGCAGCTCGCGAGGGACGGCGCGGATGACGTCGCGCGAGAGCGCGATCATGATCGGCAGCACCATGATGCCCAGCACCAGGCCGGCCGTCAGGAAGCCGTAGCCGCTCGCCGTTCCTTTAAACAGCGGAAGGAAGCCCAGGATGTGGCTCAGGAACGGATCGACCTTGTCCCGCATCAACGGAGTCAGCGTGAAGAAAGCCCAGAGTCCGATGACCACGCTGGGGATGCCGGCCAGGAGCTCGATGAGAAATGACAGGGGGCCGCGCAGCAGCTGCAGGCGAGCATCATCGGCGAGAAACAGGGCAGCGCCAAGTCCGATGGGAAAGGCGATCACCAGGGCGATCGCCGACGTCACCAGCGTGCCGTAGATCGGGGCCAGGGCACCGAACTGGTTTCTGACCGGATCCCACACGCGGCTGGTAAAGAACCCGAGCCCGAATTTCGTGATCGCGGGGAGCGCGGGAACGACCAGCGCGATGACGAAGATGGCCGCGATCAGGATGATCAGGCCCGCCGCCCCGTAGGCGATCACCCGGAAGAGGCGGTCGCCGGAAACGAGCCGCCGCTGGCGGCTCGCGGCCACCAGCGGCGTTGGAACCACCCGCTCGGCAGTTCCGCGGCTCATTGCGACGTTAGGACGGGGCGGGCACGTTGAGGAGGGTGCTGCCTCCCGAGGTGACGGTCTTCAGCGAAATGATGTCGTCCTTCACGATGTTGGCCGGCAGCTTCGAGTAGTGGACATTAACAGCGTACTGCTGGCCATCGGTGACCAGCCAGTCGAGGTAGTCGACCAGCGCGGTGCCCTTGGTCTTGTCGGCCTGATCCTTGTACAGCATCAGCCAGCTGTAGCCGCTGATCGGAGCGCTGGTCTTGCCGGGGGCGTCCACGATCGAGAATTGGGTCGGGTTGATCGCGAGGAACTGGCTGGCGGCCGCTGTGGCACCCTCGGGGCTCGGGATGACGAAGCTGCCGTCATGATTCTGCAGCGACGCCTGGGTCATGTTGGTCTGGATGACATAGGCGAGCTCGACGTAGCCGATCGCGCCGGGCGTCTGCTTGACAGTGGTGGCGACGGCCTCGTTGCCTTTGGCGCCCTGGCCGACGGGCCAGGAGACGGACTTGCCTTTGCCGACCTTGCTCTTCCAGTCGGCGCTGACGGTCGACAGGTAGTCGGTAAAGATGTAGGTCGTCCCACTGCCGTCGGAGCGGTGAACGACGCTGATCGCCTGGTTGGGCAGGCTGACGCCCCTGTTGTCGGCGGCGAGCGCCGGATCATTCCAGTTCTTGATGGTGCCGAGGAAGATGCCGGCGATCGTCTTGGGGGTCAGCTTGAGCTGCCCGCTAGCGACGCCGGACAGGTTGTAGGCCAGGGACTCGGTGCCCAGGGTCGACGCGATCTGCACGACGGCGTCGGCGCCGCCCGCGGCGGTGAGCTCCGTGGCATTCATGGGCACGTCGCTCGCGCCGAAGTCGACGACCTTCTTGGTCAGTGCGGAGATCCCGGCGCCTGAGCCGAGCGGATTGTAGTTGACCGTGACCTGGCTGTACTTCAGGTTGTAGGCGAAGCGGGCCGCGTCGTAGAACGGGGCGGGGAAGGTCGCGCCGGTGCCCTGCAGCGCGGCGGCCGGCGGGACGGGCGTGCCGGCGGTCGCAGACGGGCTGCCGCCCGTGCCGGTATTGCTTCCGCCGCAGGCGGCGAGCAGGATGCTCGCGCCCACGGACAGGGCGGCGAGAACACGTTTCATGCTGGCGATGTTTCCTCCTTCCGAATGAGCAAAATTGGTGCCGGTGGATCCGTTCTGATCGTATCCAGCGGGCGTAATCGCCCGGGGCGCGCTAGGTTAACGGAAGGTTAACGGCGCTCGCGGAAGCCGCACCCGAATGAAGGTGCCCGCGCCGGGGGTGCTCTCGGCGGTGATGGTGCCGCCCTGGAGCTCGACCAGGTGGCGGGCAATCGATAGCCCCAGGCCGCTGCCCGGCTGACCTCCTCGAGCACGGTCCACCTTGTAGAAACGCTCGAAGATTCGGGGCAGGTCGCGCGGCGGAATACCAGGGCCGGTGTCCTGGACCCCAATCTCTACCCAGGCGTGATCGGAGGTCACACTGACGACCACCTCGCCGGCGCGGGTGAACTTGAGCGCGTTGTCGACGATGTTCTGCAGGGCCTGATCGGTCTTGCCGCGGTCACCCAGGACCTCGATGTCGGCCTTACGAGGGCTGGCCTGAAGGGCAAGACCTGCCGACGCCGCGCGCGGCTGATAACGGTCGACCAGCTCGGCAACCAGCGTGGCGGCGTTGAATGGGGCGCGCTCCACCTCGATGCCTTCGGCATCCAGTGCGGCAAGCTGGGTCAGGTTCAACAGGATCGCCTGCAGCCGTTGGGACTCCTGGATGATGCGGTCGATGAAGAGCCGGGTGTCACCCTCGGCAGGCAACTGGCCCGAGAGCGTTTGCGCGGCGAGATCGAGGCCCGCCAGCGGGGTTCGGATTTCGTGCGAAAGGTTGGCGACGAATTGCTGGCGCACCGTCTCCAAGTAGCGAAGCCGGCTCACGTCCTGCATCAGGAGCGCAATGCGTCCCGCCGATAGAGGAATCGCCCGGACGTACAACGTACGTCCCGATACCGACAAGGCGATTTCAAGGGACTGCTCCAGCTGGGAGTCGCGCGCGCGTTCCGCCAGCGCATCCAGCCGATGGTCGCGGATCACCTCCACCAGCAGGCGCCCTGCTGGTTGATCGATCGCGGCCACCATCTGGCGCGCGGCCGGATTCAGCCATCGAACGGTTCGGTCGCGATCGACCAGAACGACCCCCTCGGCTAGCTGTTCCAGGATCGGACTGGACTCGTCGTCACGATTGGTTGGGTCCGGCGGCGGTCCGGGCGTGTCGTTCATGTCGCGATGGTCGCGCCATTCAGAAACACGTCGTCGCAAGCTTCTCGCCATCCGTGCCGGAATCTAGCAGATGCAAGCGGCCAAGACCTGCAAAGAAAAGCCGCTCCGTAGGGGGAGAGCCTGGGAGCGGCCCGGAAAGGGAAACCATATGAAAGCGCTTGACTCGCAATCTAGACCGCCAACGTAAAGAGCAGGAATGCGGCGCGTTAAGGTTCGGGCAGGGTTGGGGTTCCGTGCGCTTAACCCGCGCATAACCTGCCGTTAACCCGCGAACCGTAGCGTGGGTGGGTAAGGAAGGTGTCAGTTGGCGCAGCCATCGGCTCCGGCGACGCGTAGCCGCACTCTGGATTCCACCCACGCGGCGCTCAACGGGCACCGCGTCAAGATCCGCGCATCGAACGTGTCGTTTTATTACGGCCGCTTCCGCGCCCTCAACGATGTCACGCTGTCCATCGCCGAGCACAAGATCACCGCGCTGATCGGTCCCTCCGGCTGCGGCAAGACCACGCTGCTTCACACCTTTAATCGCATGTACGACCTGACCCCGGGCGCGCGGATCAAGGGATCCATCCGGCTCGGCCACGAAGAAATCACGACGGCGGCCACCCTGCAAGAGCTGCGGCGCCGCGTCGGCATGGTCTTCCAGCGAGCCAATCCGTTCCCCATGTCGATCTACGACAACGTCGCCTACGGCCCGCGCTTGATGGGCTGGAGCAAGGTCGCCGTCCACACCGCCGTGGAAGAAAGTCTGCGCGTCGCCGGGCTCTGGAACGATGTGGCCGACCGGCTCCACGACTCTGCGACCTCGATGTCAGGCGGCCAGCAGCAGCGGCTCTGCATCGCCCGCTGCATCGCCGTCAGGCCCGAGGTGATCCTGATGGATGAGCCCTGCTCGGCCCTTGATCCAATCTCAACGCTGAGGGTGGAAGAGCTCATCCGCGACCTGGCTGGCCGCTACACCGTCGTGATCGTCACGCACAACATGCAGCTGGCCAAGAGACTGGCGGATTTCACCGCCTTCATGCTGATCGAGCCGTTCGATCGCAGTGGCGAGCTGGTCGAGTTCGCACCGACCGCCGAGATCTTCGCGGATGCCAGGGATTCCCGGACCCGCGACTATGTGAGCGGCCGCTTCGGCTAACTGCGCTTCAGGGCGCCGGCTGGTAGGTCGCGCGCGCGATGCGACCGTTCTTCTCGTCGAGGATCCAGGTTGAGCCCTTTTCGAGTTGGGCGTGGGCCCTCGCGACGAGTCCGTCGGCGATCAGGTGCTCCAGCAGCTCCTCGACCACGTCCCCATGGGTGCAGAGCACCACGTTGCGTCCCTTGAACTCCGCAGCCATGCGGAGGATGCTCTCGCCACCGGCCCCTTCCGCCAGGTCGGTTCTCGGCTTGATCGGAAGTTTGCGCTGTTCAGCGAGCGGCTCGAGAGTCTGGAGGCAGCGAACGTAGGGGCTGGAGAGAATGGCGTCGATTGGCTCCTTCCTGAGCCAGCCAGCCAGTTCATCGGCCTGCCGGTGGCCTGACTTCGTCAGCGGCCGTAGCTGGTCATCGCCCTCCCATTCGCCACGATCGCCCGCCTTCGCGTGACGAACGACGTAGATTGCCATCAGGTAACGACGGCCTGGAACGAAGCCGCGCTATCCGGTCGCTTCGAGGTCGAGCGCCCGCAGCAGGGCACGATCCCGTCGATAGCTGAGCAGGTCGAGGGCTTCATCGATCGTCACCCAGCGGACCTCATCGATCTCGCTACCCGCGCGGAATCGGCCGCTGACTACGTCCATCAGCCAGTAGCAGGCGACCTTGTCACGACCCTTGTGGTCGGCGTAGGCGGTGCAGCCGAGCGGGGACACGAGCTTGCAGCGAAGACCCGTCTCCTCCTCCACTTCGCGCAGCGCGGTTTCCTCGAGGGTCTCGCCGCGATCCACCTTTCCCTTGGGGAAAGACCAGTCATCGTAGCCGGGGCGGTGGACGACGGCGAGGCGCATCGCCCCGCGCGACCCATTCCGGCGGACGACGCCCCCCGCGGCCCTGACCAGCTTGGCCTCATCGACGCTCAAGATCTTTGCTGCCATGGACACCCCTTGCGGTATTAGTTGCTGTGACGATGGCTGGGTCGAGGCGGCTCGGCTCATATCATCCACCTTCTGAGCCGCTTGCGGTCAAGTTTTTTCCAGACTTTAGACCATTCGGCCCGGGCGTGGGCGGCCGCCTCACGTTCGAGCGCGCACAATTCACCCGAAACGAAGGCGCGTGGTCCGTTTCCGGCCCCTCGCAACCAACGTTGGGCCGTCGCGCTGTCCTGATGATCACCGAGGACGTCCTGGAGTGCCGCGGCGGCCTCGGAGAACTGCGGCACGCTCTTCCCGGCGATGGGCGCGGCTGCCTCGGCGGCATAGCGAGCGCGCTTGGCGAGGATGCGAATGCGATGAAGGTCGAGGTCAGCGGCCGACTCGGGCAGGCGCCGCACGCCCTTGCGCAACCGTTTCCAATCTCGCCGAGCCAGCGCCGGCATAGCGGTCGCCGCCGGCTGGTCGGCTTGCGCGGTGAGGGCCGGCGCGCGAGAGGCTTCGACCAGCCGCTCGATCAGGTCGATGTAACGGTCAGTGCGCATGTCGAGCACCAGTCGGGCTCGAGCCTCCTCACTCTCCGCCTGCAACTCATCGGCGAGCTCGGCAACGATCGGGGCGTCATCCGCGCTCAGCGCCGTCGCCCGGTCGCGCAAACGCTGGCTCATCACTTGCTTATCGCGAACGCTGCCCAGGCCGGCGGCGAGCCAGCGCAGGTCGGCGCGCAGCGCGTTGGCCCACACGGGGTCGAGCAGCGCGCGAAACGTCCGCAACTGCGAGCGCAGCCGTCGGGTCGCGACCCTGGCCCGATGAACATCTTCCGGGTCGTCGCCCAGCCGCACGCCGGGATCGTGCCGCAGCAAGCTGGCGACCGATACCGCGATCACGTGGCGCACCAGGTCCCCGGCGCGGGCCGTGGGCGCCAGCAGGATGGGGTCGACCTCGGGCGCGGCCGTCGCCCGCGGCCCGAGCGCGCGCACCAGCTTCGATGCCTGGTCTTCGTCGGAGGCTCCGGCGTGGCGCAGCCGCGCGAGGATCGGGTCCAGCAAGTGATCCGCCGAAGGATCGCGCAGCTCGACCTCCACCTCGCGGAACCGGTTCTGGATGCGAAGTCCCTGGATGACCGAGACGTCATCATCGACGACCTCGGCGAGCACCGCGCCGTCGCGGTTCTTGAGTTGCACCCGGCGGCGCACGGTGGAAAGGCTGGCCACGGGCACGAGCGTGGAGCGGCGCAGGTAAGCGATCACAAGCGCGACCGCTGCATCGGGCGGCCGGTTGCCGTCGCCTGGGAATTCGAGCTCCCTCCGATTGAGGGTGCGACCTTCGGTCGTGCTCGGAAGCTTGAGCGTCCAGCCCTCACCCTGGCGCAACCGTAGGTTGCAGCCCCAGCGCGCCAGTCGCAAGTCCGGCGTGTCGTAGTAGACGGTTTCGAGGCGGCGCTCATCCACGGGCGACGTCTCGACCGCGGCCGCTACGTCTTCGAGATTCGGCAGGTGGAAACTGGGCGTGACCGCGAGCTTGATCTCGCGCTCAAGCATCCGGCGCGGATCCGTTGGTCGCCGCCGCGCGAGCAGCGGCCAGCTGCTCGAAGGCCTGCTGCGCGTTGACGCCTTTGATGGTCGGGACCTTCGACCAGGACCCGTTCGGCTGCAATCCCCAGGCGAGCACATCGTCCTCGAGTACGACGTCGAGGATCTGCGCGAGCCGATCCTGCAAGGCGGGGTCCAATACGGGGACCATCGCCTCGACGCGGCGATCGAGGTTTCGCGGCATCAGGTCTGACGAACCGAGGTAGTACTCGGCCGCGTCGCCGTCCGGACCGAATCGAAAGATCCGGGAATGCTCGAGGAAGCGACCGACCAGCGAGCG
>DATNMN010000167.1:0-7100 GCA_035602295.1 Candidatus Dormiibacterota bacterium | reverse complement strand
TGGAGGCGAGTGCGGGATTCGAACCCGCGGTGGAGGTTTTGCAGACCTCTGCCTTACCACTTGGCTAACTCGCCACCGGCCCAGCCAATCGCATAGTTTAGTAGGCGGCTCCGCCCCTGCCCGTTCGGCTATCAGCTTATTTGTAAGCAAGTTGCCGTGCCGGTGCCGGGCTAGGGGCACATAATCACGCCTCGTGCGGAGATGGCCGCTTCCGCTGGCCGGGCTGATCGTGGTTATTTCACTCCTTGCCGCCTGCGCGCCCATTCCTGGGATTACCGCATCTCCCCTCGGGAGCGCGATCAACGTCGGCGCGGTCCTCTCGCTTACCGGCAGCCAGGCGGAAAGCGGCCAGATGGCCAAGGAGGGCTACCTCTTCTGCCAGGACTGGATCAACGCCAAGGGCGGCGTTATCCTGAGGGGCGCTGGCCACCGGCTCAACATCGACATCACGGATGACCAGAGCCGCCCATCGATCGCTGCTGCTGTCACCGAACAGCTGATCTCGCAGAACCACGACACCCTGCTGCTGGGCCCCTCCAACGACGCCACCGCCGCCCGCGCCGCACCGGTCGCCGAGCAGCACCAGGTGCCGATGGTCAGCAATGGGGCTTCGTCCGACACCATCTTCAACAACCACTACCACTATCTATTTAGTGTGCTAGCGCCCGATAGCCGCCAGCTGCAAGGCGTGATCGACATGGCACTCGCCCAGAACCCGAAGCCCGTCTCGATGGCGATCCTGGCCGCGAGCGACAGCCTCTCCGCCGAGGTGGCCAATGCCACGGTGATTTATGCGCAGGCAAAAGGCCTCAACGTCCTCTATGGCGCCAGTTATACGTCCGGAGTAAATGACCTCAGTGGCGTGCTGGGAGCTGCCGCCGGCGCCAGCCCCGATCTGCTCCTCGAGGCCGGGCATCCAGCAGAGAGCGTGCGCACGATCCAGCAGGCCTTACAGATGAAGGTCCAGCCCAAGTTGTTGGCCTTCAGCGATGGGCCGGGTAACCCGCAATTCACTCAAGACCTCCAGGCGGCCGCCAACTACAGCGTCGGGACGACGCAGTGGGCACCCAGCACCCGGAACCGGACGAGCTACTTCATCGACAGCTTCCACTACTCGCTCGCGTTCGCCGGCCAGTTCGGGCATATTCCCGACCAACACGCGGCCGCGGCTACGGCCGCCTGCCTGACACTCGAGGTGGCGATCGAACAGGCCAACTCGACGCAGCCCCGGTGGGTTCGCGATGCGCTCGCGATCACGGACCTCAACACCTTCTTCGGGGAGATTAAGTTCGACGATCGCGGCGCCAACGCTGTGAAGCCGGTTTACGTTGAGCAGGTGCAGGCGGGCCGCGCCGTGTTGATCTGGCCCCCCGAGGTCGCCACGGCGCGCCCTCGGTACCCCGACCCGGGCTGGGCCAAGCGCTAGCCGGTCAGCGGTCGACCGCGTACCAGACGACGTCGAGGTTTTTCCAGTATGCCGTGCCGCGAAGCGTGAGGCCGAGCCGAGCCATGACGGCGCGCGATCGCGAGTTCCGGGGGACCGTGATCGAGATCAGGCGCTGATCGTTCAGCAGCCGTTCTCGCCAGATTTCGATCGACACCCGGCCGCCTTCCGTGGCCAACCCGCGCCCCCAGTAATCTCGGTGCAGGGTCCAGCCCACCTCGATCGGATCGGGCTCCACCGGCCAATCGTGGTGCCGTAACAAGCCGATCCGCCCGATGAGCCGATCGGTTCGAAGGTCGACGGCCGCCCATTGGCAGGCGCCATCGTCTCGCCACCTACGCGTGAACGCTTCGATCTGCTTGGCCGTTCGGTCTCGGTCGAGGGCGGGCATGTGGGCGAGGTACTCAGGTTGCGCGTAGATCTCTGCCAGAGGCTCGAGATCCGATTCGCGCCATTGCCGCAGCAGCAACCGCTCGGTTCGGACCTCCTTCGGAACGCCGAGCGTCGTGACGTCGGAGATGGCTTAGTGCTCGGCGAGCAGCTCGGCCAGATGCGCCATGACGCGCACCCCCGAACCGGTGGGACCGGAAGGGACGCTCTTTAGTTCGGGCGCGTCCTGCCAGGCGCTTCCGGCGATGTCGAGGTGGACCCAGGGTTTGCCATCGACGAACTCGCGAAGGAAGATGGCCGCGGTCGTCGCGCCAGCCCAGGGAACGCTGGCATTCTTGAGGTCGGCGATCTGGCTGTCCATCAGTCCGTTGTACTCGGCCCATAACGGCAGCTCCCAGAGCCGCTCGCCTGCCAGGTCGGCCGCGCGCCGGACCAGGTCCATCAGCGTCACATCGTTGCCGAAGGCGCCGATGGCGAGCGGACCCAGGGTGCGCATGATTGACCCGGTCAGCGTGGCGATGTCGACGATGTGGGTGGCGCCCTCCTTCACGGCATAGGTAAGCCCATCCGAGAGGATGAGGCGACCCTCCGCATCGGTGTTGATGATCTCGATCGTCTTCCCGCCCGACCCGGTCACGACGTCGCCCGGCTTGATGGCGTGGCCGGACGGCATGTTTTCGGTGGTGGGGACGATGCCGATAACATTGATCTTCGGCTCGAGCTCGGCGATCGCCAGCATGGCGCCGACGACGGCCGCGCCACCTCCCATGTCGGATTTCATCATCTCCATGTTTTGGGCCGGCTTGATGGAGATACCGCCGCTGTCAAAGGTGATGCCCTTGCCGACCAACGCCAACATCGGGCCACCCTTGCGTCCGCCCGAGTAGCGCAGAACGATCATCTTCGCCGGCTCGTCGGAGCCGCGCGCGACCGCCAGCAGCGCGCCCATTTTCAGCCGACGCATATCGTCGACCTCGAGGACTTTCAGGTCGAGGCCCGTTCCCTTGACGGCCTCCTTCACTTTCTCGGCAAAGACCGTCGGTGTGAAAGTGTTCGCCGGCGCGTTGACCCACTCCCGTATGCGGTTCGTGGCGTCCGCCAGCACCATGGCGTCTTTCACCGCAGCGGAGGCCGCTTTGTCCCCGTCGAGGCCGACGATGCTCAGCGCGCTGATCTGCGTCACCGCGTGCTCGTGCCGCGTCTTCAGCGAGCCCACGTCGAAGTTGCTGAGCCCGATGCCTTCGGTGACCGCCCGCGCTACGTCACTGGCGCTGCCCCTAGCAGCGACGCCTTTGGGGAGGACAACCGCGACCCGGCGATGACCGCGCTTACGCAGCACCCGGCCGGCAGCCTGCAGGGCGTTGCGTAACCGAACCATGTCGAGCTCTTCTGATTTTCCGACGCCGACCAGGACGGTCCACTTGCTGGGAAGACTGTTGAGATTGTGGACCGGGACCAGCTCCATGAACTTGCCGCGGAACTCCCGATCGGCGAGAAGCTGGGTGATGGCGCCCTTGAGCTTCTTGTCCAGGGTGACGGCTTCCGGCGGCAGCTTTGGCTGGCCCTCGAAGATCGGCAGGATGAGCGCGTCCACCTCCGCCTTTTCAGGGGCAGTGGTTAGCAGCCGTGCCTGCAAGCATCCTCCTTGCGCTCTCGCCCTCGCAAAGCCTCCGTATTGTACGTGCCGGGCCTATGGAGGTTGGGGGGTTCGCTTGCGAGCCTGCCGTTCCTGGAACCGGCGTTCCATTTCCTTCAGGTCCGCATCCGTATACCGATTCCTGCCGAGCTCGTCCTGGCGGCTGGCCGTCCCGATGCCAAGCCGGATCCAGGTCGCGATCGTCGCCGGTGACACGCCGAGTTTCTCCGCGGCCTCCGTGATCGAGTAGAGCCGCTCCTCAGCCATTGCCCGGCGCGCTACCGTGCCGCCGCCGCTTGGCGCAGGCCGGCAAGCGTCTTGCCCGCCAGCTCGATCGCCTCGGGATCCTCGATGTGTGGCATGTTGAAGATCAGGCCGTCCAGCCCGGCATCGAGCAGCTGCTGGGCTTGCTCCGCGACGCGGTCGGGACCACCGACCATGAGCACGGAGCGGACATACTCCTGATTGATCCCGGGTCGATTGAGCACTTGCTGGAAGACGCGCTCGGCCTCGGCGTCGGTCTTGCGAATGAGCAGGGTGCCCAGTCGGGTCTTGATGATCGTTCGTGGGTCACGACCAACCGTCTCGCAGTGCCGCTCGAGGACGTCGATCTTGTGCCGCACCGTTGCCGCGTCACCGAAGATGTTGCACATATCGGCGTACTGCGCGACCAGCTTGAGGGTCCGTTGCTCCCCGCCGCCGCCGACCATGATCGGGGGGCCGTTCGCTTGGACGGGTCGCGGGAAATTGAGCGCGCCATTGATCCGGTAGTACTGTCCCCGGAAGGTCGCTACCTCCTCGCGGAACATCGCCCGGCAGATCTGCAGCGCCTCTTCGAGCCGGCTGATGCGCTCGCCGACCGGTGGAAAATCGTAGCCGTAGCCACGGTGCTCGTCCTCATTCCACGCTGCGCCGAGTCCCAGGATGGCCCGGCCTGATGAGACGACATCGAGCGTGGTGACGGTTTTGGCCAGCAAGGCCGGGTTGCGATAAGTGACGCCGGTGACGAGCGCGCCGATCCTGATTTTCTTGGTCCGCGCGGCGATCCCCGACAGCACGGTATAGGCCTCGAGCATGGGCTCGGTCCGCGGGCCGATGTTGGGGAGCTGGTAGAAATGATCCATCACGTAGACGGAATCGAAGCCGGCCTTTTCCGCGGTGCTGGCAAGCATCGCGACGTGATCGAACAGCTTGTCGTTCGTCACTCCCGGAAAGGTGTAATTCGGAATCTGAAAACCGAGCAACTTCATCAACAATCCTCCAGGTGTATGCGATCGCCTCTGCCTTCATTATCGAGTCGATCCGATTGGTGATGCCTGATTGATCGGGGCCAGTACCATAACCCATGGATGGAAGACCTTCGGCCGCCGGTGCGGTGTCCGCAGTGCAACGGTGAGCCCAACTGGCTGGAAGTGCGGCAACCTTTTGCTGATGAAGATCCACCGGGCCGCCTGGGCGTACATCCGCTGATCGGCTGGCGCTGCAACATCTACCCCTACTTTCTTCCCGTCTCGCAATGGGAGAGCTGAAGGAGACCTTCGGCCCGCGTTAGTCAGGCGTCGACAACGAGGCCCTGAAGGGGGCCGAGCAGCAGACGTGACCGGCGGGAGACGCCGGGCAACGTGCTCAGCCGGTGCGTCGCCCGTTCTCCCCGTGAGCGGCGCTCCGCCTGCTCGCGGGCGATCGGCTTCCACAGCCGGTCGATAACATCGGTCGGATCGCCGGCCACCTCGGTGACCGGCAGTTGCAAGTGCTCCGCCCACAGGCGCAGCCGGGTTTGCTGAGCAAGACGTGCGTCGTGCGTGACGAGGTTCATCTCGGTGTCGTTGAAGAGCGAGTGCTCGTTCAGGTTGGCGGAGCCGATCGTCATCCAGGCGTCGTCGACGATGCCCACCTTGGCGTGGATGTAGACCTGCCAGTCCTTGTCCCCACCGATCGAGTAGAGCGTGCACGCCAGCAGCCGGCCACCGTCGCCGTCGGCCTGGACCAGCGTCCCCAGCTGGCCGCGGGTGTCGTCGCTCCCTGAGTCGGGCTTGGCGGGGAGGACCATGACGATGCGAAAGTCGGGCGTCGGCGGCCGCGCCAGCTTGTCGCGAAGGACGGCGAGGATCTCGGGTGACCAGAGGAACTGGTTCTCCAGGTAGATGAAGCGCTGCGCGGCGCGCAGCGCACGCAGATACGACTCGAGGATACGAAAGTCCCCACGGGGGAGCTGCTGGGGGTAGGTGCCGTCCGGCACCGTGCGCACCACCTGTACCTCGATGTCGCCCGCCGGTGATGGCGTGTCAACCTGCGGGAGCCGCTCGTCGGTGATCGCCTGCCAGCGCATCGCAAAGTTTTCCGCGACATCCTGTACGGCGGGCCCGGCGATGCGGGCCGCGACATCATGCCATCCGACCGCGCCGCGGGGCGGGTGTTCAGGCGTATCCCAGCGGTCGCCATTGAAGCTGGTCAGGTCGACGCCACCGACGAAGGCGATCCGATCATCGATCACGATCGTTTTCTCGTGGTGGCAGTGCATCGGCCGCTCCCGGGCATCGAGCGCGACCTGGATTTGGCTGCCGGCGGTCAACTCGTCGCGGATTTTGCGGACGTCGCCTCGCCGGGGCCGCATCACCGGCACCGGTACGCCCGCCCAGATCAAAACCCGGACGGGGATGCGCGCGGCGACCTCAGCGAGCAACTCCTTCAAAACGACCGGCCGCTCGCCGCGGGTCATGGCAAAGCTTGGAGTGATGTGCCAGCCGGTGATGTGGACATGCGACCGAGCTTCCGCGATCGCCGCCGCCATCGCCTGGAGCGCCTCAGCTCCGTCGATCAGCACCGTAAGCGTGTTCCCCGGGCGTGGCAGGGGTTGACCCTCGGCCCATCCGCCCGGCGGGGGATCGGTCGCGATGGCCCATCCGACGCGCCGCAGCCGCCGCCGATGATGTGACGTGGCCAGCCGCTCGACGAGCTGCCCGAGGGCATCGTCGGCTACGTCGCGCGGGCTTTTTCGCGTCACGTCCTGATCAGGCTAACTGCTAGGCTTCGCCGGATGTCGCATCAGATCATCCAGATCATCACTGCGGGCGGGCTCATCGCCATCTTCCTCACGATGTCGGCGGAGAGCGCGGGGATCCCGATTTCCAGTGAAATTGTCGTCCCGCTCGGTGGTGCGCTGGCCTCGCAGGGCAAGCTCTCCTTTATCGGCGTCGTCGTCGCGGCCAGCGTCGGTAACCTTGTCGGCTCCCTGGTCGCGTACCTGCTCGTCCGCCGCTACGGCGAAGTGCTGATCCTGGGTCCGGGCCGGCGCGTTGGCCTCACCGCGGGCCACCTGCGGCTGGCGAATCGGTTCTTCGAGCGCTGGGGTTTGTTCGCAGTCTTCCTCGGGCGCCTCCTGCCGGTCATCCGCACCTACATCTCGTTTCCGGCGGGCCTCTCGCGCATCACGATCGTCCCATTCACGCTGGCCACCATCGCCGGGGCCATCCCGTGGAACCTGGCCCTCGCGTTTGCCGGCTACAAGCTGGGCCAGAACTACGAGCGGGTGGCAACCGCCCTCGGACCGTTCACGATCCCGCTGGCCATCCTCGTGCTGCTCGCGATCATCGTGGCCTACTACTACGGCCGGCGCATCGGGGAGGCCGA
>DATNMN010000166.1:0-14805 GCA_035602295.1 Candidatus Dormiibacterota bacterium | reverse complement strand
CAGGCGGTCCAGCTCGCCGAGGCGCAGGGTGGGGTCGTGACCGGCACCGGCAGCTACACCCCGCCGAAGCTGGTCGGTCCCTACAAGGGCGCGGGGGTCGGGCCCAGCCCGGCCTACTCCTATTCGGCGGCCGTGGTCGAGGTCGATTGCGATCCACGGACCGGCGAGGTACGGGTACCGGAGGTATGGATCGCGCACGACATCGGCCGCGCCATCAATCCCATGCTGGTGATTGGCCAGGTGGAGGGCAGCGTCTACATGGCGCTCGGGGAAGCGCTGATGGAGGAGCAGACCTTCCGCCTCGGCCTGCACAAGTTTCCTTCCTTGCTCGAGTACAAAAGCCCGACCGCGCTCGAGGCCCCGATCATGCACACCTACCTCGTCGAGACCATCGATCGGGAGGGGCCGTTCGGCGCGAAAGAAGCGGGGCAGGGCCCGCTCTTGCCGGTGATCCCGGCGGTCGCCAACGCCATCTACAACGCGCTCGGTGTCCGGATCGACGAGGTGCCGATCACGCCCGAAAAGGTGCTCAAAGCCATGCACGACAAGGCGAAGCGCGTCGGACCGAAGTCCGTGCCGGCCTTCGACTTCCCGCCGCTGATCAGCGCCGAAGTGCCGGACGAGTGGAAAGGTAAGTAGATGCTTCGGCTTCCGCGCCTGCGCTATCTGCGGCCCCGCTCGGTTCACGAGGCGGCAGAGATGGCCGCGTCAAATCCCGGCTCGATGTTCATCGCCGGCGGAACGGACCTCGTGCCAAACCTGAAGCGGCGGCAATTCGACGTCTCGACGCTGATCAGTCTCAACGCTTTGCCCAACGGGGCGGCCGTCGATGGTGATGCGACACGTGGACTCGATATTCGGGCCGGCGCCACGCTTGACGAGCTCGCGACGCATCCGGCGCTCGACGGCGCCTATCGCGCCCTCGCCCAGGCCAGCGGCTTAGTGTCGACGCCGCAGGTACGTGTGATGGGGACGCTGGGCGGCAACCTGCTCGTCGACCCGCGCTGCAACTACTACAACCAGACCTATAGCTGGCGCAAAGCCGTCGGCTTCTGCCTGAAGAAGGATGGGCAGATTTGCCTGGTGGCGCGCAGCTCGCCCCGCTGCTGGGCCGTCTCGTCATCCGACAGCGCGCCGGTCGCGCTCGCCCTGAATGCCGAGGTCACGCTGCAGGGGGTTGAGGGCTCGCGACGGATCCCAGCGGCCAGTCTTTACAAGGACGACGGGATCGACTACACGACCAAGCGCCGCGACGAGGTGATCACGGCGATCCACCTTCCCGCCGCCGGCGGCAGGGCGACGAGCTCCTACTGGAAGCTCCGGCGGCGTCCGTCGTTCGACTTTCCGATCCTGGGCGTCGCCGTCGCCATCACCTGGAACGAAGGGGTGGTGCGTGACGTCAGGGGCGCGCTCGGCGCGGTAGGCTCGCACCCGGTCGATATCACGGCGCTGCTCCAGCCTTTGCGGGGCGCCCGTCCGGATGGTAACGCCATCGCGGAGATCTCCGAGGCGGCAGACAAACCGTCGAGACCGCTCGACAACACCGATCTCAGCCACTACTGGCGGAAGCGCATGACGAAGGTCTACATCGAGCGCGCGCTGCGGGATGCCTGCGGCCTCGAGCCGCTCGCTGGGCGCCTGACCGCGCAGGTCGCCAGCCGGTAGCAACTCGGTCACGGTTACGCTGCGTCCAAACCGTTAGTCAATCGGACTCGCTGCGTTATACCTACTGGAATGACCAAACTTCCAGCCCTTCTGGTCGCCTCCGCGCTTTTGATAGCAGCCTGTGGTGCGGCCGCGACGCAGTCGAGCTCGAGCTCGCAATCCGTCTCGATCGCCGGCGTCCACGTCAACGCCGGGCCGAATGCGGATTCCAATATCTCGGACATCACGAACCGACCGAACCCGCCGATGCACCCCGGTGGATCGACCCAGATCAAGCCGCAAGCGCCCGCGCCGGCGGCGCCAGCCGCTCCTCGGATCAGCGAGCCCTCCCAGAATGGCGCCTGGCACCGCTGCGGTGGCATCGGCGTCGACTTGGCGGGTAGCCGGGGGGGCACCGCAGGCCCCAGGAAGCCGCTCCCCGAGTGCAATATCCAATAAGGCGCTAAGCCAAAAGAGAGAAGAGGGAGGAGCGCGCATTCGCGCTCCCCTCCCTCCGTCAACTAGCTAGTCGCCGGTTTGTTCGCCGTGACCATTTGGTACGGCACGAGCTGTCGTGAAGATGTCTTCATCGTGGACAACGCCCTGTCCAGGCAGCTGACTCTGGAACTGTTGCGGAACGGTGTTGCGAGTATCGGACCAGATCGGGTGCGCCGTGTTACCGACGACGGTCAGGCCGCTGTAGTCGCCGTTGAAGCCGGCCTGTCCACCATCCGGCGGCGGGAATCGAGGCGAGATGCGCTCGGCAGCATAGGGCGTGTTGAGCCCAGCGCCACCGGACAAATCGTAATCGGAGTTCTCAGCGCCGACACCAGGCTGGCAGTTCGTGCCATCGCCACCCTGGCCTGCGCCGCAGGGTGCGAACACATTGTGCGGCGTCGAATTCTCGTTCGGCACGCGGTCAGTGCGGTAGTAGCTGATTGCGACGTTATCTGATCCGCCGCCACCTTCACCGTTCGGCCTGCTGCTTCCGTCTCCGCCTCCACCCGTACTCGGCACTACGTCAATCGCGGGGAAGTAATGGTCCGTGGTCTTATCCGGGTTGACCGGCGCCGCCGCTGACGACCAGGTGCCGCCGCCGTCCGTCGATTGCGCCAGCTGGATGTCCAGCCGGCCAGTGCGGTAGTCCTGCCAGGTGGCATACAGCGTGCTGCTCCCGCGATTCACGGCGATCTGTGGGAAGTCATTGGTTCGGATGAACGCTCCCGGGATGCACTGTTCGGGCCCACGCCCAAAGTCGCAAAGCGGCTCGCCGGTCACGATGTCGTCGCCGACCTTGGTCGGGCTGACGCAATTGAAATGCGCGGTCCCCAGCGGCGAACTCCCGCTCGGAGTGCAATGCACGCCGAGCTGTTGCGCGTTGGGGTTGTTGGCGGCGGTGTTGCCGTTGTTGAAGATGACCTCGAGGCTGCCATTCGGCAGAACGATCGGGTTGGAACCCTGATCGAAGTTGCAATCGTTGAATGGGAGGGTCGGATCAAGGCCGTCCCCGAAGGAGCAAAGGGAGGTGGAAAAGCCACTGATCTGTTCGGGGGTCGACCAGGTGAGGCCGTGGTCGGTGGACATCGAGCCGTAGATCGGGGACTCGCACTGGGTACCGCCGGCTACGCACCTGGGGTCGAACTTGAAGACCGTCCAGGTCACATAGATGTTGTCCCGGTTGGGAGACTTCGGGTACAGGTCGGCTACGAGGAAGGGCTTGTCGTGGAGGACGGCTCCGTTGTTGTCCTCGACCACGATGAAGCGCCGGCCCCCGGTTACAACGAGGTTGCCACCGGCATCGACGCTGTAGTTGTGGTCGGGAACATTGTCATAGAACGAGCCGCCGGCTCCGGCCGGAGCCTGGCTCACGATCAGCCCATTCGCGTTCGTGAAGACGTCGAATACCACGCAGCCGAAGAAGGCCCGCCCCATGGTATCCGCCGCCACGATTGGGTCGCTCGCCGCGTCGTACGTGTGCGCCGATCCGCGACCAGCGCCGATGGTATGGCTGTTCGGATCCGTCGCCGTCGGCAACTCACCGTTCGGCCAGTTCGTGTGCTGCCAGAACGGTGGCAGACCATCGCCCCAGGTCTGGCCGGAGTTGAAGGAGTAGTCGAAGCCGCAGTGGTTGTAGCCGATCCGGCTATCGTTCTGGCCGGCAATCAGGTTTTTTGGATCCGCCGGGTTGAACCTGATGATCTCCTCCGCCTGCCGGCGGTAGGTACAGTCCTGGTTCACGCGGACGTTCCCGTCACTGTTGCGTTGGCCGCAGCCGAGGGTGGTCGGGCTCACCGCGAGGCCGCCCGCGCCGGCCTGCGACTGGGCCTGCGCGTTTGCTTTCCCGCTGCCCTGGGCCTGCAAGGCGGATTTCGCCGCTTCGACCAGGCCCCCGGACACAGCGGGAAGCTGCCGGTTTCCTGACTGGGTATGAATCGTCGCGATCTTGAGCTGGTCCGTGGCAACCTGCTTCAGGATGCTGTCCTTCGCGGCGACGGGCAGGACCGTGGTGGTCGCCGACAGGGCTCCTGCGGCTACGGCCAAAACGCCGAGCAACGTGATCGTTCTCCGTGATCGCAAAACCTTTCCCTCCTGGTGAGTAGAAGACGACACGCTGGACCGCCTTGCCGGGGCGATTGGCGCTGCTCCCTCCCTAAAAGGAAAAACGAAGAACGGTTAACCCCTGTAAAACCGTACCGACCTATGGTGACCGTCCGACCGAGGTTGTGTCAAGCCTTTCGCGGGCTCACCTTCCTAGGTGGGCGACCGGCGTCAGCGAGGGTGCCGGAGTGGGCCTATCGAGAGGTGCAGATCGGCGCGGATTCTGCGGGCGGGCCGCACTTGCGCGGCAGTGGGGAGGCTGGCATCATCTCCGGGTTGACCACGCCCGCTGCGGGCGAGGCAGCCGTTTGCGCCGAAGGAGCGGGCTGGCTCGGCGTTCCCGTTCCGGTGGGATGCTGGCTTTGCGTAGCGCCAGGGGCCGAGCCGTTGCCGGTTGCCTGGGCTTCGGCGGCGGCACCAGCACTCGAGGCTTGCACCGCGGGGGACTGGCTCTTCTGGTATGAGGCTGGGGAGCTGCATGCCGTCACGGTGACGGCGGCCGCGCCCAGAACGAGGAGCAGTTTTCGCATCTCCCTATATATAACGGAACTTCGGGTCGGCCCTGACGGGTCCTCTCCTTAACAGGACTTCACAAGTTGTTGACTTAGCCTGTCACCCGCGGTATCTTCCTCAGCGGCAGTCGCTATTCGCCCGGGGAAGGGCTTATCACCTGGAGGAAGGGAAGTTGACAGCAACGCCTGATCGACGTACGCCGCGCGCCCGCTTGTTCACCCGCATTGCCTCGGTCGCGGTCGGGGCCGTCATGTTTTCGGCGGTCGTCGCCACTAGCCAGCCGGGGCCGTCTCAGCAGGGCGGGTTGAGCCTGTCGCAAGACCGCCTCAACAAGGTCAAGCAGATCCTCAAGGACTCCCCGTTCAATGCGGCCGAGGAGCAGTACCTGAACCGGGCCTTGCCGAACACGACGATCTCGATCGATCAGGCCCTGAAAGCGAACCGTGCCTTCGGTGACGTTCAGAACCAGGGCAACGAGCACGGCGACCAGAACGGCAACGGCGGCTGGCAGCTGATCGGCCCCACGGTTGGAACCGTGCCCGGGCCCGTCACCTACACGGGCCGAGAGACCACGTACTCGGGTCGGGTCACTGCCCTGGCAATCGCCCCGACCTGCGTCCCGGGCAACTGCCGCCTGTACGTCGCCTCGGCCGGTGGAGGCATCTGGATCACCGATGACGCCCTGGCCGTGCCCGCGCGCTGGCGCTCCTCGTCCGCCGGCATGCAGTCGAATTCGTTCGGCTCGATCCTTATCGACCCGACTGATCCCAGCGGGCGGACCCTCTACGCGGGCAGCGGCGAGCCGAACGGCTCGACCGACTCAGAGGCCGGCATCGGCCTCTACAAGTCGACCAACGGCGGACGGAGCTGGCAGCTCGTGGCGGGCAGCGTCCCCGTCAGCCGTGACCGGAGTATCGCCACGGTCGCGGTCGATCCAGCCAACGCCAACCACATCCTGATCGGGACTGCCGTGGCCCGGCACGGCCACTCGGCGGTCTATGGCGGCCGGCACACACCGCCCGGCGCGCCGCCCATCGGTATTTACGAGTCCACCAACGGCGGCGCAACCTGGTCCGCTGCCTTGATCCTGCTGCAGGACACCGCCAGCCCGAGCGCCAGCGGCGGTGACTACTTCAAGGGTGGGATCTCCGATATCCAGCTCGACAAGCTCAATCCGACGACGGTTTACGCGGCGACGTTCGTGTTCGGCGTGTACCGCCGGGCTCCGAGCATCGACGGCGACACCACCTTCCATAAGATCCTGTCGGGGAACGATGAGACCTCCCCGGTCGCCACCCAGGTTGAGCGTGCGGCGATCGCGGTGACCGTCAAGAACGGCCACACGCGCGTCTACGCAGGACTTGGAAACGGCGCGACAGCCGACTCCAACCTCTGGCGGGCCGATAACGCCGACCAGCCGTACGCGCTCCTGTCTGCCTCGAAGGCCGATGGCAGCGGCGCGGGGGGCCTGTGGAAGAACCTCTCCAATCCAGCGCCGGGAACCCCCGGTTACGCCTCGTGGAACTGGTGCGGCGGCCAATGCTCGTATGACATGCCCGTTGCGTCACCGCCTGGCAGTCCGGACAGCGTCTGGATCGGCGGGCAGATGCAGTACGACGACATCGGCCAGGGCACCATTGGCGCGCCGAGCCCGTCGAACGGCCGAACCATCCAGCGCTCGGTCAATGGCGGAGAGAGCTTCACTGATATGACGAACGACACGCAAACGCCTCCGCTTGGCATGCACCCCGACCAGCACGCGATCGTGTTCGCGTCGTCGAACCCGGATATAGCCTTCCTCGGGTCGGACGGCGGCGTGGTTCGGACCAGCGGACAATTCGCCGATACCTCGAGCACCTGCTCGGATCCCAAGCGGAAGAACACTGGGGCGGCGGACCTCGCTGATTGCCAAATGTGGTTAAAAGCGATCCCGACCCGGATCTTCAGCCTCAACGCCGGCCTCGCCACCCTTCAGTACCAGCACGTTTCCATCAACCCGCACAATCCTCGCAACGACGTGATGGGCGGTACCCAGGACAACGGAACCTGGGCGTGGAGCGGCTCGCCGAACAGCTGGTTCATGTCGGTCGGCGGTGACGGTGGCCTGTCGGGGACCGACGTAGGCAATCCCAACATCCGGATCCACTCCTACACCGGGACTGCGTCCGATACAAACTTCCACGGCACGGCTCCCTCCGGATGGGACTTCAACGCAGGGCCGATGTTCTTCGGGACAAACGAGTCCGGCTCCTTCTATTCGCCTTTCGAGATGGATCCGAACCTGAGCGGAACCATCTTTGCCGGCATGCAACATGTCTGGCGGACGCAAGACAGCGGCGGCTCCCAAGCCTACCTCGACGCCAAGTGCAACGAGCAGGCCTACAACTACAACATCCCAAACAGTGTCGCGGCCACCTGCGGCGACTGGGTCGCGCTCGGTGGCGGCCATAACACCGGTGATGCCGGCGACCTGACCGGCTTGGCCTTCGGCCTCGACCGGCAGGGCTTCTACGTCGTCGCCATCGCGCGCGCGGCAAGCGACCAGAACGTGATGTGGGCGGCCACCCGCACGGGTCGCCTGTTCGTGTCCACCAATGCGCAGGCGGCGGCCGCGGCCGTCCACTACACTCGGATCGACACCCCGGCGACGCCGGGCCGGTTCGTCAGCAACATCGTGGTCGACCCGCATGATGCCAACCACGCGTGGGTCTCGTACTCGGGCTACAACGCCTTCACGCCGGCGACACCGGGCCATGTGTTCGACGTCCATTACAACCAGGGCACGGGGACGGCGAGCTTCACCGACCTCAGCTACAACCTTGGTGACCAGCCGATCACGGCGATTGCCCGCGACAACCAAACCGGGAACCTCTACGCAGCGACTGACTTCGGCGTGCTCGAGCTACGTTCGGGCAAGACGGTGTGGCGCCAAGCGGCATCCGGTCTTCCGCCGGTCGCGGTCTACAGCCTGGCGCTCTCGACCGAGGGTCGGGTCCTGTACGCCGGTACGCACGGGCGAAGCATCTACAAGCTCGACTTGAGCGGCGACGTCCAAAGCGGCGGCGGCGGTGGAGGCGGCGGTGGCGGCGGTGGCGGCAACAACGGTAGCTGACTCGGCAGAGAACGGAAGAAGAGGCCGCATCCCGTGGGTGCGGCCTTTCTTCGTAAGCTGAACGCGTATGAGGTTGTGCACCTATTCGGTTGAGCCGGGTGCGTCACGTCTCGGCGCCGTCTGTGGGGCAGCGGTCCTCGACCTTGGCCGGTACTCCCACCTTCATGAAGGGCTTCGTCTTCCGACGGACATGCTCGGACTCCTCGATGCCGGGCCCGATGCGTGGCGGCACGCGGCAGAACTCTGCCGTCGCTTCGCCGCCGAGCTCTCGAGTCACGACCTCAACCAGGATGCCGAGGCGGGGCTCGCCTTTGCGGCTGACCGCGTCCGGCAGCTTGCGCCGATTCCTCGGCCGAGGAAGGACGTCTTCTGCCTTGGCCAGAACTACGCGGCCCACGCCGCCGAATCCGGAAGTCCTCCTCCAACGGCGCCGATCTATTTCACCAAGCCGCCGACGACCGTCATCGGCCCAGGCGAGGCGATTCCGTATCCGCAGGGGCTGACCACGCGGCTGGACTGGGAAGTTGAGCTCGGCGTCGTCATCGGATTGGGAGGGCGCGACATCCCTGAGGCGCGCGCTCTCGACCACGTATTTGGTTACACGGTCTTCAACGACGTCTCCGCGCGCGACCTCCAATACCGCACGTCGCAGTGGTTCAAGGGCAAGTCCCTCGATGGCAGCTGCCCGATGGGTCCGGTGATCGTCACGGCCGACGAGATTCCGGATCCGCAGCGTCTGTGTCTGCAACTGTCGGTCAACGGCGTTGCCAAGCAAGACAGCAATACCGGCGACATGATCTTTTCGGTGGCGCGCATCATCGCGGATCTGTCCGCGGGGATGACGCTCGAACCCGGAGACTGCATCTCGACCGGAACCCCGCAGGGGGTTGGCGACGGCCGCAAACCGCCCGAGTACCTCAAGCGCGGCGACGTGATGGACGCCGAAGTCGAGCGGATCGGTCTGCTGAGGAATCCGGTTCGCTAAGGCTGGAGGTTCCAGTGCTCCAGCGTCTCGACCGCGGGGTAGGCGGTCAGGTCGTATGACACGGGGGTGATCGAGACGTATCCTTCGTTGACCATCTTTGCGTCGGCGTGCTCCTCCATTTCCTGCAGCTTGAAGGTGCCGTCCAGCCAGTAGTAGGTCTGGTTGCGAGGATCGGTGCGCTTCTCGAACCGTTCTTCCACGCGTGAGTCGCCCTGCCGCGTGATGGCGACGCCTTTGATCTTCTCTTCGGGCAGGTTGGGGATGTTGACGTTCAAGAGCGTCTTGTCGGGCAGTCCCCGCGCGATGACTTGCAGCGCGAGCTTCCTGGTGAACTTTGCAGCGTAGGTGAAGTCGGGCTGCGTAAAGGTCGCGAGCGAGACCGCGATCGAGGGGATGCCGAGGATGCGTGCCTCGGTCGCCGCGCTGACGGTGCCGGAGTAGATCACATTGGTGCCGGTGTTGGAGCCGAGGTTGATACCGGAGACGACCAGGTCCGGTGGGCGCGGCAGGATCGCTTTGATGGCGATCTTGACGCAGTCCGCCGGCATGCCGTTCACCGCGTAGCCGAAGCGCACGTTGCGACGCACCACTTCCTTGGTTCGGAGCGGAAGCAGAAGGGTGATGGCATGGCCGACCGCGCTCCGTTCGGCGTCAGGCGCGACCACCTCGACCTCGCCGATCTTTCTCAACTCCTGCCATGCGGCCAGGATCCCCTGGGCATAGATGCCGTCGTCGTTGGTCAACAGGATCAGCGGTTTTGCCACGATTCCGCCATCAATGATGCGCCATCGGCGCGCTTATACTGGACCGGGCGACGATGGAAGATCCCATCCTGGAGTTCCTGCGGTCCCAGGCTCGTAACTACCGCTGCCGCGTGTGCGGTAGCAACCACAAGGGCTCGCAGCTCCGTAAGATCGGCAACCACAACAACAAGCTGATCGTGCAGGTCACGTGTGGCCGCTGCCGCGACTCCTTCTTCCTGCATGTCGAATTCGCCGGATCGATCGTCAACGCCGTCGAAGAAGTCACCCGGGTCGCGGCGCCCTCACCGCGGGACGCGGACGAGATCGAGGGCGATCCGCTGACCCATGACGAGGTGCTGGACGCGCATCAGCGCCTCTCTGCCTTCAGTGGCAAGCTGACCGACCTGCTCGAGGACTAGTCCAGGCGGCGATAGCCGCTTCGGTAATAGACGAGCGGTTGCGCGTCACTGCGAACCTCCAACGCGGTCACGCGGCCCACGATGATCGAGTGGTCGCCTGCCTCGAGCGTGCTGTCCACGGTGGCCTCGAGAACTGCGACGGCCTCGTTGAGCAGGGGTGCGCCGCTGAGGCCGATGCGATAGGCGCCCTCGATGAATTCCGGGCCTTTGAGTCGCGCGTTGTCGGCAAAGAAGCGGGCGGTACCTTCGGCGTGTTCGCCCAGAACGTTGATGGCAAAGGCGCGGCTCGCCATGACCAGCTTGTGCATCTCGGTCGATCGTTCCACGGAGACCAGGATCAACAAGGGGTCGAGCGACTGGGAGGCAAAGGCGCTCACCGTCATGCCGTGCATCCGGCCGGCCGTGGTGGTGGTCATGACGGTAACCCCGCTGGCGAAGTGCCCCATGGCATGGCGAAAAGAGGCTTTGTCCAGGGGGAGGGTCACGCCGATACGTTACGGGAACGTCGCCTCCACAACCCCCCGCCCGCTATACTTTGAGATATCCGACTAATCCGGTCGGAGATCCATGAGATTCTCCACTCGCTCCGAATACGGAATCCGCGTCATGGTGCGCTTGGGCCGTGGCTATGGCCTTGGCCCGACGCCGCTGGCCGAGCTCGCCGAACAGGAAGGACTGCCACAGTCGTACCTGGAGCAGATCGCCGGCCAGCTCCGCCGGGCGGGGCTCGTGACCAGCCGGATGGGCGTCAAGGGCGGCTACACCCTGGCCCGCCAGCCCGCCGCCATCTCGATGGCCGACATCGTGCGCAGCCTCGAGGGCACGCTGGCCCCGGTGAGCTGCCTGGCGGAAGGCGGTGGTCCCGGCGAATGCACCCACGCCGAGACGCCATGTTCGGCGCACGCCTTCTGGGAGAAGCTGCAGGGAACCATCACGTCGACGCTGCAGTCGGTGACGGTCGCGGACTTGATGCACGAGGCACAGCCGGCATGATCGAGGCCCGCGCCATCAACGCCACGGCAGTGCGAGCCGACTTCCCGATTCTCGGCCGCACTATCAACGGCAAGCCGCTGGTCTACCTCGACAGCGCCGCCACCTCGCAGAAGCCGGCGGCCGTGATCGACATCATGGACGACTACTACCGCCGCTACAACGCCAACCCGCATCGCGGCGTCTACACCATCAGCGAGGAGGCGACGGCCGCCTACGAGTCGGCACGTCAGCGGGTGGCCGCCTTCATCAACGCCGCCTCCGTCAAGGAGGTCATCTTCACCCGCAACACCACCGAGGCCATCAACCTGGTGCGCTACACCTGGGGCCGGGTGAATGTCCGGAGTGGCGATCGGATCCTGCTGACCGAGATGGAGCACCACAGCAACCTCGTCCCATGGCAGCTGCTGGCGCAGGAGGTGGGGGCCCAGCTCGAGTTCCTGCGCATCGACGACCAGGGGCTGCTACAGCTCGATGAGCTGGAAACCCGCCTGCATGGCGTCCGTCTGCTGGCGATCACCCACCAGTCGAACACGCTCGGGACCATCAACCCGATCAAGGCGATCACCGCCGCGGCGCATCGCGCCGGGGCCCTCGTGCTCATCGATGGGGCGCAGGCCGTGCCGCACATGCCGGTGGACGTCAAAGACCTCGACGTCGACTTCTACGCCTTCAGTGGCCACAAGATGTGCGGGCCAACGGGAATCGGCGTGCTGTGGGCGCGGCGAGCGCTGCTGGAGGCGATGCCGCCTTTCCTTGGCGGAGGGGACATGATCAAACGGGTCAAGCTCCACGAGGCCAGCTGGAACGACCTCCCCTGGAAGTTCGAGGCCGGTACGCCCGCCGTGGCGGAAGGCATCGGCCTGGGTGCGGCGGTCGACTACCTCAAGAATCTCGGCATGGACCAGGTTCGAACGCACGAGCGGACACTCGTGGACTACGCGCTCGAGAAGCTACAAGAGATTCCGGGCATCGTCCTCTACGGCCCGCGCGACCCTGAGATCCACGGCGGCGCGATCTCGTTCACCATCCCTGACATCCATCCCCACGACCTGGCCACCCTGGTCGACCGCGACGGGATCGCGGTGCGCGCCGGGCATCACTGCACGCAACCGCTGATGGACCGGCTCGGCGTTCCGGCCACCACCCGGGCGAGCTTTTACATCTACAACCAGCCGGACGAGGTCGATCAGCTCGTCAGCGGAATTCAGAAGGCGCAGAAGGTGTTCGCATAACTATGGGTGACGATCTCTATCGCGAGCAGATCCTCGAGCACTACAAGAACCCGCATCACTTCGGGGAGCTGGCTGACGCCGACATCACCCAGGAGGGCGACAACCCGCTCTGCGGCGACGTCATCACCCTCTACCTCAAGCTCGACGACGGCAAACTGGGTGACGTCAGATTCCGTGGCCGGGGTTGCGCCATCAGCCAGGCGTCGGCATCGATGCTGACGGACATGATCGTCGGCCGGCCGGTGGCGGAGCTGAAGAGCTTTCCGACCAAGGACCTGCTGGAGGAGCTGGGCATCCAGATCAGCCCGGCCCGGATGAAATGCGCGACGCTCTCTGTCAACACGCTCCGCGTCGCGCTCAACGGCGATTTGCACGAGGAGGAGGACTGAATTGGCTTCGAATACGGAATTGGAGGGTAAACTGACAAAGGGAATGGCAGATTTCGAGATCAGGGACCTTCGGGTCAGCGTCGAGGGTCGGGAGATCCTCAAGGGCGTCTCGCTCTCGGTCAACAAGGGCGAGGTGCACGCCGTGATGGGCCCGAACGGCTCGGGCAAGAGCACGCTCTCGCACACCCTGATGGGCCACCCCAACTACAAGGTGATCAGCGGCGAGGTCCTGTTCAAAGGCAAGAACATCCTCACCCTGCAACCCGAGGAACGCGCGAAGCTCGGCATGTTCCTCGCGCTGCAGTATCCGGTCGTCGTGCCCGGGATCACGATGTCGAACTTCCTGCGCACCGCCATCAATGCCAAGCGCGGTTACGACGGCAAGGACAAGTCCAAGGCGATCAATGTCAAGGAGTTCCGCGCCATGCTCAAGGACGAGATGTCGGTGCTGCGGATGGATGATTCCTTCCTCTCGCGCTACGTCAACGAGGGATTCTCCGGCGGTGAGAAGAAGCGTGCCGAGATCCTGCAGATGGCGGTGCTGAAGCCGGAGATCGCGATCCTCGATGAGACCGACTCCGGACTCGACATCGACTCCATCAAGTTCGTGAGCGAGGCCGTCAACCGGATGCGCGGTCCGGAACTGGGCGTACTGATCATCACCCACTACACTCGCGTCCTGAAGTTCATCAAGCCAGACTACGTGCACGTCCTGGTCAACGGCGAGTTCGTTCGCTCGGGCGGGCCGGAGCTCGCGGATTGGTTGGAGGCAAAAGGCTACTCGGAATGGGTCAAAGAGCCGGCTAAGGCGCCGGCAGCGTTGGAGGCAAATTAATGGCAACCGTCATCCCGCGGATCGACGTCGGTGACAATTACAAGGAAAAGTACGGCTTCTTCGACCCGGAAAAGTTCGTCTTCAAGGCTAAGCGTGGCCTCAACCCGGAGGTCGTCAAGGAGATCTCCTGGATGAAGAACGAGCCGGAGTGGATGACCAAGTTCCGGCTGCGCGCGCTGCAGATCTGGGACAAGAAGGAGATGCCCACGTGGGGCGCGGACCTCTCAACCATCGATTTCCAGAACATCTTTTATTTCCTGAAGTCGACCGAGAAGCAGGGCAAGACCTGGGAAGACGTGCCGGCCGACATCAAGAACACCTTCGACCGCCTCGGGGTGCCCCAGGCGGAGCGGAAGTTCCTGGCCGGCGTGGCCGCCCAGTACGAGTCGGAAGTCGTCTATCACTCCCTGCACAAGGAACTGGAAGCCAAGGGTGTGATCTTCACCGACACCGACAGCGCGCTACGGGACTACCCCGACCTCTTCAAGCAGTACTTCGGCACCATCATCCCGCCCGGTGACAACAAGATGGCGGCGCTCAACAGCGCGGTCTGGTCGGGTGGATCGTTCATCTACGTCCCCAAGGGTGTCAAGGTCGAAATCCCGCTACAGGCCTACTTCCGGATCAACGCCGAAAACATGGGCCAGTTCGAGCGGACCCTGATCATCTGCGACGAGGACAGCTTCGTCCACTACATCGAAGGCTGCACGGCGCCGATTTACACCACTGACTCGCTGCACTCGGCAGTAGTCGAGATCATCGTCAAGCGCGGCGCCCGCTGCCGTTACACGACGGTCCAGAACTGGTCGACCAACGTCTACAACCTGGTGACCAAGCGCGCCGTTGCCTACGGTGACGCCACGATGGAATGGGTCGACGGCAACCTGGGTTCACAGATCACGATGAAGTACCCCTCCATCTACCTGATGGAGCCCGGCGCGAAGGGCGACGTCCTGAGCGTGGCCTTCGCCGGTAAGGGTCAGCACCAGGACGCCGGCGGCAAGGCGGTCCATGTGGCGCCCAATACCAGCTCGAACATCGTCTCGAAGTCGATTTCCAAGAACGGTGGCCGGACCTCGTACCGCGGACTGGTGAAGGTCTACCCGGGCGCCAAGAACTCGAAGTCCTTCGTGCGCTGCGATGCGCTGCTACTCGACGACCAGTCGCGTTCGGACACCTACCCGACCACCGAGGTGGACGAGCCGCAGGTGCGCATCGGGCATGAGGCGACCGTCAGCAAGGTGTCGGACGAGCAGCTCTTCTATCTGCAGAGTCGCGGCATCACCAAGGCCGAGGCGGAGACGATGATCGTCAACGGCTTCATCGAGCCGTTCACCAAGGA
>DATNMN010000165.1:0-13163 GCA_035602295.1 Candidatus Dormiibacterota bacterium | reverse complement strand
CTGCGATGATGAATCAAATGTCGTCACGACTGAGCCGCTCATAGGCCGCGGCCAGCTGCTCGATCATCGCCAGGTTGAAGGCGTTGCGTTTCTCAGGCCGGTTGAGGCCGATCAGGAGCACCTGGCTGGTCGAGTTCGAGGTAATGCAGCCGCTCAAGTTGCTTTGGCCAGCATCCGGCTCCTCATTAATGGCTCTCGGTCATTGATATGAAGATCATCGTCGTTCTAGCACTCGTGCTCGCTGCCTGTTCCGGCTCTAACCCGCCACCGCCTCCGCCTCCCACAGCGCAGCACGGCCTTCTCGTGATGAGCGGCGCGGACGGGAAGCTGTTCACCGTCCGAGACGATGGCACCGGCAAGGTGCTGCTGCCTGGGTCCGGGTCCATGCCTTCGTGGACGCCCGACGGTCGGATCATCTTTGTCTCCAATCGAGGCAGTTCGCCCCAAATCTGGATCATGGATGCCGATGGCAGCAATCCGCAGCAAGTCGGAAACCTGCAACTGGCCATGAACAACCCAATCGCTAAGCCGCAGTTGGCGAAAAATGGCCTGATCGCGTTCTCCGACCAGCAGGGTGCGCCGACCCAGACCGCGGACAACCCCGGTCCGCAAAAACGGCACCTATCTCATGCAACAGGACGGCTCGGGCCCCAAGCTGCTGTTTCAACATTGCACGGCACCCTCGCTTGCGCTGTCAGGCCAATGGCTGACATGTACAAAGGAAATCGACGGTCACCGGGAGATCTGGCGGATTAACACCGATGGGACGGGGCTACGGCAGCTCACGTTTACGGGCGATCCAGACTACCCGGACGGCAACGCGTCGAGCATCTCGCCGGATGAGAGTACGGTAGCGTTCTTCAGCGGCAAGGAATCCGATCTGGGTCTGGGTGGTTTTACTCAATCCCCGCTAACGTGGGGACACCGAAACGTTGCGCTCATCCCGGCTGCCGGTGGGCCGCGCAAGACCATCACGGTCTGTACATCGGCAACGACCCTAGCGGAAATCCAATCTTTCCCTTCCGGCGCCTGCCTCGCCGCCGATAACCCCGCATGGTCGCCGGATGGAAAGTGGCTCATCTACGACCGCGGCGGCCCGCATGCCGATGCCAGTGGAACCTGGATGATCGGAACTGACGGGAAGAATAACCGTCGCCTCTGGCCCGAAACACGCGGCGCGGGAAACGTGCCGATGAAATAGTTCGGCGCGCCGCCGAGCCGCGACGCACTCGCGCTGCGTGAGGCCGCAGTGCTGCCGTCGATCTAGGCGCCAACGGGTCAGGCTCGGCGGCTCTACGAAACGTAGTAGGCGCGGGAGTAGCTAGGTGCCCAGGCGAGGACGAATGGGCCCTGCTGGAGCGTTTCGTAGCGGGCTGCCTCTAGCCCGTTGCCCTTCCCAGCCCGTCGACCGATGACGTGATCAGGTGGCAAACGCCGCCTGAGTCGCAATCGGCCGGATCAAGCCGCCCAGCCCGCTTCGTCAATGCTTGAAGGTCGCGCCTCCCATGCCGGGACCGGCGGTGCTCAGGTCGACGATGGTTTTCCCGGCGGCCGCCGCGAACACGCCGTCGGGACCGAGGGAGACTTGGCGCAACGCCTGAGGTCCAGCCACCATGCTGATCACGACCTCCGCCTGCCGGATCGCATCAGCGGGCGAATCGGCGACCCGTCCCAGCTTCAGGGCTTCCGGCTTGCTCTTCGTGCGGTCCCAGAGCGAGAGCTCAAGTCGTCCCGTTACAAGCGGCTGGCGATCGCGCTCCCCATTCTTCCGGTCCCAAGCACGGCCACCCTGGTCATTGCCTGCACCTCCACATTTTCCTCGCCCCCTAAATTCAATCACCGCGACGCGGCGGGCGGTTCCCCGGGCGCTCAACGTCGAGGGTTTCCCCTGATTCGCCACGACGTTCCGTGCCCTACCGTGGGGGATGAGAACACACGCGGGAGGGATGTCGACCATGGCCATCCGACGATCCGCCGCCGGCCTGCTCTGTCTGCTCGTATCCGCTGCGCTTGCCATCGCCGCGTGCGGGAACTCGGCAGCGGCGCCGTCGACGCCGTCGGCCCATTTGAGTCCCGGGACGACGCAGCGCAGCAGCCTCACCATCAATGGGCTGATTCGATCCTACCGTCTGTTCCAGCCCGCCTCCCTCGATCCAAAGCAGGCCCCCCCACTGGTCCTGCTGCTGCACGGCTGCGGACCCGATGCGACGGGGGACCAGATCGCGGCCACCACGCATTTTGACGACCTCGCAACCAGTGGCCGCTTCGTGGCGGCGTACCCCGACGGCGTCGGTGGATGCTGGAATACCGGCGCCTGCTGTGGTACGGCGGACGACGTCACCTTCATCAGCCGGCTGCTGGACCGCCTGACGACCGACCTTCCCATCGACCGGACCCGCGTCTTCATCGCCGGGTACTCCGGTGGTGCGGGGCTCTCCCACCGCCTCGGCTGCCAGCTGTCCGGCCGGATTGCGGCCATCGCGTCGGTGGGCGGCGCCATGCTCACCGACTGCCAGCCGGCGCATCCCGTGTCCGTCCTCGAGATGCATGGCACGGCGGATGACACGGCGCCCATGGCAGGAGGCGTCCTCGGCCTGCCATCGCCCTCCGTCCTATCGGTCATGCAGCGGTGGGCATCGCTCGACGGCTGCGGCGCCAGTCCCATCCCGAGCCAGACCGGCATCATGACCACCTCGATGTGGAAGGGATGCAAGGCCGGCAGGATCGTCCAGCTCGATGCGATCACCGGCGGTCATCACACCTGGTTTGGATCGAAAATCGACCCCGTTCCTGGAGAGCCGGATGCCAATGCGGTGATCTGGGATTTCTTCACCGCGGCGGTGAGGACCCAGCCCTGACCGATTATTCTGAGCTCTGGCGGCCGTCATACGGACATGAGCTCAGTCACATGCCAGATCTCGATCTCGCTCGACGGCTTCGTCGCGGGTCCCAACCAGAGCCTTGACAACCCGATCGGCGTAGGGGGTCTGCGTCTCCACCAGTGGATCTTCGAAACCGCCGGCTGGCGGGAGCAACAGGGACTTGAGGGCGGAGCGCGCGGGGCCGACTCGGCGGTCATCGACGAGGTGGTCCAAAATGTCGGTGCCTACATCATGGGCCGCCACATGTTCGGTCCCGGCCGTGGACCATAGGACAGAGCATGGACCGGTTGGTGGGGCGAGAATCCTCCGTATCACGTGCCGGTCTTCGTCCTGACGCACCACGGACGCGATCCCCTTCCGATGCAGGGCGGCACCACGTTCATGTTCGTCACCACAGGGATCGAGTCCGCGCTCGAGCAAGCCCGATCGGCCGCGGGCGGCAAGGACGTCGCGATCGCCGGGGGCGCCCGCACGGTGCAGCAGTACATGGCCGCCGGGCTCCTCGATGAGCTCTACCTGCACATCGTTCCGGTCATCCTCGGAGCAGGAGAGCGGCTGCTCGTGGACGTCGGCGATCTCACCCTCGAACCGGTCACGGTGATCGCCTCCCCGGCCGTGACCCACATCAAATATCGCGTCGTTCGCTGAGGTCGAGGGTTTTCCCGGATTCACGATCGCGCGCCGAGCCCTAGCGTGGATCCCACATCAACCTCAGGAGGGACCCATGAACATCAGCGAACGGCTCGATCGGCGCGATCTTCTCAGGAGTGCCGGACAGGTGGGCGCAGGCCTGATCGGAGCCGGCGCCCTGGCAGCGATGACCGCGTCGCCGGTTGCCGCTAGTAGCAGCGACAACAACGGCGACGACACCCAGCACGGCATCGTCGGCGCCTGGATCGATGACGTCACGCCCAACGGCACGGTCGGCGTCCCTCACCAGGTCATCACGCTGTACACCCCCGGTGGCGGGGTATCGGGCGAGGGCAACCTGGATGGGCGGTCCGTCTACGGCGTCTGGGCGCAGACGGGAGATCGCGAATTCGCCATCACCTTTCTCGGCTACGCCTTCACGCCGCAGGGTGCCCTGGCCGGCACGCTCAAGGTTCGGATCAAGGCAACCCTCGGTCCGGGCAACGACCACATGACCGGGCAGGCCCTGGTCGCGTTCTCGCAGGACGGCACCACGTTCTTTCCTACGGGAACCACGACGTTCACGTCCCGCCGGATCAAGGTGGAGCCGATTTAGCCAGCCTGGCTGCGAGCTCGCTGCGCGAGCGGACAGCGAGCTTGCTATAGATGCGCGACAGGTTCGCCTCGACCGTTTTGACGCTGAGAAAGAGCTGGGCGCTCACCTCGCGGTTGGTGCGACCGGCGGCGACCATCTCGGCGATCCGCGCCTCGGTCGGCGTCAGCGCGTGCCGGGCGGCGGGCGAGCCGCCGGTTCTCTCCAACTCGGCGCGCGCGCGCTGCACCCACGCCGATGCGCCGAGACGCTCGAAGATGTCCGTCGCCTGCTGGAGGGACCCGCGGGCGGCCCGCTTCTGCTTGCCACGACGCTGCACAGTCCCGCGCGCCATCAACGTTCGGGCCAGCTCGAAAGGCTGCGGCAACGGCTGATGCGCTTCGAGCGCGCGGTCGAGGGCGGCCAGCGCCCCGGCCAGGTCGCCGGAAGCCGCCAGCAGCAACCCGCGACAGCGGGCACCGGTCGCCTGGGCGAAGGCGCGGTCCAGGGTTCGCCCGCGCTCCTCGAGGCATTCGGTAAGCGAGCCGGCTTCGACGAGCCGGCCGAGCGCGATCAGGACCTCGATCTCATCCCCGGCGGAGCGGGTGATACCCGGTTCCCGGTTCTTCTGGATCCGCAGCAGGTCGCGCAGCTGCCGGAACCAGTCGTCTGCCCGGTCCATCCTCGACCGGGAGAGTTCGATGACCCCGAGCGTGCGAAGATTCCGCTGGGCGTATGGCATGTCGCCGACGCGCCGGGCCTCACCCAGCGCCGTCTCGGCCGCGACCTGCGCGGTGTTGAGGTCGCCGCGGTACGCGGCAAGGAAGCCGGTCAGCGTGAGTGGCAGCCGGCGATACGCGCTCTGGCCCGTCTGCAAGATCGCCTTGCGGCACTCCTCCGCGTAGACCTCGGCAAGCAGCCAGTCGCCCGCCCAGGACTCGAGCTCCCCAAGGTGGAACAGGGCAGGTGCACGGGCGGATTCGTCCCGTCCCTCGGCGGTCCGCAGGACGGCCTTGAACAGCGACCTGGCGTGGTCGAAGTCGTCCGACCACTTGAGGATCACCCCCCAATCCAGCAGCGGATGCTGAACCCCGGGGTTCTGCTCCGCGCCGATGGCGGCGGCGCCCTCGGCCAGCGCGACCGCGTGGGCGCGCAGGTCGGCCGACAATCCGTGACCGAGGACGCCGTTCGCGAAAGTGCGCATGGTGCGCGCCCGGTCGACCAGGGCCGCGTCATCCATCCGCCGGCCGAGGGCCTCCAGGTTGCCGATGTGTTCCAGAGCTGTTTCGACGTGTCCCTGTTGGAGGAGAGCGTTCGTGAGGTCGCGCTCCAGGACGGCGCGCAGTCGATGATCGTCGCCGACCTGATCCAGGGCCTCCCGATAGAGCCGCTCCGCCTCCGGGAGCGTTCCGTCCGTAAATTCGATCTTCCCGAGGCGCTGCAGCGCCTGGGCCCGTGCCCGACCTGTTGCGCCTGGATCGAGCGACGTGAGCAGCTCGCGGGCACGTGCCGTCGCCCCCGCCCGGAGGTGGTAGTCGGCGGCAGCGATCGAGCGACGGTGCGCATCCTCCCGCCGGTCCACCGGGGTCAGATCGCGGCCTTGCTCGGCGAGCATCGCCGCGGCATCCGGCGCCCCACGCGCGTTCGCCGCACGGGCGCCCACATCGAGGGCAAGCGCGACCTCGGCGTCCGGGCCAGCTGCCGCCAGCGCGCGATGCCGAGCGTGCTCCTCGGGACCCAGCGGCAGGGCGGCGAGGCGTGCGTGGAGCGCCCGCCGGTCGTCGTCGCTGGCCTCCGCGTAGACGACCGAGCCAATGATCGGATGCGTGAACCGTAGCCGGCCGTCCATCGGCTCGAGGACCTGGGCCTCGACCGCTCGCTGCAGACTGCCGATCGCCTCGGGGATCACCGCCTGCACCAGCGGAATCGTGGGGTGCGAGAGCGCGACGACCACGAGGAGCGTCTGGCGAACGGAGGCGGGCAGGCGCGCCAGGCGCTCCCCGACCAGCCCCTTGAGGTTGTCCGGGATCGGCAATGGTCCGGCTGCTCCCCAGCGACCGTTGCTGATCAGGTGCCGGCCAATCTCGAGCGCGAAGAACGGATTGCCGCCGGCGAGCTCATGGATGTGCGCGACCGTCGCTCGAGGAAACGGGTGCTTTAGCCGCGCCAGCAGGAGGTCCTCGGTCGCCGTCAGGCTCAGGGGCGCGATCCGCAACCGCTGAAGGCGACCGGGCGGCACGACACGCTCCAGGTCGGTGGCCAGGCCGCCGGCGCGATCGCTGCGGTGGGCCAGCAGGATGCCGATGGGCTCACGATCCAACCGGCGGGCGGCAAAACGGAGCACGCGCGATGAGGGCGCGTCCATCCACTGTTCATCGTCGATGGCCAGGACCACCGGGCCCTGCCGGGCCAGCGCCCGGATGGAGGTGAGGACGGCTGCCGCAATGGCCCGCTGCTCGGCCGGTGGCCCTTCTGAGTCGGCCCGGAGGAGGGCGACGTCAAGGGCATGCAGTTGGGGACCCGGCAGGCTCTCACTGACGTCGTCGCGCACCGGTGAGATCAGGTCGCTCAGGGCGGCGTAGGGCAGGTGCTGCTCCGACTCCGCGGGACGCGCGTTGAGCAGCCGATACCCCTGGGTGGCCGCTCCCTGGCAGGCTGACTTCCAGAGCGTGGTCTTGCCGATTCCGGCGTCCCCCTCCAGGTCGACGGCGGCCGGCCCCGCCGGCACCTGGATCAGGAACTGGTCGAGCGTCTGCAGCTCGGCCTCTCGGCCGAGGATCTCGGTGTCCCGAGCGGTGATGGCCCCCATGTGTCCCTCGGGCACCACGATAGGGATTTCCCGGATTTCTTGCCGGTCGTGCGATTGTACGATTCCCGTCGAGGAAAATGAAAGCACCATGAACTTCACGCCGGTCGGGGACATGAACCTGGTCTACGTCGGTCCGGCGGTGACCTATATCGATTACGGCGCGGGCGGCCAATTCTATGCGCACATGGAGGGGACCCTCGACGGGCCCCGGCTGCGCGGGACGCTGCGCCTGACCAACGTGGCCGTCAAGCGCCCCGATGACATCAACATGCCGGCCCTGCGCGGCACGCTCGAGACGCACGATGGCGTGACCTGTTACGTGGAGATGAACGGTATGGCGGTGGCTCGCCACGGCGGCCGGGAGTTCGTCACGTCGATGACCCTTCGCACCAGTGACCCGCGCTATGACTGGGTCAACACGCAGATGATGGTGGCCGAAGGCTTCCTGCAGGGCGAACCCCGACCGCATGCCCTCCGGGCAACCTGCCGGGTCTATGCGTGCGAGCCCACCATCGCCGACGACATCGTCGGCGCTGCGGGAAAAACTCCATGAGGAGCACCGCCGTCGTGGTGCCGGTCGCCGCCGGGAAGGAGCGCGAGCTCCCACGTCTCGTCGAGGCGCTCCATCCAAACGCGGTCGCCAACGGACGCGACACCCCCGGCGCGATCCGGGAGGCGGTTTTCCTGCAGAGGACGCCGGTGGGGGCCCAGGTCATCGTGTACCGGGAGTGGGGGAGAGGACCCGGCGATACGCCGGATCTGATGCGTGCACTGGCGGCTCTCACTGGGCTCGACGGGACCGGCGATGTCTCGCCACCGGTCGAGCAGTTGCTCCACGAGCTTCCCCCCTCTGCTGGTGGTGAGCTGCATGCCTTTGCCGCACCGCTCCGCCCGGGGAAGACCGCGCGCATGCGCGAGTTCGCCAGCGAGCTGAGCGGAATCCACGCGCAGGAGTTCACCGAGAGCCTGCGCCGCCTCGGTGTCGGGGTCACCCTCTTCTTGCAGCGCACCCCACATGGTGACCTGGTGGTCACCGTCCTTGAGGGGCCGGCGCCGGAAGCCGCGCTGGCGCGGATGGCGACGTCGGAGCTCCCATTCGATCGGTGGCATGTCCAGCAGATCGCCGATCTTCACGGCATGGACCTGCGACAGATGCTGCCTCCCGTCATCGAGCGCCTGCGTTAGGCGGCGGGTCGGCTTCGCCGTCGGCCTCTACCGCACTGAGGCCGGCGCGACCACGAAGTCGTGGGCCATCCAGCCGAGGCCCTGAAGATGCCACCAGATCCGGTTGTCGGCATAGACGGGCCCGCCTGTCCTTGCATCGTGCCCCACGCTTACCCAGCTTGGCCCCGCAGAGGTCGACCGGCTCGTCCGTAATGGAGCCTGGATCGTGGACGCCCGGGGGCGGCTCGACTTTTCAAACGCTCACATCCCCGGCGCGCTTAATGTCGAGCTCGACGACACCTTTGCTAGCTACGTCGGCTGGACGATTCCATTCGGCAGCGCGATCGCTCTCGTTCTGCCCGATGAGTCAGATTCGACGAAAGTCAAGGCCATCACCCAGCTCCTCCGCGTTGGCTACGATCGCGTCGCGGGATACCTAACTGGTGGGATTGATGCCTGGCAATCGCATGGCCACCCGGTTGCCAGCTATCCGGTGGTGGGGATCGACGACCTCTACCGGGCCTACCGGACCGGCCAGCCGATGACCATCCTCGACGTGAGGCAGCAGCGCGAGTGGGACCAGGGGCATATCCCCGAAAAAAGCGTTCATATTTCGTAGGCGACCTCGCCACCCGCCTCGGTGAACTGTCGAAGGACACCGAGCTCTGGACCGTCTGCGCCACGGGCCATCGTGCCTCAACCGCTGCCAGCCTTCTCGATCGCGCTGGCTTGCGCGTGCGCCTGGTCGCCCGAGGCGGAGTCCCGGACTGGGCCGCACAGTGTTCTCCGCAGGCTACCTGATCCTTCAACTCGCGGTAGGCGCAGCCGGCTTCGAAACTTAGTCTGGATGGCGACCCCAACCAGACAAGTTTCGAACTCCAACTCAATTCAGAAACGGCAATCTGGCTCGCTAGCACCTCGGCTGCGAATGTCTAGCGTACCGTCGGCGGACGCTCAGCCGATGGAGACGCGGCCTCATCAGCTTCATTCCCCCGGACACCAGCAAGGTGAGCTCTACCGTGGCGGCTAGTTGGCGCCGACGATCTTGAAGTCCTGGTTGACGAAGATGTGGTGCGGCCAGTTGACGCCGATATTGTGGACTTCGTACTCGCCGTTGCTCAGCTTCACAACACGGTCGACGACGCCCCCTGGGTAGGCGGCCAGCGCAGCTTCCGTCGCCTTATTCGCGGTCGTTCCGCTGACGATCGTCCCCGACCCCTGACTGTAGTTCGGCGGGATCTGACCCACCTGCTTTGACGCGGTGGGTGCCCCGCGCTGGAAGGGGATGACCCCTGCCGCCGACGACGTCGCAGATCCGCCGCCAATCGGTTGCACGATGACCTGCGTGGCCGTGATGGTCGTTCCGCTGGTCGTTCCAAGCACGAGGACGGGTTCGCCTGTTGTAATGGCACTCGCCGAGGTCGAGCTCGTCCCATTCTGGTATGTCGTAGAGGACGCCTCGTTGACGGTCACCTGCACACCCGCTGATGTCAACATGGTGAAGCTCGACGTGGACATGCTGCCGACCGTGCCGGATGCTCCCCCTGAGGCCGGTCCAGACCGGGCGTTGGATGCCCCGCCGCCGGGTCCTGAGGGTTGAGCTGTCGTCGAGCTTGAAGAAGTGGAACTTGAGGAGGAAGCGACTGCTGTTCCACAGGCCGCTAGGATAGCTGTTGCTGCAAGTAAGAGAAAAGAGAATTTTAGTGACGGTGACGTTCGTATCGACATTTTCTGTAGATCCTTTTCGTCGTTGTTAGTGACCTAATCATCAGCCCGCGTAGCTTGCGGTATCGTGACACGGTTATAAAAGAATCCTAAGAGTCTCGACGGGGCCCCACCTCGAACTTGCGAACACTAATTTAGAAGTGATAGGGCTTCTGAATGGCGACCCCCAGCGGACTCGGGGGCGCAAATACCACCGGTCCTTCTCAAATACGCTTGATACGGCGGCGCACTAAAGAAACCACTCCGAAAATGGGGGTTTTGTGATCCGCCCCTCATTGCGAGCCAGTCGGGCATGGGCCAAGCAACCCACCTTCATCAAATACCGAAAGCACTTGCTGGGATTTGTCGTGGCCCTCCAGCTGCTTGTGCTACGCCTGCCCAGCCGCTGGACATGACGTCACAGAAGGCCTAAGCTTCGCCTTGCAGTTAAGTTAGTAGGAGTGAGGGAGGCTGGGGCAATGGCCACTCAAATTGGAACCGCACGCGAGATTTTCGACCACCATATCAAGGCTCTGCGCACGGGCGACCTCGTCGATATTCTGAGCGACTACGCCGAGGACTCGGTCATCATCGGTCCCGATGGAGTCGTGAAGGGTCGGCAGGCTATCGGCGCGCTGTTCCAGGGGTTCTTGTCCAGCTTGTTGAAGCCAGGGACATACGACCTGCAGGTTGACGTCGAGCACGTCCAAGACGAGATTGTCTACGTACTGTGGCACGCGAAATGCGTGCCAGCTGATGTCGTATTTGCGGCGGACACTTTCGTCATCCGCGACGGCAAAATCGCAGTGCATACTTTCGCTCCGAAGCTCGAGCCGCACAACTAGGGGCTGGCGATCCCGAGCAGGTTCGGGGCGCAAATACCACTGGCGCTTTGCAAATACATTTGAGAGCCAGGCAGGCTGCTCTCGTCTGGTTTGAGGTCCCTTCAACACTAGCTGGGGCTGGCGTCGACCTGTTTTAGAAGGAAGGTAATTCGGAGATGGCCGTTCAGCTTCACTATCTGGAGATCGTCAGCAACGATGCAGACAGCCTGACTGGGCTCTACCAGAGCCTGCACGGTCTCTCCTTTGGTTCCCCCGACCCCGATCTCGGGCAGGCACGTGTTGCGACTCGAGCTGACGGAACTCTCGTGGGAATCCGGAAGCCCCTGGCCGCTCACGAGCAGCCGATCATTCGGACCTACCTCCAGGTCGATGACATCCAACAAGCTGTGGGGTTGGCTGAGGAAGGCGGCGCGACGATCGCCTATCCTCCGACCCGACAAGGACAGCGTGGTACGTTTGCAATCGTCATCCAAGGGGGCGTGGAACACGGACTCTGGCAACCCTAGAGCGTCGCTAAAGGTCAGAGAGCAACGGGCCTACGCCTAGATAGGTGCGCCTCGGAAATTGTCGAAGTGTGACTGAAGTCTCGCCGCGCTTGTAGCGCTGGTGCCGACTCGACCCGCCAGAGTGGCTTGCGAGGGGGATCAGAAGTACGTCGACTCTCATAGATCGTCCCACCCCTTTCCGGCGACTGGGGCGGTCTGCTGCCTGGTCCACCGCCGTTGCTTGACTGCTAGTGGCTGGCCCAGGGCAGTCGGTCAAATGAAGGCATGACCGGTGGCCGCTGTGAATTCGCTCCTGAAAGGGCGGGGACATCGTGGTAGACATTAGGCAGATGCGAGCAGGAGAGGTGCTGGGTTGATCCTCCCGAAAGAACGCGACCCTCGTTTCGTGACGATCCGCCGCGGTGGGACCCTTACTGATTCGGATCACCATCTCCTCGCCATGTGGGCGGCATCGTGCGCAGAACACGTCCTGGACCTCTTCGAGTCGGCTCGGCCTGAGGACCCGCGACCGCGTCGCGCGATCGAACTCGGGCGGGCCTGGGCGCGTGGCGAGGTCACCATGACCGAGGCACGCTCGGCAGGAGGCCATGCAATGGCCGCGGCCAGAGATCTGGGTGGGGCGCTACGCCATGCCGCGTACGCCGCCGGCCAGGCGGCGGTCGTCGCACACGTCGCGGCACACGAGCTCGGTGCGGCCGCCTATGCGATCAAGGCCGCGCGTTCCGCCGCGCCGGGAGGAGAGGGCGACAGCCCAGGGCGACTCGAGTGCCGGTGGCAGCGCGACCAGCTCCCGGAGGCGATCCGCGAGCTCGTACTCGACGACCAGCGGTTGCGGAACGACATCTGCTGGTCAGTGTTTCACTGCTAAGAGCGTGTCGGGGCGCCGGCACTGCCTAGTTGATACAACAACGCTAAGAGTTGTTATAGCTGCAATGTCTGGCGACCCCGAGCGGACTCGGGGGCGCAAATACCACCGGTCCTTCTCAAATACGCTTGACACACCGGCGGACTAAAGAAACCGGTTAGCCGACGCACCCAAGCGATGTTCGAAAATCAGCGACCGCAGCCGGGCTTCCTCGGTAAGGTGGCCCAGTAGCACGAGGCGAGAGAGATCTGAGGTCGGATCACCGTCGCCATTGAAGCCCCCCCTCAATCGAGTTGTTGTCGTTCCCGAGACGAGCCTACACCGAACGCCTGAAGAGCGACCAGCAAACTGCTTAGGGTTGTTGAATGGCAAGGCCAGCTGGAATAAATGCCCGGGTGATGAAGCGCTGGTTTACCCCGGTGCCGTCAATGTTCGCTCGCCCGATGGTGGTCCCCGCGGGTCCGTTTGGTGGACCCGCCTGGGACCAGTAAATATGGGCGGTATCGACTTTAATCCCAGTCGGCCCATTCGCGCCGGTGATGAAGGTCTGGTTCAACCCGGTGCCGTCAAGATTGGCCCGCCCGATTGTGCCCCGGTCGATGCCAGTCCAATACATGTGCGAGCCGTCAATTGCCATCCCATCTGGAGTTGCTTCCGTCTTGATGAATGTCTGGTTGACGCCCCTTCCATCGAGGTTCGCGCGCCCGATCGACAAGGAATCGTGGCTGGTCCAATAGATGTAGGTCTCGTTTACCACGACATCGGCGAAATCAGTGATGCCGGTGATGAAATTCTCATTCACCCCAGTGCCGTCCAGATTGGCTCGGCCAATGGAGAAGGGAGCCTGCCAATTCCCCCAATAGATATGAGAGCGGTCAATGGTGAGAGGACACGGCGAGCCGGTACTGCTGATAAACGTTTGGTTTACCGCCGTGCCATCGAGGTTGGCGCGCCCAATCGAATTCGTACCATTGTTTCCCCAGTAGATATACGACTGGTTAATCGCAACATCGCAGGGGGTGCTGGCGCCGGTGATAAAACTCGGGTTCACCGCCGTACCGTCGAGATTGGCGCGGCCGATCGTGGTCCCACGTCCGGCGCCCCAGTTCGCCCAATAGATATAAGGGCCGCTCGCGGCCGCGGTGGCAGAGGCGGCCCGGGACGCG
>DATNMN010000164.1:0-2423 GCA_035602295.1 Candidatus Dormiibacterota bacterium | reverse complement strand
GAGGTCATTCAGGGCGCCGGCATCATGCCGGTGGCCGTCGAACGCCGAGCGCGCGGGCGGTTGCAGGCCGAAGCCGCCTGACCACCTTCCGTAGGCCTAGAATGGCCGCGGATGACGGCGTTCTGGTTCTGGATCATCGTCGCCATCGCCTTTGCCGTCGCCGAAGTGATGACGGTCGCGTTCTTCGCTGTTTTCATCACCGTTGGCGCGCTGGCCGCCGCCCTCGTGAGCCTTCTCGGGTTCGATCTCTGGGTGCAGGCCATCGTCCTGGGTGTCATCGGAGTCGTCGGGATCTTCGCGGCCCGTCCCTTCTTCGTGGAGCGCCTACATATCGGCCGGCGTGCCCTCCGGTCCGGCGCCGACAGCATGGTCGGTCAACAGGCGCTCCTACTCGAGCCCATTCTTGGAGTGGGGCAGCCGGGGCATGTGAAGATCGCCGGTGAGAGCTGGCCTGCCCTGACTGAGGATGGCAGCCCTCTGCCCGCTACGACGCCCGTGATCGTGACCGCCATCCGCAGCACGGTCCTGATCGTCCGTGCGACGTCGTCCCCGTCAATGCCGTCCGTCTAAGAAGAGGTGGAGAGATGTCAGCACCGCTAATCGTCGGCGCCGTTCTTGTCCTGCTCGCCTTCGTCATCATTGCCCGCACCGTCAACATCATCCAGCAGGGTTACGTGGGCATCGTCAAGCGACTCGGCGAATTCCATTCGGTACGGCAGCCGGGCGTGACATTTCTCGTCCCGCTGGTCGACTCGATGGTCACGGTTGACATTCGAGAGACCCCTCGCACCGGCGACAAGCAGGACGTGATCACGCGCGACAACGTCACCGTCAGCGTGAATGCCACGATCTTCAGCCAGGTCGTGGACCCCAAGCTGGCACTCTTTAGCGTCAGCAATTACTTCGTGGCGATCGACCAGCTGTCGCGCACAACCTTGCGCGCGATCTTCGGTGGGATGACCCTGGACGATGCGCTCAGTCAGCGGGAGCGGATCAATGCCCAACTGCAGGCCCAGATGGAATCGGTGACCGACAAGTGGGGCATCCGGATCAACCGCATCGAGATCGTCGACATCACGCCGCCCCAGGCGATCCTCAACGCCATGGCGCTCCAGAAGACGGCGGACCAGGAAAAGCGCGCCTTCATCCTGAAGTCGGAAGGTCAGCAGCAATCGCAGATCAACATTGCGGACGGCCAGAAGCAGGGACAGATCAAGACCGCCGAAGGCGACAAGCAGTCGGCCATCCTGCGTGCCGAAGGTCTGCGGCAGGCGACCATCCTCGAGGCGGAGGGTCGGGCCCAAGCGATCGCCACCGTCTATCAAGCGATCAAAGCAGCCGCCCCGGATCCGACGCTCGTTTCAATCCTGCAACTCGACACGCTGTCCAAGTTCGCGGCCAGCGAGAATACCAAGATCGTCGTGCCCGTGGAGACCGCGGCCCTGCTGGGCGCCGTCCAGGCGATCCGCGGCGTGCTCGATGCCGCGCCCGCGGGCGGGAAGACATAGACCGGCCGGCAGCGACCGACATCTCGATCGCCATTCTCGATCCAGCCGAACATGAGTTGATTCGCCCGCTGCTGCGCGAGCTCATGCTCGACGAGCAACGGCATTACGACCATCCCCAGCTCAGCGAGGAGCAGATCGAGCACGACATCGCCACCGCCCCGGGCCCTCGGTTCAGCGGCGAGAACATCATCCTGGCGGCGCGGGTGGCGGGAAAGGTCGTGGGGCTCTGCTGGTGCGTGCTCTTCAATCCGGGCACCGGTCTGGAGGGCGAGGTCGCCGAAGTCTACGTCGATGCCGCCTTCCGGTCTCAGGGGATTGGCGGCCGCCTCCTTCGCCACGCCGTGGAACTGTTTCGTCAGCGAAACGTCACGTTTGCTGCTGTCTGGACTCGCGAGAACAATCCACAGGCGGTGCGCCTCTACGAGGAGGCAGGATTCCGCCGGACCGAGCAGTTGGTCCTTACGTGGCTTCCGCTGCCGGGTCGCTGAAACAGTCGAGCGTAGAATTGGGCTGAGTTCGATGGCGAGCGAACCTCAATTCTTCCCACCCACGCCCGAACCGGCGCCCCTATCGCCCGTGCCGGTCGAGAAGCCCGCGCAGCCGCGCCGCCGGACGGGCATCCTCGCGCTTGTCTTGATCGCCGCGGTTCTCGGTGGGCTGGTGGGCTCGGCCGCGACCATCCTGCTGGCCACGCGGCTGATCAAGGTGACCCCCTCCGGCACCGCCGTGGTGGCACCGCTGGCACCGATCACGAACAACCTGACCGAGGAATCGGCCGTGATCAGCGTCGCCGCCCAGTCTGGAAAAGCGGTTGTCGAGATCAAGACGACGATTACCTCGCCGGACATCATCCAGCCGGATCAGCACGGCATCGGGTCCGGGTTCATCGTTCGTTCCGACGGATACATCGTCACC
>DATNMN010000163.1:0-15260 GCA_035602295.1 Candidatus Dormiibacterota bacterium | reverse complement strand
TCTCCCTAACCCTCTCCCCTTCGGGGAGAGGGGATGCTCCGGCTACGACTTACCGCCCGTGAGCCCCGGAAAGTCGACCACGCCCTGGAGGCGCAGCTCGCGCAGCTGACCGGCGAGCCACCGGCGCGGGTCTTTGATGACCTTGGTGTCATCGACAAAGTCCCACGTGCGGCCGCTGACATCGCGGCCGGCGAGCAGTAGGCAGCGCGGCTGGCCGGATCTCTGCCAGGCCTTCAAGACGGGGGGTAGAACGATCCGGCGCGCGGGCGCTTTCTCAGGCAAGGACAGCTCGCCCGCGAAGAGGTCGTCGCCGTGCTGGACGATCACCGCGCCGGCGACCAAGGCCCCGCCGAGGTTTTCGACGTCGAGCTCGATCGGCTGCCCAGGCGATGGCGCCGACGTGAACGTGAAATGGGGAGTGGGGCGGGTGCTGTCGTCCCAACGCCGCTTCGCCTCGGCGCTCGCGTGGCGCGCGGCCATGTCGGCTCGGGTCGCGAAGATCGCTGCCCACAAGGCGAGAAGCACCGTCACCACGCCCAATGCCACCAATTCCTGCTCTGTGCTCATGGCCTCACATGCATGACGCCCGATCGAGGTCGATCCGGCGCGGATTGCGATTGCTGATCGTAGCGTTCGGGCGCTAGACCGTCTGTCTGGCGCGCCAAACCCGTTCGTCGTACTGCCGAAACGCGGGCAGCGCGACCGCGCAGAGCACGCAGCCGACCACGGTCAGGATGCCTCCAGACAGAACGGACGCGCGCACATTGAAGATCGAGGCCACCACGCCGGCTTCGAAGTTGCCCAGCGTCGGACCGATCGAGAAGCTCAACAGCTCGATCGACGCCAAACGCCCGCGCAGCGAGTCCGGGATCGTTTGGGTCCAGATGAGCTGGCGGTAGAGGCCGCTCATGGCGTCGGCCGCACCCGCCAGGGCGAGGAAGAACAGGGCCACCACCAGGCTGGGCGCGAGCCCGAAGCCGATGATCGCCAGCCCCCACAGCGTCGCGGCGACGATCACCCCCATCCCATGGCGGTGGATATGCCGGGCCCAACCGCTGGTGGCGAAGAACACAAACGAGCCGACCGCCGGCGCGGCGTACAGAAGGCCCAGCACGCCAGGCCCACCCAACCCCTGGGCGATGGCCGGGAACAAGGCCATCGGCATTCCGAACGTCATGGCGACGATGTCGACGACATACGTCCCGATCAGCTCCGGTCGGCTGCGCGCATAGCGGATGCCTTCGAGCACTCTTCGCACGCTCGGACGTTCAGCGTCGACCGGCGGCGGCATCGCCTTCATCAGAAACAGGCAGACGAGGCCGACGACAAAGGTCGCCACGTCCACCATGTAGGTCGCAGGCAGCCCGATGACGGTGATCAGAACGCCTCCGAGCGCGGGCCCGGCGATCATTCCGACCGTCCCGCGCAGGCTCATCAAAGCTGCGGCCGCGGGCAGTTCGCTGCGCTCGACCAGGCGGGGCAGCAGGGCATCGAGCGAGGGACGCTGCATCGCGTCCAGCGCGCCCCAGAGCAGCGCGACGCCGAAGATCAGCCACAGGGTGGGGTGGGGGAGGAGCGAGTTGGCGGCCATCAGCACGCTGCCGGCCATCAGGCCTGCCTCGCTCAAGAGGACCATGGTCCTGCGATCGGCAGCGTCTGCCAGCGCCCCGCCCAGCATCGCGAAGACGAGCAGCGCCGCCAGCTCGACCAGCCCGAGCGCGCCGACGAGCAGCGTGCTGTGAGACAGCTGGTAGACCTGGTACGGGACCGCGACGAAAGTGATCATGCTGCCGAAAAACGAGACCAGCCGCCCAATGAACAGCAGCCGGAAGTCGCGGTGGCGCCGAAAAGGGGTGATGTCGAGGGTCGCGAGCTGCCACCATTGGCGGCGTTTCTCGGCCTCGGGCTCGATCATCTAAACCAGCTCACGCCCCTCTCCTCTAAGGGGGGAACTCCCCCCTAACAGGCGCCGGGCCTGGCGATGCCAGCTCCCGGCGCACCCCTCTGACCCTCTCCCCGACGGGGAGAGGGAACATTGGCCGCCAAGCATGCCTGAGACGAGCGCGGTGGAATGAACCAAGCCACCCCTGGGTATGCTGGGTGTGATGGAAAAGGCAACTTTCGCAGGCGGATGTTTCTGGGGCGTCGAGCACCTCTTCAACGAGATTCCGGGCGTCATCGATGCCGTGTCGGGTTACGCCGGCGGTTCACGCGACAACCCGACCTACGAGCAGGTTTGCTCAGGCCGGACCGGACATGCGGAAGCGGTTGAGGTCACCTACGACCCGAGCAAGGTCACGTACGACGAGCTGCTGAACGCGTTCTGGAACATGCACGACCCCACCACGCTCAACTACCAGGGGCCTGACCACGGCCATCAGTACCGCTCGGCCATCTTCTTCCACAACCCGGAACAGGAGGCGGCGGCGCGCCGGTCGGCGGCCCAGGCGCAGCAGTACTTCAAGAAGCCGATCGTGACCGAGATCGTCCCGGCCACCCACTTCTGGAAGGCCGAGGAGTACCACCAGCGCTACTTCGACAAGCACCAGGGCCACTATTCCTGCCACTTCATCCGGGGCTGGGTGCCGGCGGTGCCGGCCGAGGCTGGGACGACTACCTAACCGCGGCATAAAAGCGGGCGGCGCCGCCTATCCTTACCGACCGTGCGGTGCGACCATTGCGCCCAGGAAGTTCCCGACGGAGTTTTCTGCACGCGATGCGGAGCGCACCAGGGCACGACCAAAGAATCCGGCAATGCGAAGTCGCGTGAGCACCGATACGCCGCCCACCCGGGGGAGCACGTAGCGAGTCCGGCGGTCTTCACCACACTTTTCCCGCACCTGGGCCACAACAAGATCCACGAGTTTCGCTGGGCCTTCATCGCGGGCCTTGCAGGCGTCCTCATCCTTTATGTGGCGGGCCTGATCACCGCAGCGATCCTGGTTTCGGCCTTCCTGGTTCCCGTCCTTTACCTGATCTATCTCTATGAGGCCCAGGTTTATCGCGACGAGCCTGCGTTGGTGCTCGGCTTCACCATCGGCGGCGGGGTCGTCGTCGGCATCGTGGTCACGCTCTTCGAGCGGCTGATCTACAACCCGTTCCAGTACGCGCCGAACCCATTGACCGGAGCGGGCGTCGGCATCGGCTCGGTGCTGATCCTCGGGCTGGTGATGCCGCTGATCCAGGAGGCCCTCAAGCCGATCCCGGCGTTCTTCCTGCCCAATCGCGCCGATTTCCCGGAGACGGTCGACGGGCTCGTGTTCGGGGTGGCGGCCGGCCTGGGCTTCAGCCTCGCCGAGACGCTGATCGGATTCTCGACCACGCTGGCGAGCCTCCCCGCGCATGTGGCGCCCGGCAACTGGATCTTCGACCTGGCGACGCTTGCCGTGTTCCAACCTCTTCTACAAGGCAGCGCGACCGGGATGATCGTCGCGACCATCTGGCGGTTCCGGCGGGGGCGGCTCGGAGGCCGCGAGCTGGGAGGCGTGGCAGTGGCCGTGCTCGCCCACATCGCTTTTTCCGGCGGCACCGCGGCGATGAAAGACGCGGCGACCAATCCGCTGTTCATCCTCATCTGGCAGGCGACCGTGGTCGGTGCGCTGCTGATCTACATCCGCTACCTGCTGCATTACTCGCTGCTCGAGGAGGCGGCGCACATGGGGTTCGCGGAGACGGTCTGCCCCAACTGCCACATGCACATCGTCGCGTCAGGTTTCTGTCCGAACTGCGGCATGGCGCTCAGCGCAGTCCCAGGTTCGGTGCGGCGGAGCCGCAAGCCCCGGGCCGAGCCCACGGCCCCGGACTCCCAGGCGAAGAAATAGATGGCGCTGACCTGCGCGCGATGCGGCACGCTGAACCCCGACGGCAATTCGTTCTGCCAGGCGTGCGGAACACCGCTCGCTGCGGTCGCGCCAAGGCCCCCTATCGGACCGCCGCCAGTCGGACCACCGCCAGTCGGACCACCACCGGTCGGACCGCCGCCAGTCGGACCGCCACCGGTCGGACCCCCGCCCGGACCGCCGGGCGTGATGATGGGCCCGCCGCCGGACCTGCCGCCGCCCACCTATCAAAGTCCGTACTACGCGCCCGCCCCCGGCGTTTTTCAGCCGCCGGTCCACCGCACGCCCTGGGTACTGATCATCAGCGCCGTCGTCGGCCTGGTGGTGATCATGGCCGGCTGCGGCACTGCGCTCGCGTTTCTCAACGCGAGAAACAATCAGACGAGCTCGAGTGTCTTGCCCAGCCCGTCGCCCGCCGGCTCGCCAAGCCCGATCACGTCATCCACTCCTTCCACTCAGGGCGCCGGCTCGACTTCTGCCGTGTCGGTCACAGTGCCACCGGGTTGGGTGGCGTCCAAGAGTGACCCGACCATCACCGTGACCAATCCGGCCGGCGACGGCTCGGTCGTGGTCAGCAGCGGCATCGACAATCCACCGCAGACCCCACAGCAGATCAAGGACGAAATCGACAAGCAGCTCACGGCCAAGTTCCCCGACACGCGGGCGTGCCCGGGTACCACCACCACGAGTGGGTCCGTCGGCGGTGTCGCCGGGATCTGGTGGCAGCTCTGCTTCACCGCCACGTCAGGCGGCCAGAGCTTTCCCGGCGAGTTCAGCCTGTGGGCCGGCGCCAACTCCAGCGGCAGCATCGGCTACGGCGTCATCCTCTTCACTCTGCAGTCGAGGATGAGCGCATTCACGAACGAGGCGAAGCCCCTGCTGGCGAGCATTCAATGGAAGCTGAAATAGCGCAGTAACGACGCCGGTCCGTCGTCGGAATGTGTTACTTCGGACTGTATCTTTGGTGGCCGTGTTCGGACGCTGGGGTCGATTCGTCTACAGATTCAGGTGGGCCACGCTGGTCGTCTCAGCGCTGCTCCTCGGACTCTCCATCGCCGGCGTCCTCACCGGCGGCACGCTGGCGGGAAATGGCGGGTTTGGTGCCGACCTGGCGGCCGGCCAGACCCAGAAACTGATCAGCGGCGAGATTCACCCGCAGAAGGCGGCCATCGGATCTGGCTTCATTCTCATCTTCAGCAGTCCCACGCTCAACGTCACCGATCCGGCGTTCCAATCGGCCGTTGAGCAGGCGCTGGCGCCGCTGGCGACCGACCCACGCGTCACCTCAGTGAACACGCCTTACTCGGTGCCGCCCGCGGCTCAGTCCAGCTACATCTCCCGCAACCAGCACGAGGCTCTCGTTTTCGTGAACCTCAAAGACGACAGCATCACAGCGCAGGGGTACATCAATTCGCTTGTCGCCGAGATCCATCCCGGTGCGCTGAGCATGGTCGCAACCGGGAATGTTCCGATCAACCTCGCCTTCAACAAGACGTTGGAGTCGGACCTACAGCGCGCCGAGTATCTGGCGCTCCCGATCACGCTGATCATGCTCGTGATCATCTTTGCGTCGGCAGTAGCCGCCCTCCTACCGTTGGGGGTCGGCGTCCTAGCGATCCTTGGCGGTCTCGCCGGCACATTCCTTTTGGCGCGGTTCACCGACGTGTCGCAATACGCGATCAACATCATCACGCTGATCGGCCTAGCTGTCGCCATCGACTATTCGCTCTTCATCGTCAACCGCTTCCGCGACGAGCTCGCTGCAGGCGCGAGTCGCGAGGATGCCATCGCAATCGCCATGTCAACCGCGGGACGCGCGATCACGTTTTCTGGCATCACCGTTGCCGTCGGGCTTTCAGCAATGCTCTTTTTCCAGGGCACCTTCCTGGCCTCGATGGGCGCCGCAGGCACGATCGTGGTCGCGATCGCAGTCTTTTATGGCCTCACATTCCTGCCCGCAGTCCTCTCGGTGCTCGGAGCTCGCGTGGATTGGTGGCCGGCGTGGTTGAAGAAGCGGCTGCCGTTCCTCGGGAGACGCGGGCCGTCAGGTTCGGGCATCTGGCACGCAATGGCGGTGTGGGTGATGCGACGGCCAGTCGTCGTCCTCGTCCCCGCCCTCGTCGTTCTACTGATTGCGGGGACGCCGTTCCTGCAGCTGCGCCTCGCCAATGGCGACGTCGACCAACTGCCACCAGGAAACCCGGCCCGCGAGGGCTATGACACGCTTGTCCGCGACTTCCCTGGGCAGGACCAGACCACGATCACCGCCGTCGTCTATTACCCGAACGGCAGCCCGCTGACAGCCGACCACGTCGGCGCCATCTACGACCTGAGCCGGCAATTCGCCGCCATGCCGAACGTGCTCGCGGTGTCGAGCATCGTCAACCTCGAATCCAGTCTCAGCAGGGCGGACTATCAGCGTCTGTACTCGGGACCGGCTACGCAGCTGCCGGCGCCGATGCAACAGGCCCTGACCAGCTCAACTGGACAGCACCTGACGGTGCTCTACATCACGACCAACAAGCAATACACGAGCGACGATGCGCGGGCGATCGTGAACGCGGTGCGCGCCGCGCAGGTTCCGGACGGACAGGTGCTCGCCACCGGCGGCACGGCGTACGACCTCGACATCGTGAACTTCATCCTGCAGCGGACGCCGGTCGCGGTCGCGACGGTGATCCTGATCACCTATGTCGTCCTCTTCCTGCTCACCGGCTCGGTGGTGCTGCCCTTGAAGGCCGTACTCACCAACCTGTTTTCGATCTCGGCCTCGTTCGGCGCCCTGGTGTGGGTTTTTCAGCAGGGCCACCTCAGCGGCCTGCTGCACTTCACTGCGCAGTCGATCGATCCCAGCATCCCGGTCATCCTCTTCAGCATCGTCTTCGGCATGTCGATGGACTATGAGGTGCTTTTGATCAGCCGGATCCAGGAGGAATACAGGCGGACCGGCGACAACCAGGCCGGAGTGGCGCTGGGCCTGGAGAAGAGCGGCCGCCTTATCACCGGCGCTGCCTTGATCATGGTCGCCGTGTTCCTCGCGTTCGGCAATGCCGATGTCGTGATCATCAAGGCCATCGGCGTCGGCCTCGCCATCGCGATCGCCATCGACGCCACGATCGTCCGGATCCTCATCGTGCCTTCAGTGATGCGACTCCTCGGCCGCGCCAATTGGTGGGCTCCACGTCCGCTGGCGATGTTCCATCGATGGGTGGGAGCCGGCGAATCGGCGCCGGCGGCGTCGCCGGCCGTGTTCGGCGGCAATTAGACTCCGCCTGGCGGCCGGCGCCGCCCTACTGGTCGTGCTCCTCACCGCATGCGACCGGGGGCTGGTCTCGTCGCCATCGCCGTCGCCGAATGCGGGCGGAGATTGGCCCATGTACCGCGGCGACCTGACGCGCGACGGCCATCCCGCCGAGGCATCGCTCGGAGTCGAGGCCGCCAGGCATCTGAAGCCGGCGTGGCAGGTGGAGATGAGCGGCGGGGTGAGCGGTACTCCTGCCGTCGCCGGCGGAGTTGTGGTCGCCGCGAGTGCGGGAGGTGTGGTCGCCGCATATCGGGCCGGCTCGGGGACCAGGATCTGGCAGGTCGACGGCCTTGGCGCCATCTCGGGGTCGCCCACCATCGATGGCGGGCGCGTCATCGTCGGGAGCTTGAACGGTCACGTCTACGCGATCGACCTGAACGGGGGCGGCAAGCTCTGGGATGCAAAGGCGCCAGGAGTACAGCCCGCGATCTGGTCGTCGCCTACCGTCTATGGGCGGCTCGTCCTGGCCGGCGTCGGCTCGCAATACGGCGACAAGCCGCTCGAGGAGGGCGGGGTCGTCGCGTTCGATCTCGCCACCGGGAGCCAAGTGTGGGAACTGTGCGCGCTTGTGAGCGCGGGCGCAGGCTGCCTGGCGGGCGATGGTATCTGGTCGACGCCCGCCATCGATGCGGCCGGGCACGGATACATCGGGGTGGGCAACCCCGACGACGGGGTGCTGGCGTTCGACGCCGCCACCGGCCGGCGCCTGTGGATGACGAGCTTCCACTCGGACGCGGGTCGCGACGTCGACCTCGGCGCCACCCCGATCGTGCTCCAGGCCGGCGGCCGCGAGGTGGTCGCCGTCGGAAGCAACGCGGGCGTTTTCAAAGTGCTTGCCGCTGCGACCGGTTCGGTGGTGTGGTCGCGGGACCTCGTCAACGGCAGCGCCGTTCACGGACTCCTCGCATCGCCTGCGTACGACGGGAAAGACTTCTACGTCCCTTCTGCCGGCGATCCGTTCGGGATGTTCGCGCTCGATGCCGCGAGCGGCAAGACCCTGTGGACCAACCAGGCCGGCTTGCCTGTCTACTCCGCGCCCGCGATCGGCAACGGCGTCCTGGTGTTCGGAACCGGCGACGTCTTTGGCGACCCGAATTCCGGGGGCCTGGTTGCGCTCTCGAGCCGGGACGGCACCGTCCTCTGGTCACACGACCTGCACTCGGCCGTCTTCAGCGGGCCCGCGATGAGCGGCGACATGGTCCTGGTCGGCGACTCACGAGGGGATGTCATCGCCTTCAGGCCGGCCTGACCCGGCCGTCCGAATTCATAGTGGCGCGGCCGCCCGGCCGTGCTTAGACTCTGCTCACGCGGCCGGCTATGCCTCCGGCCGAGGTTTGGGGAGGTAGGGGATGAGGGTCCGACTGCTTGCACTGCTATCAACCGCGTTTCTTTTGCTGCTTGGAGCGGTGCCGGCCCAGGCGGACGGCCAAGGTGGGAACCATCAGGACGGAGGAACGTACCTTGCACTTGGGGACTCGGTGGCATTTGGGTACAGCCCCCTCCTCGTGAACGCCGGCCTCGCCGGGAACCCGAATGTGTTCGTCGGTTACCCGGAGATCGCAGCCAAGAGCCTGGACATGAAGGACGTAAATGCCTCGTGTCCGGGCGAGACCACCGGCGGCTTCATCTCGCTTACGAACGGGGCGGACTACAAGTGCCTCGGTTACCGGCACTTCTTCCCGCTCCACGTTGGGTACACGACGTCGCAGCTTGACTACGCCATCGCATACCTGAAGGCTCACCACGATGTCCGGCTGATCACGATGGACATCGGGGCCAACGACGTCTTCAAGGCGGGATGCACAACGAATGCATGTATTGGCGCCGTGCTGGCTGGTATCGAGGCCAACCTTCGAATCATCTACGGCGAGATCCGTAACGTCGCGCACTATCACGGCACTCTGGTTACGGTGACCTACTACTCGCTGAGCTATGACGCGGTGTCGGCCGCGGGGACCCAGTCGCTCAATGCCCCGATCATCGCCGCGACCCATGCATTCGGGGGCAAGGTGGCCAGCGGTTTCGACGCCTTCAAGGGTCCGGCGCTCGCGGCCGGTGGCAGCAGTTGCGCGGCAGGACTGTTGATCCCGCTTCCGGATGGCACCTGCGACGTGCACCCGACGCCGCTCGGGCGTGACCTGCTCGCAGAAGCTGTGGAGAACGCGGTCGGTTAAGGAGATCTGATCACTCGCGGCCCGGCCTCGGGGTGGGGCTGGGCCGCTCCTTTCGTCTAGGTGCCGGCCAGCGGCAACTCCACCTCGAACGTCGCTCCGCCGCCATCGGTTTCGTGCACCTTCACGTGCCCTCCGTGCGCGGTCACGACCGCGCTGACGATCGACAGCCCCAGGCCCGCGCCGCCGCTGTCGCGGCTGCGGCTGGGGTCGGCGCGGTAGAAGGGCTCGAAGATCCGATCCAGGTCGTCGGCGGCAAGTCCCGGCCCGTGGTCGGCGACCGACAGCCTGGCCACGCTGTCCTCGGTCGAGAGGCTGATGTCGATGGGCGTCTGAGGCGGGGTGTGCACAAGGGCGTTGCGGACGAGGTTGCCGACGACCTGGCGGAGGCGGGTGTCGTCGCCGTTCACGACCACTCGCCCGGAGGAGGTGAGGTTGATGTCGCGCTGCGGGGCGACGGCGCGAGCGTCGGCCGCCGCATCGGTGGCGATGGCCTGCAGGTCGACCGGCTCCTGATCCAGCGGCCGGCCCTGGTCGACGCGCGCGAGGACGAGCATGTCATCGACGAGGCCGGTCATGCGGATCGCCTCTTCTTCGATCCGCCGCCGCGCCAGCTCGGCATCCGTCGGCGATTCGGCCGCGCCGCGGCGCAGCATCTCCGAATAGCCTCGGATGGACGTGAGCGGCGTCCGCAGCTCGTGTGACGCATCGGCCACGAAGCGCCGCAGGCGGCGGTTGGACGCCGTGCGTTCGGCGAAGGCGGTTTCGATCTGGTTCAGCATCCCGTTGAGCGCAAGGCCAAGCCGCCCGATCTCCGTCTTGCCATTGGCTGGTTCAACCCGGCGGCTCAGGTCGCCGGCGGCGATGTCTTGGGCGACCATGCCCATCCTCGCCAGCGGTCGGAGTCCGATGCGAATGATGAGCAGGGCGAGGATCGCCATCGCTGCCACCACTCCGAGGCTGATCAACAGCTCCAGCTGCAACAGCTGGCTGAGAGTCGACGAGACGTCAGTGAGCGGAATCGCGAGGACCACGGTGTCGCCGTGGAACAGATCCTCCTGCCATATGGCTGCGCGGTACTGCGCCACGCCGCCCGTTCCCGCAAGTGTGGACAGAAAGGGGTTCGTTTCCTTCGCGGACGGCAGAGTAGTCGGAAGCGTGGGTATGGCCTTCGATGTCGACTGTCCGAACTGAAGCCTCTTGGCGAGCAAGATCGTGCCGGTGGGCGATACCAGCTCGACGATCGTGTCCTCGGGTAGTCCACTGCCTGGTTGTGATCCAGGGCCTTGGCTCGGACCACCAAGCACGCTGATTGCAGTGTTGTGCGAACCGAGGAGTTGGTCATCGACGCGGCCCGTGAGGAATCGTTGCAGCGACGTGTAGGTCGCGACATCCACGATCAGAAGCCCGATGACGACAAGCGAGATGACCCCGATCAGGAGCCGGCCCCGCAATGACTGCGTCACGGTTTAACTACGAGGGGCGCGGAGGACGTAACCGACGCCGCGCACCGTCTGGATCAAGGGCGGCTTGAAACGGTCCACCTTGCGGCGCAGGTAGCTGATGTAGGTCTCGAGCACGCTGGCGTCGCCGCCGAAGTCGTAGTGCCACACGTGGTCGAGGATCTGCGTGCGGGTGAGCACGCGGCCGGAGTTGATCAGCAGGTAGCGAAGCAGGCGATACTCGGTCGTGGTCAGCTCGATGACGTGGGGGCCGCGGCGCACCTCATGCGCTTCGTCATCCAGCTCGAGGTCGGCCAGGTTGAGCTTCCCGCTCTCGGCCCCGCCTCCATGCCGCCTCAGGACGACCCGCACTCGCGCCATCAGCTCCTCGATACTGAAAGGCTTGGTGACGTAGTCGTCGCCACCGATGGTCAAGCCGTGCACCTTGTCCTCGGTGGCGTCCTTCGCGGTCAGGAAGATGATCGGCACCTTGTGGCCGCCGGCATTGAGGCGCTTGAGCACCTCCATACCGTCGATGTCGGGCAGCATCACATCGAGGATCACTAGCGCGGGAGAGAACTGGGTCACTGCGGCGAGGGCCGCGCGGCCGGTCGCGGCCGTCTGGACTGTGAAGCCTTCGTAGCGCAGCGCCATCCCCAGGAGCTCGGTGATGTTCGGTTCGTCGTCGACGACCAGGACGCGTGCTCCGCCGGCCGCCTGGCCCTGCTGGCGGCTCCCGTTGGTGCTCACGCTGCCAATCCTGCCTGGGAACCCTGTGAGTTTGCTGAGAAATTGCTGGGGCGGGCCTATGAGTTCGATTGGCGCGCCGGCGCCGGCCAGCCGGAAACCCGATGCACGTTCCCGTCGCGATCGACCAGGCGGGCCGGCAGTCCATTGGCGGTCAGCCAATCGATGGCTGGCTCGCCCATCACGATGGCTGCGGTCGCCGCGATGTTGGCGTCGACGCATGTGCCCGCGACGACGCTGGCCGTTCGCCACGGACCGGCGGCCGGCAGCCCAGTCGCCGGGTCGATGATGTGATGCAAAACGACGCCGCCTCGTGTCCAGCGGCGGACCGTCGTGCTCGACGTCGCGATTCCGCCGGACTGGATGCTGATGGTCTCCTCGTCATCGTCGATGCGAGCGTTGCTGTCCTCGCTCGTCTGCACCGCCCATCCTTCCGGCGGCGGGTCGCCTGCGACGGCTATGTCACCGCCGAGGCTCACAAGCACTCCTCCCGCGCCCATGGCTTTGTGCGCGGCCGCGGCTGCGAGGTCTGCCGCCAGGGCTTTGGCCGTGGCGCCGAGGTCGATCTCGACGCCAGGCGGGATCCGCACCGTGCGCGCGGCCTCGTCGAACTCGATGGCCTGCCAGCCTGGAACCTTGCTCACCGACAGGAGGATGGGCGGGCCGTCGGCCAGGATCGAATCGAAGTCTCGGTCGTAGCCGGCTAGCTTGACCGCCGAGCCCACCGTCGGGTCGACCGCTCCGTGCGTCACGCGTGCGCCGCGCAAGCCGGCGGCGAGCGCCTGGGCCAGCAGGGGACTGATGTTTATCTGCCGGCCAGGCTCGCGGTTGACACGGCTCAGCTCGCTGTCGGCGCGGAACCTGCTCGCGGCCTCATCGATCTCCTTGATCACCCGATCGGCGGCGTTCTTGGCGGCCGCCAGCTGCCTAGGGCGCGTGACGACCAGCCGCATCGAGGTGCCGAGGGCGCGATCGTCGACCATGCCGAGCAGGGTGATGCTCATCTGGATACCGCCGTGCGGCGCAGAGCCAAGGCCAGGACTGGGCAGGTGTCGACGGCGCGTTGCGCGATCCGCCCGAGGCGCTCGGGGATCGGGCCGGGCGTGATGATCGGATAGCCCCAGTCGTCGAGGCGGATGAGCTCCGGCAGCAGCTCGGCGCACAGGCCGTGGCCGTCGCATTTGGTGCGGTCGATCGTCAGGTGGATGCTCGCCTTCATGCAGGCTGCTGCCTCCAGTGCGCCGGGTGGGAGGCGAACTGGTCCGAGAAAGTGGACAGCGCGGAGCGGAGAAACATCACCGCCCCGTCCGGGTGCTTGCACGAGCCTCGGCCCGACACGTCCACCGCCCACTTCTTCAGGCGAGCGATGTCATCGCGGTTGGTGCCCCGCTCGGCGATCCGGCTGCATGCGTCCGACAGCGCGCGCAGCCCGAAGAAGCAGGGTCCACACTGCGCCGAGCTCTCCTCGGCGAGGTAACGCATGATGCGCGCGGTGTCGCAAACGCCGCACCTGCCGGCGGGCTGCACTCCTATCACGCCGCAGCCGAGAGTCATGCCGCGGCTTCGCAGGGTCTCTCCGTCGAGCGGGAGCTCCCAGGCCTGCGCCGCCGGGACCCAGACGCCGAAATAACCGCCCAGGAGTACGGCTGCTGCCGGCTCCGAGACTCCACCCGCGGCGGCGACCGCTTCTTCGATCGTCGTGCCCGCTTCCACCTCGAGCACGCCAGGACTCTTGACGCCGCCGGCGATCGTGAGCAGCAACGTACCGGCCGCGCCGCGGCGGCCCACCGAGCGATACCAGGCGTCGCCGTACCGGGCGATCAGGGCGATGTGCGCCAGGGTCTCGACGTTCTGAACGAGCGTCGGGGCGGCGGCCACGCCTCGCTCGCGGGGATATGGGGGAGTGGTCGTGGGCGTTGCCACTCCAGCGTCGACGAGATGCACCGCGGCGCTCGATTCGCCGGCGACATATCGATTGGGCGCGCCGGCCATGCGCGTGATGCGACGTTCGGCCTCCGGTCGCTCTTTGAGGGCTCGCGCCATCGCGGCCCATGCGGTCTTGTGCTCCTCGCCGACATAGATGACGACCTGAGCCGCGCGAAGCGTGCGGGCGGCGAGGAAGGCGCCGTCGAGGATGAGGTGCGGACGGGTCGCCATCAGCAGGCGGTCCTTGTGGCTCTGTGGTTCGCCCTCGGCGCCATTGACGATCACAACCGCGGGCCCTTTGGATGCGGCGGCGGCCACAGCGCGCCATTTGATGCCGACCGGGAAAGAGGCGCCGCCTCTGCCGCCGACGCCGCTGCGAACCAATGTCTCGGTGAGCGGGCGACCACCAAGCGTCGGCGCTCCCAATCTTCGAGTGTGATCGGCCAGGGACTCCGCCCCAGACCTGAGGTCGGGGCCCGCCAGCAGTCGAAGCCCGCTCACTGGTCTGTTTTCCTCGAGACGCCGGAGCGGAACTCGCTCCGTGCCGAAGTCAGGGGATCAGTTGACGGCCGCAGGATCCGGTAGACGATGGCCATCGCGACCGACCCGATGCACAGGATCGACACCACCATGAACCAGCCGGACAGCGCGTCCGTACCCGTGCCGAACCCGTGGAGCACGGCGACCGGCCACGACGCGTAGGCGAGCCAGTGGATGGCGCGCCAGGCGGCCTGCCCGATCAATCCGCGGAGCAGGCTGGTCACCACGATCGCGGCCAACAGCTCGAATGCGATCGTGCCGAGTCCGAGCCAGAACGTCCGGTAGTAGGACGAGAACGGAACCACCGCCGTCAGCCAGCCCAGGTGGGTGAATGGATCGACCACCGCGGTGACGATATGCAGAGCGAGGAAAACCAACGTCATGAGCGCCAGGTTGCGGTGCAGGGCCGGGGTAAGAAACCGCGGCCATCCAGCGCCTTGAAAGCGAAGAGACGACAGCACGCCAAGGATGACGACCGCGCTGAGCAGGATCATCGAGACCGCGCCGGCGCCCCTGGTGGTGTACCAGAGGACGATGTCGCTCACGGACGGTGGCGGCTAGGAGCCGCCGGATACGGCGACGGGTGTGCTCGATGAGGCGCTGACGGATCCGGTGGATGACGTGAGTCCGCTCGAGGTCGAGCTGGATGAGCTCGAGTCTGACGAGGTGGAAGTCGTAGAGCTCGCCGTCGCCCCGGTCGACGATGAGGCGGACACGCCGGGGATGGTGAGGGCGCTGACCGTGCCGAAGATGCCCACGCCGGCGACGGCGGCGAAGGCGACGTAGGCGGTGATGTTGTTGAGCAGGGACAGGGCCCTGTCGCGAGCCCGGATTCGGGCGTCGGCCAGTTTCGTGCTTTCCATGGTCATCAGGTTGAGCCTACCCTCTCAGTCCTCACTGTGAGGAACCTGGGAAGGCGCTGAGAAGTTACGCCCGGGCGAAGGATTTCACCAGCCCAGCCGCTCGGCGCGCCGGGCGTCCCTCTAAATAGACTTCTTGCAGCGCTCTCGTAGCTCAGGGGCGCCGGGCGCGCGCAGGGCGCTCCTCTAAATAGACTTCGTGTGTCGCCCTCGTAGCTCAGGGGATAGAGCAGGACGGTCCTAACGTCAAGGTCGGGGGTTCGATTCCCTCCGGGGGCACCAATCGTTTTTGTGCTGATTCGGCTGAAGCACGACAAAAGCGTCCCGGCTGATGCTTGTCAGTGTTTCGGCTGATGCTTTACAGGTGTCCCGGCTGATACCTGACACTCCCGCGCATGAGGGAGATAAGCGTGACAGAGCAAAGGTACAAA
>DATNMN010000162.1:0-2851 GCA_035602295.1 Candidatus Dormiibacterota bacterium | reverse complement strand
GACAGCGCCAGCGACGCGCCGTTGATGGCCATGGTCGCCGGATCGGCGTCCTGGTCAACAGAAAGTACGGTCGCCACGATCTGGACGTCGTTGCGGAAGTCTTTGGGGAAGAGCGGCCGGATCGGCCGGTCGATCAGACGGCTGTTGAGGACCGCCTGCTCGCTGGGTCGGCCTTCACGCCGGATGAAGCCGCCCGGGATCTTGCCGGCGGCGTAGAGCTTCTCTTCGTAGTCACAGGTGAGCGGGAAAAAGTCGATGCCTTCCCGGGGCGTCGCCGCCATCGTTGCGGTGACCAGCAGCATGGTGTCGCCCATCCGGACGGTGACCGCGCCGGATGCTTGCTGAGCGACGTGACCCGTTTCGACCTTCAGGGTCCGTCCGCCGATTTCGAGTTGTGTTTGGTTCACGATTCCTCCTGGGCCGCACTAGGCGGCCAAATACTGATTAGCAAATCAGCCCAGGCGGATCGTCGTTGGCGGGTTAGGGGTTGGGGTCCGAAGAAAAGGAACCCTTTCTCCGCGCACCAATCTCTAACCCTGCGCTTGGCGGTGCCGCCCAGGCAATGGGAATGGCTCTAGGCCATCACCTCCGGAGCCCGAGCTTGGCGATAACCGCCCGGTAGCGTTCGACGTCGGTCCGCTGCAGGTAGTTCAGGAGGCGGCGCCGCTTGCCGACCAGTTGGAGGAGCCCGCGCCGCGAATTGTGGTCGTGGGCGTGCGTTTTCAGATGGTCGGTGAGGTGATTGATCCGTTCGCTGAAGATTGCGATCTGGACCTCGGATGATCCGGTGTCCTTCTCACTGAGGCGATTGGTCTCGATGACGCTCGCCTTGGTCGTTGTTGCCAGTCGCTGTACCTCCTAATTCACTTGCCCGAGTGCCGTTGGCTAGTCGGACACTCGCGCTCGGTCACCCGAGAGTATACCCGATGGGTTCCAATCGATAACCTCGAGGGCACCGGGGACGATCTCGAATACGGCCGGCGTGTTCCCAACGAGTTCGCCATCGGCCTCGACGCCGATCGGCTGCTCACTGTCGATCTCGACCCGGCGAGCCCGGCCGAACTCCACCTGATCTAACCGTCCGTGCGTGCCTCGGTACAGCATTGGGAGGCTGCGGATGCCGAGCGTGCGGCTGACGTCACCGATGGTGACGACGTCGAAGAGGCCATCATCGGGTTGAGCCTTGGGTGCGATCCACATCCCACCGCCGAGGTAGGCACCATTGGCGATGGCCACTGTGCGAATGCGGCGGGTGAGGACCGGCCCGTCGTCCAGGCGAAGCCGGACCAGCGCGTTTCGATGCGTCAGCAGGCTGACCACGGCGCCGCCAAGAAAGTTGACCGTTCCACCGATGACCGCGGGTCCGCGAGCGGCCCGCCGGACGACTTCAGCGCCGATGCCCGCGTCCGCCACGTTGATGAAATAGCGGCGGCCGGTTGAGGTTCCGACACGCCCCACGTCGATGCGGCGCCAGCGATCGGTCTGAAGCCACGCGGCCACGTCCTCCGCCCGCCGCGGGCTCACCAGCGTGCGTCGCAGGTCGGCTCCCGTTCCACGTTGCAGGAATCCGACCCGAGGCGGGCTGCTGCTCGGTCGCCGAAGGAGCCCGTTCACAACCTCGTGGGCCGTGCCGTCACCGCCGACCGCGATCACCAGACGATCACCCGCCTCGGCGGCGTAGTTGGCGGCATCGCCCCGCCGTTTCGTCTCGACCACCTCGAAGGCCACCCCGGCGCACGCGTCCGCACAGTGTTGCCAGAAACCGCGGGCCCGACCGCCGCCGGCCGCCGGGTTGACGATGATGAGGGGTGGCTGCTGCTCGCTCACGGGCGGTCGACGGCCGGGTCGATGCCAAGGATGCGCCTGGCGGCGGCAACGTCGCGCGACATCTGTTGCTGCAGCGCCGATACTGAGGCGAACCGCTTTTCGGCGCGCAGCCGCTGCACGAACCACACGGTCAGGAGCTTGTCATAGAGGTCGCTATCGAAATCGAGGATGAAGACCTCGACCGTGAGACTATTGCTGCCAAAGGTCGGACGGAACCCGACGCTCAGCGCTCCGGCATAGGTCCGGTCGTCGACGTCGACGCGGACGGCGTAGATGCCGGTGGCCGGCAAGAGTTTGTTCGGGCTGATCCGCAGGTTGGCCGTTGGGAAGCCGAGTTCGCGCCCTCGCTTGAGCCCGTGCTCCACGGTGGAGCGGATGACATAGTCGCGACCGAGCAATTGGGCCGCAGCCCGAACCTGGCCGAGCAGGACCAGGCGCCGGATCCGCGAGCTGCTGATCGGCGCTTTACCGCGGGCCAGGGTCGGGGCGACCTCAACGGTGAAGTCGTGCCGGGTGCCAAGCCGGCGCAAGAACGCCGGATCCCCGCGCTGTCGGTGTCCGAACCGGTGATTCTCTCCAATCACGATGCGCCGCACCTGGATGCCGCGCAAGAGCCGCTGCATGAACGCCGCGGGACTCAGGGCGGCGATCTGGGGCGTAAAAGGGATCACGACCAGGTGGTCGAGTCCGAGTTGATCGAGCAGCCAGGTTTTCTCCTCGAGCGTCGTGAGGTTCGCGGGGCAATTTTCGGGGTCCAGCACGCATCGCGGATGCGGCTCGAAGGTGACCACTACGCTGGCGGCGCCCGCCTGACGAGCGCCGGCATCCAAGGGCTTGAGCAACGCCTGATGGCCCCGATGCACACCGTCAAAGGTGCCCATCGTCAGGTGACTGGGGCCCAGGAACCCCGCCGGTGGGAAGCCGAAGCTGACTTGCGTCATGAGGGAAAGACGGCACGGGGCTGGATCCGCATGGTCGCGTCCGCCTCGCCCCAGGCCAGCAGGTCCCCATCGGGGCCGAGCAA
>DATNMN010000161.1:0-3096 GCA_035602295.1 Candidatus Dormiibacterota bacterium | reverse complement strand
GGTGACGCCCATGCGGCGGGCCATGTCGAGCACGTTCGGGATCCCGACTCGGAGCTCGGTCTTGATCGCCGGGATGTTCATCGAGTTGCCCATCGCCATCTTCAGCGGGAGGACACCGTGGTACCTGAGGTCATAGTTGAGTGGGATGTAGGGCTCGAAGCCGCTGGTGCCGCCCCAGGTCGGAAAGACCAGCGGGGCGTCCAGGATGGGCGTGATCATGTTGAACTTCCGGCTCGCGATGGCTGCCGTGTACGTGTAGATCTTGAAGGTTGACCCGGGCTGCCGCGGGGTGTCCGCCATGTTGATCCAGCCACCCGGCCGGTTGTAGTCGGCGCCGCCGACCATCGCGAGGATCTCTCCCGTCTTCGGATCCATGCTGACCAGCGCGGCATCGTGGAAGTTGTAGTAGTTGCCCTTTTGTGCGATCTGGTCCCGCACGACCTGCTCGGCGAGGTGCTGCAGGTTGAGATCGAGCGAGGTGTAGACACGATAGCCACGCCGATCGCCGGGCAGGATCTTGTACTGCGTCCGCAGCGTCTTCAACACGTAGTCGACGAAGTAGGGCGCCTCGAAGTGATTGATGGGCGGATGAATATCCAGCTTGACCGCGTATGCCGCGTCCGCGTCCTTCTGGGTGATGTAGTGGTTGTCGACCATGGCCGTCAGGACGTCGTGCTGACGCTTCTTCGCGGCTGCCAGGTTGATGAGCGGGTTGTACTGGGTCGGCGCTTGCGGCAAGCCGGCGAGCATGCTGGCCTGGGCCAGGTTCAGGTCGTGAGCGCTGGTCTGGAAGTAGCTGCGCGCGGCCGCCTCGATGCCATAGGTCTGACTGCCGTAGAAGATCGTGTTGAGATACATCTCCAGGATCTGACTCTTGCTGTAGCGACGATTCAACTCGAGGGCGAGCGCCGCTTCTTTGGCCTTGCGCTGGAGCGAGTTGTCCGGGTGGGGCCCGATGAAGAGCTGCTTGACGAGCTGCTGACTGATGGTGCTGCCACCCTGCTTGATGCCGTGATGCGAGTAGTCGGCCAGCGCGGCGCGGATCACGGCGCCGAGGTCGACGCCGTTATTCGAGTAGAAGCTGTGGTCTTCGACCGCGATCGTGGCGTTGATGAGGTTCGGCGAGATGTAGCTGAGGGGGACGACGATGCGATGGTCTCCCTGGTCGCCAACGTCCGCGAGGAGGTTGCCATTGCGATCGTAGATCAGCATGTCCTGGGGCAGTCCACTCGAGGAGAGCCCGTTGACGGCAGGCAGATCGCCGACCGTCTGGGCGGCGAGCGCCGGGACGGTCACCAGCGGCAGGGTGATGATGACGAGGAAGCCGACGATCAGGTTGCGCTGCAGCGCGCGACGGCGACGCCGGCGCCACTCCTGCAGGTGGTAGTTGGCGTGCCGGTAGCGGCGGCGCCGCCCGTAGTGGGGCGTCATGGGTTCGCCAGCAAGCCGTAGAAGCCGGCCGCGACCAGCCAGCCCAGGCCGAGGAAGAGCACGCTCCAGGCTGCCGCGCCCGCCAGCCATACCGCGGTCGACCGTGCGATCCTGCGGCGCCTACGCCGCTCGACCCGATGCCCGTGGCCGACGGCTGACCGATTTGCCCCCGCGATCGCCATGATGCCTTCCCTGCCCTGACGTAGTCCTTTATTAGTCTCTGCGTTACAAGAATGTCACTCAGGGTTGGGCGTGTCAAGTCACAAGTTAAGTGATAGCGCGGGAGTAAGTCGACGATAAGAAACCCCCCACCCCGCCCTCCCCCGCAAGGGGGGAGGGGGTCTTCAGCTGCCCATCGCGGCGCGGTCGACGAGGAACTGAAGCTCGCCGTTGGCAGGTGCCACGTGACTGGCCGGCAGCGCCGGATCGCGCCGGAGCACCCGGGCCAAGGCGTCCTTTTTCGAAGCTCCCTGCACCATGACGAGCACGGCCCGGGCCGCATTGATCACCGGCAAGGTCAGGGTCAGCCGCTCCGGCGGAGGCTTTGGCGCGTTGTGCACGTGCGCGACGAGCGCCTGCGCCTCCAGAAGCGCGGAGCTACCCGGGAACAGTGAGGCGGTGTGCCCGTCCTCCCCCAGCCCCAGATGGATGATGTCGAAGCGAGGCCACCCGCGATCGTCCGCGGGAATCCGACGCAGGACCTTGGTCGGATCCCCGATCAGTGGAAACACCTGCCCCGGTGGGATCGGGACGTGGTCGAGCAGCGCCGCCTTCGCCATCGCATAGTTGCTGGCCGGATCATCGAGTGGCACCTGCCGCTCGTCCGACCAGTAGACGAAGACCGACGGCCAGGGAAGGGCATCGCGGTGCGGCGGCTGGGCGAGCCGCTCGTAGCAACCCCGGGGCGTCCCGCCGCCGGCCAGGGCCAGGTAGCAGGCGCCGCGCGCGGCCACGGCGCCGATGATGCGCTCGGCGGTCCATGACGCGGCGGCCTCGGCGAGCTCGGCTGGTCCGGGGACCACCAGCGGGGTGAGCGCGGCGACCACGTTACTGGAGCGCGGCCGCCAGCGCCTTCTCGAAGAGCACGTCATTGCCCGGCAGGGTCAGCTCGATCCCCAGCAGTTCCTCGGTTGCACGCGACTCCAAACGGACGGTTCGCTCAGCAAGGTCCTGATCACCAAGCCGGATCTGCGTCGAGAGCCGGCCTCCTCGATGCCGGTTCATGCTGAAACGAGCGGGGCCCTCATCGCCGCCGGTATAGATGAGGAATTGACGGACACCGTGCTCGAGCGAATCATCCGGTCGGAATTCCAGCGGCACCTCGATGCCGACGGTTGCCATCCGGCTGCGGACCCAGCCCCCCAGCAATCGCGCCTGCGCCGTCGACCCATCGCTGCCGTGAAGGATGGACACCCCCCGGATGTGGCCCAGGCGTTCGAGCATGCCCGGCATGTCGAAGAACTGCGCGGCGACGTGCCGCCAGGCGATCAGCCGCAGCCAGTTGAGGTCGCCGATGGACGCCCGTGCCTTCGGCCGGCGGGCCACCCCGAGAAGGCGGGTCAGGTCCCCATCGTCGAAGCCCTCGTCAGTGTCGACCACCAGACGATCGGCCAGCTCGCAAAGGTCATCGAACAATGGGTTATCGAACTGGGGCCGGCCCGGCCA
>DATNMN010000160.1:0-21419 GCA_035602295.1 Candidatus Dormiibacterota bacterium | reverse complement strand
CTTCTCATCCTTCGCGCCAATGCCGATAACCGTGGTCCGACCTCCTCGGCGTGTGGATGACCACGCCTGAAGAATCGTCGCGGCGCTGCCGGCACACTCGAAGGCGTGGTCGGCGCCCCTGCCACCGGTGCGCTCCCAAATCCGTTGCACCACCTGGTCGCCGCCAAGCATGAAGTCCGTTGCGCCGTTCATGCGGGCTAGCCGTTCCTTATCCGCCGCGATGTCCACGCCGATCACCACCTCCGCACCAACGAGGCGCGCCCCCTGGAGGACCGACAGACCGACCCCTCCGATGCCGAAGACTACGACCGATTCGCCCGGTTGGACGCGAGCCGAATTGGTGACCGCACCGACGCCGGTGAGCATGGCACAGCCTAGGAGTGCCGCCTTTTCCAAGTCGACGTTGGCCGGCAACGCGAGCACCGCCGAGCTGGGCACTATCGTCTCTTCGCCAAAGGCTGCGATGCCCAGCCCGGCGTAGAGCGCGGTCCCGTCCGCCCGTCGCGCGTACCGCCGCCGCCAGGCTTTCGGCGTCTGTTCACAGAGATAGGGTTCCCCACGGATGCAGAACCAGCAGCGTCCGCAGGAGGGCGACCAGTTCAACAGCACCTTGGCGCCCGGCTGCACCTTGGTCACTCCGGGCCCCACCGTCATGACGGTGCCTGCGGCTTCGTGGCCGAGGACGGCCGGAACCGCCTGGGGAAGCGTGCCGTTCGCGAGCGAGAGGTCGGAGTGACAGACCCCAGCGGCGGCCAGACGGACGTGCACCTCGCCCGTCGCGGGTGGCGGAAGCTCGATCTCCTCGATCGCCAGCGGCGAGCCGACCGACGTCAGGACGGCAGCGCGAATCATGGCCGCGTCATTCGCCGCCATCGATCGGAAGCACTTCACCGTTGATGTATGACGCCGCGTCCGAGACCAGGAACGCAATGGTAGACGCCACTTCGTCGGCGGTCGCGAAACGGCCGAGCGGATTGCGCTCGAGCGCACGCCGAGCGATCTCGTCGTTACCCCAGAGGGCCGCGGCGAATTCCGTCTTGACGATGCTGGGGGCGACGGCGTTGACGCGGATGCCGTGGGGCCCAAGCTCGGTGGCCAGCTGCCGGCTCAGCATGATGAGCGCAGCCTTGGTCACGCCGTAGGGACCAAGCCCAAACTCGGGCCGCAGCCCCGCGATGCTGGCCACGTTGACGATGGCGCCTCCGTGTACCCGCATCCAGGCATCGACAACCAATTTGGTGAGCACCAACGGTCCCCGCAGGTTGACCTCGAAGGTCTTGTCCCAGGCGCTGAGCTCGACGTCGAGGACCGGGCCAAAGTGCGGATTGGTCCCGGCGTTGTTCACCAGGATGTCGATGCGCCCGAAGCGCTCCATCACCTTGGTGACGAGGCGCTGCGAATCCTCGGCACGACCCACGTGAGCGACGATCGGCGTGACGGCTCCAGCGTGGCGCGCATTGATCCGATCCGCGGCCGACTGGAGGCCTTCGAGCTTCCTGCTGGAAATGACGACCCTGGCCCCCTGGTCCGCCAGCGCACCGGCGGTGGCCTCGCCAATGCCACGGCTTCCGCCTGTCACGATCGCCACGCGATCGGTCAGGTCGAAATCCGGCATTGCCAGATACTATCCGTTGGGATGGACTTCGACCACTCGCCGAAGGTGAAAGCGCTTCAGAATAAGCTCGAGGATTTCATGGCGGACTTCATCTATCCAAACGAGCCAACGTATCGAGACCAGGCGATGACCGGCGATCACTGGAGCCCGCCTGCAGTCGTCGACGAACTGAAGTCCAAGGCCCGGAAGGCGGGGCTGTGGAACCTTTTCCTTCCCGAGTCGGACCTTGGCGCCGGGCTCACCAACCTGGAGTACGCCCCGCTCTGCGAAATCATGGGCCGCGTCCCCTGGGCTCCCGAAGTCTTCAATTGCTCGGCCCCGGATACCGGGAACATGGAGATCCTCGACCGCTTCGGCACCCCGGAGCAGAAAGATCGATGGCTGCGTCCGCTTCTGAATGGAGAGATTCGTTCCGGTTTCGCGATGACGGAGCCCGATGTCGCCTCCTCCGACGCGACGAACATCAAGAGCCGCATCGTTCGCGAGGGCGACGACGTCGTCATCAATGGCCGGAAGTGGTGGACGTCGGGGGCGATGGACCCTCGCTGCCAGCTCTTCATTTTCATGGGCAAGACGGACCCGGAGAACCCAGATCGTCATCGGCAGCAATCAATGGTCCTCGTGCCCCGCGACACGCCCGGCGTCAAGATATTGCGGCCGTTGCCCGTGTTCGGTTTCGATGACGCACCCCACGGCCACGCCGAGCTTGACTTCGTTGATGTCCGGGTGCCGGCCGCCAACATCCTGCTTGGCGAAGGGCGCGGCTTCGAGATCGCCCAGGCTCGCCTCGGCCCCGGCCGAATTCACCATTGCATGCGACTGATCGGGGTGGCGGAGGTGGCCCTCGAACTCATGTGTAAGCGGCTGGCGAGCCGAGTGGCGTTTGGCACGCCTCTCGTCCAGCAATCGGTGTGGCTCGAGCGAATCGCCCAGGCGCGCATCTTGATCGACGAGGCCCGCCTACTCACCCTGAATGCGGCGTACAAGATGGACACCGCCGGCAACAAGGTGGCGCGGGCCGAGATTGCCATGATCAAGGTGGCGGCGCCGAACATGCTCTGCACGGTTCTCGATTGGGCGATCCAGGCGCATGGGGCGGCCGGCGTCTCCGACGATTTTCCGCTCGCGCACGCATATGCCTACGCGCGCACGGTCAGGATCGTCGACGGGCCCGACGAGGTACATCTCAACCAGCTCGGCCGGCTCGAGCTTGGCAAGTACTGACGACGTCGTCGCGGCGATCCGTTCGCTCAAGCGGGCGTACTTGATCGGCGTCGAGGGCGTCACGGAAATCTGGCTCGTTCGGCACGCGGACGTCTACGACCAACGCGAGCTTGTGTCGGATCCAGCGCTGAGCCCGCTGGGGCACCAGCAAGCGAAACGTTTGGCCCAACGCCTGAAATCGGTCGAGATCCGCGCCGTCTACGCTAGTCCGCTCCGCCGCGCGCAGCAGACGGCCACCGCTCTCACCGATCAGGTCACGACCGACCCCAGGTTGACCGAGGTCCAAGCCGCCTATCCCGGCGGCAAGGTCGAACTCCAGGAGAGCCACGATGCCGTGATCCGTCGGATGCAGGCCGCCGTCGACGTGGCCGTGGCCGCGCACCCCGGGGGCCGCATCGTGATGGTGTCGCACGGGATCGCGATCCTGACCTACCTCTGCGACGTCCTTGGGCTCGCCCCCGGAACGCTGCGGCTCTTCCCCGATTTCACGAGCATCAGCGTGGTCCGGGTCAAGGGCAACCGTCGCATGGCGGGTTCTCTTTGCGACACCGCCCACCTGGTACCGGTGTCATGACCGACGCTGAGGAGCGGATTCGCAACGACCTTGCCGCACAAATCAAGCAGCCGGTGCGCACGGTTCGCGCCATCCCCGAGGGTCACTCCGGCTTCACCTACTGGGTCGAGCTCGAGGGGCGTCGCGGGGTCCTTCGCCTTCCTCCGCCGGGTGCCCGGATCGCCGGCCCAGCGGATATTCCGCGTCAGGCAAGGATCATGGCGGCGCTGTCCGCGCAGGGTCTTCCGGTCCCGGCGATCGTTGCAACGTCGCAGGACTCGGTCGTCGACGGAAGGCCTTTCGTCCTGATGGAGGCGATCAAGGCGGACCGGGTCGAGCAGGCGATCGACGCCGGCTGCAATCCCCTCCAACTGGCATCCTCGGCCGTGGATGTGCTGCGCCGGTTCCAGGCCGTGCCCCGCGAGAACACCGGTATTGGCGATGAAGAACCAATGCCGCTCGAGGGCGAGGTCTCGCGCTGGACGTGGCTGATGGACCGTGCCCCCTCCGAGCTCACTGGACGCGCACCCCGGCTCGCCCAGCTGCTGGTCGAGCGGTTACCGCGTCCCAGGCCGCCGGTCCTGGTCCACGGCGACTACCACTTCGGCAACATGCTCTTCGAGAGCGGACGGGTGGCGGCTGTCGTCGACTGGGAGATTGCGCAGCTTGGCCAGCCTCTCCTCGACCTGTGTTGCATCAGCCTCTCGCACGTCCCGGCCGATGCCGTCGGGGAGATGTACGGCGCCGACCCGGACGACTATCGATGGTACAGGGCCTTGACCTACTACAAGTACGCGGCGATCTTCGGCTACAACCTGATGCTGCACCGCCGCGGCAAGCGGCCCGACCCGAGCTACGAACAGCGAACGGACACCATCCTGGGATTCATCGACCAGGGCGTCGGCGTGCTCGGTTAGCCGTGGAAATTCGGAATCGCGTCGTGGTCGTGACCGGAGGCGGGGGCGGCATCGGCGGCGCGCTCTGCCGGCGCTTCGCCGCCGAAGGGGCCGATAAGGTAGTCGTGTCCGACATCGACCAACAGGCCGCGGAGACCGTCGCCGCGGAGATCGGCGGCACTGCCGTGCGCGCCGATCTCACGGTGGAGTCGGAGGTTGCGCATCTCGTTCGGGGAACCCTGGAGGCATTTGGCCGGATCGATATCTACTGCTCCAACGCTGGCATCGCCTTTGGCGGTGGGCCCGAGGCCTCCGATCAGGCCTGGCAACGGAGTTGGGATGTGCACGTCATGGCGCACGTCTACGCGGCGCGCGCTCTGCTTCCGAGGATGCTGGAGCGCCGCGACGGCTACATCGTGGGCACCATCTCGGCGGCCGGTCTGCTCAACCACGTCCTGGCGGCGCCCTACGGCGTGACCAAGGCGGCCGGCCTCTCCTTCTTCGAGTGGCTGGCGATCGCCTACCACGACCAGGGCATCCGGGTCTCGGCCCTCTGCCCGTTGGGGGTGCGGACCGCGATGCTGGCGCAAGCCGGCGAGCGTAACTTCCTGGCAGCGGGCGCGCTCGACCCGGAACAGGTGGCCAGTGCCGTCGTCGAGGCCATCCGTGACGAGCGCTTTCTCATCCTTCCGCACCCCGAGGTGGGCGAGTTCTTCCTGCGCAAGGCTTCCGACTACGACCGCTGGCTGCGGGGCATGCGGCGCCTGCGCGGTCGGATCCTGGAGGAGCGGTAAGGGCCGCCGACGCCGGCGGCCCTCTTCTGCGACGTTGCCCTTATGGAATTCCGTTTGTCGGAGGAGTCGATGCCGATCCGCTGTACTGGGTGATCGGGCCTGTGTCCGAGGACGTATAGACGGGACCCGTCGTGGTCTCGGTACCGTCCGCCGCGATCGTGGCGACCTGGACCCCCAGGTAACCGAGATGGTTGTCGGACGAAAACCCGAGGGGCGCGAGCCCCGGCCCGTTGCTCAGCTTGGTCGACTCGAGCGTCTTCACGAAGCTGGCTCTGGTCGGGTTACGGCCCGCCGCCTTGAAGGCCTGCGCCAGGGTGTAAGCCTGTGCCATGCCGTACAGGACATTGCCATCCCACGGCAGCCCTGGAATGATCTGGTCGTGGATGCCCTTGAACAATTTGATCCATGGATTCGAGCTGTCGCCGACCAGCGGCAGGTAGGCATCGGTAACCATGCCACCAAGCAACTGCCCCCCGACCGCGCCCTTCGAGAACGCCGTCAGCAGGCCTGTCAAGGTGGTGACGTCGGAGCCAACATTGCTCACCACCCAGATCGGATGGTAGCCGAGCTTTGCCGCCGACAGCAGCGCCAGCGCGGTGAAGGCCGGAATCGAAAAGGAGACGACGACCTGCGCGCCGGACGCTTGCAGCGCTGCGATCTGCGGCCCGACGTTGGTATTGGTCGGGACATAGTTCTGACGACTGGCGATTGACGAGGAACCGAGCTGATCATCGAGACCCTTGACGCCATCGAGACCAAACTCGTCGTTCTGGAAGAAATACCCGACCTTCTTGCCGCTGAGATTCTGCTTGATGTACTGGCCGAGGACCTTGCCCTCGATGGTGTAGTCCGGCTGCCAGCCGAAAGTGTTCGGATACTTCGAGACATTGTTCCAGCAGTTGCAACCGCTGGATACGAAGAGATCGGGCACCTTTTCGGTGTTGATGTAGTCGACGACCGCCAGGTGGGTGGGCGTGCCGAGGGCGCTGAACATGCCGAAGACCTTGGTCTCCAGGATCAACTTGCGCGTCGCGCTGGCGGTGTTGGTCGGATTGTAGCCATCATCGAGGTACTGGTACAGGATCTTGCGCCCGAAGACGCCGCCATGCTGGTTCAGGTACACAAAGTAGGCGTTTGAGGCGGGGGCAATCTCCGAATAGCCCGGCGCCGCCGGTCCGGTCAGTGGTTGGGTGCTTCCAATCGTGATGTCCGTCGCCGTGATGCCGGGCGCGGACGCGGTATTGGTGCCCGAGTTGTCAGTGGCGCTGCTGGTGCCGCAGGCCGCGAGCAACCCCACGAGAGAAATGATCGCGATCCCTCTCATCCTTAAGGCGCTGCCGTTGATCACACTTTTCAATCGAACCTCCTTTCCTTATGCGGGTCGCGCGGTGTCGGCGACTACGTATCTGGTGTGGGATCGTCCCAATCCACCACCCCCTTCTTTCCACCCGCCGGCGTGTGTCCCCAGCGAGCGCGGACGATTGCGAGAATTCTCGATAGCGCGCCCTGGATGCCGTGCGGCGCCACAAGCATCGCAATCACAAGGATGGCGCCATAAATGGCCAGCGGCAGATTGTTGGCGATGGAGCTCGGAACGTTCATCGTGCTCGCCATGCCACTGGTCAGCGCCGGTACGAAGACCAGTACGAGTGAGCCCCACACGGCGCCGGCAAGGCTGCCCAACCCGCCGATGACGATCGCGGTGACCAGCTGCAGGGAAAGGCCGAGGCCGAATCCGGCCGGCGCCGTCACCCCCGACCAGTAGCCGAAGAGGGCGCCCGCTAGGCCCGCACACGCCGCGCTGATCACGAAAGCCAGCACTTGCGTACGCGCGACATCGATCCCTGCCAGTGCCGCGGCTGCTTCATGGTCGCGCACCGCGATGAATGTGCGGCCGACGGAGCTGCGCAGCAGGTTGGCCAACAAAACCATGGTCACCAGCGCAGCGGCGAGCGCGATCCAGGCCAGCCAGCGCTCCGGCGGAAAGTCGGCGCCCAGCCAGGCGGGGGGCACCGAGGGCGGGACGGTCAGACCTGAGTCGCCGCCGAAGACATTCTTGTAGCGCGTCGCCACCTGCGGGAGGGCCACCGCGAGCGTCAGCGTTGCGCCAGCGAGGTAGGGACCCCGCAGACGGGCCGCGGCATAGCCGAAAACGATGCCAATGATCCCTGTGGTTAGCACCGCGATCAGTAGCACCACGACGACCGGTAACTGGTGATCCTTGAGCAGCAACGAGGCGGTGTACGCCCCTACGGCCATCAAGGCTCCGTGGCCCAGCGACAGCTGCCCGTTCAGCCCGGTCAGCAGGGTAAGACCAGCAGCGGCGACCGCGAAGATGGCGACCGCCGTGAGGTTGTAGTCGTCATAGGCCCCGATCTGTGCGCTGAGCAACAGGAGCACGGCGGCCGCCCCCAGCGCCAAGAGCAGGTGACGACCAAGCGTTGGGCGGACCACGCGGCCAAGGAGCAATTGGGTGGCAACCACCTCAGACCTCTCGAAGCCGCTGCAGCGAGAAGAGGCCGCGCGGCCTGACCATCAGCACCGCGATCAGGATGACCAGCGCGCCGACGGTCTCGAGATCGGAGCCGAGGTAGCCGCCGACGTAACTCAGGGCAAAGCCCATCAGCAGCCCGCCGATGACCGCCCCCACGGCGCTATCGAGGCCGCCGAGGACAGCCCCGGTAAAACCGTAGACCAGCACCTGGTCCATGAAGGTCGGATAGAGCAGGAAGGTTGGAGCAATCAGGACGCCGGCGAGCGCCCCGACGAGCGAGGCGAGCGCCCATCCCAGCGTCAGCATCCGCCCGACGCGGATCCCGAGAAGCCGCGAGACTTCGGGATTGAACGCCGAGGCGCGCATCCGCAGGCCTAGGTTGGTTTTTTGAAACAGCACCAGCAGCAGGACCATGACGGCCAGGACGCTGCCCAGCGTGAAGGCATCGAACGGCGAGAAGGCGACCTGCGAGTTTCCGAGGTGGACGCCGACAATCGAGAAAGCCGGAGGGAATGACCGGATCTGGCCACCGAAGGCCATCGGCGCGAGCGCTTCAAAAAAGAGCAGCAGCCCCAACGTCAGGATGACGATATTGAGCGGAGGCGCCGATTCGACCGGACGAACGATGACGCGCTCGACGATCGCGCCGAGAATCAACCCGCTCAAGAGGGCCACGATGAAGCCCAGCCAGTAGGGCGCACCGTGATCGATGGCGAACAGCGCGAGGTAGGTGGTGAACATCGCCATCGCGCCCTGGGCGAAGTTGATGACCTTGGTGGCGCGCCAGATCATCACCAGGGCGAGCGCCATCGCGGCGTAGATCGCACCCTGGGTCAGGCCGTTCAATGTCAGGACGAGAAACCGGCTCATGACAAATGCCCAGGTTGCGGCCTAAAACCCGAGGTAGACATGTCGAAGTCCCTCCTCGCTTAAGAGCTGTTGGGCCCGGCCCCGGGCGACCACCTTCCCCAAGTGGAGCACGATGCCTTCATTGGCGACCGATAGGGCGCCCTTTGCGTTCTGTTCGATCAGCAGGACCGTCAGTCCGCGCTCCGTGACCAGCGTCTTGATGCGAGCCATGATCTGGGCGAAGACGAGCCGGGCTAGCCCGAGTGACGGTTCATCGAGGAGGAGAACGCGTGCTCGGGCGACCAGAGCGCGACCGACCGACAGCATCTGCCGTTCGCCCCCCGAAAGACTGTAAGCCGCCACGTGCCGCCGATTGGCCAGCGGGGGGAAGAGATCGTAGGCCTCGGCCAGCGCGACGCGCTGGCCCCTGGGATCGCGTCGCCAGAGACCGCCGAGCCGCAGGTTCTCGTCGACGGTCAGCTCGGCGAGCACGCCCTGGCCCTGAGGCACATGGGCGACCCCCAGACGCGCAATCTCCTCGGGGGCGAGGCGGGTGATGTCGCGACCATCGAGGCGCACCGAACCGCCACGCGGTCGCGTCAGACCGGAGATCGTCCGAAGGAGGGTGGTCTTGCCGGCCCCGTTGGCCCCGAGCACCGTCGTAATTGACGCGTCGGCGACCGTGAGGGAAACACCATGCAGCGCAACGACGGGACCATAGGCGACCGTCAGGTCGATGACCTCAAGCATCGGAAGACGCCTCCGGCGTCGTGACATCCTCGCCGAGATAGGCGGTCGCCACCTGGGGATCGTCCCGGATCTGCTTCGGGGTCCCCGACGCGATCACGCGGCCCAGGTTGAGCACGATGACGCGGTCAGAAATCGCCATCACGAAGTCCAGGTGATGCTCGACGACGGCGACGCACATCCGCGTGCGAAGCTGCTTGATCAGTTCGGCGAGCTCGTCGATGTCCTGGGTAGAAAGTCCACTGACGGGCTCGTCCAGCAGCAGCAGCGAGGGATCCGCCATGAGCGCCCGAGCGATGATCACCCGTTTTTGCACCCCATACGGCAGCGTTCCGGGGTAGGCCCTCGCGTGACGGATGATGCCGAGCCGATCGAGGATATCCCGGGCTTTCGAGGCGAGTTGGGACTCGATCCGATCCGCGCGCGGCAGGGCGAGCAGCGACGAAAGCAGGCCCGGACGCTCCCTCGACCCGGCCACGACATTTTCCTGAACGGTCAGGCCCGGCCAGAGTCCGAGGCCCTGAAGGGTGCGGGCAATGCCCAGCCGTGCAAGGCGATGGGGTGCCGTCCCGAGCAGCGGCTCGCCACGGTATTCGATCCGGCCGGAATCTGGACGCACGAATCCGCATACAGCGTTGAACAGCGTCGTTTTACCGGCGCCGTTCGGTCCGATAATGGCGACGACCTCGCCCGCATCGATACGAAGGGAGACCTGATCCAGCGCCAGGATCCCTCCGAACCGGACGGTGAGGTCTACGACCTGAAGGGTCGGCCCCGAATGCTCTCCCACCCATTCCTCTCCCTAACGAACGTTCGATCAGACAGTATGCGCCGACACTGGGGAAGTCAAGACGGCGCGGCTCAGTTCGCCTTGGTGGTGTTCCAGCCGCGGAGCAAAGCGAGTGCGGCGCGAGCGTAGAGGTCAGCTACTCGATCGAGATCCTGCTCATCGCGTGGTTTGAACCAGTGGGGCAGGCCGTTGATCATGTCGACGATCGCCATGGCGGCAAGCTTCGGATCCTCCACCCGAAAGACCCCGAGCTCGCAACCGGCCGCGATCACGCCGGCCATCGTATCGCGGTACTCCCTCCGCAGACCGTTGACCTGGGCGAGCTGCTCCGGTGGCAGGCTCCGGCGCTCGCGGATGTTGACTACAACCTCGCCTTTCCGCCGGTGCCCGAAGAGGACGTGCCGGCGAACGGCAGCTGCGATCGCCTCGTCGGGCGGCCGATTCGCGATCAACTCGGGCATCACCTCGGCGTTAAAGTCCGTCTGCATCCGCAGGCAGATCGCGAAAAGGATGTGCTGCTTTCCCGGGAAGTGATGATAGAGAGACGACGGCCGGATCTCTAACTCGGCCGCGAGGTCCCGCACGCTGGCGGCCTCGTAACCCTTCTCCGTGAACAGGCGTGTGGCGGATTCGAGGACCTGCCCGATCCGCAGATTGCCGCCCAGCGTGGCCCGGTCGACGTTCCTCACCCGTCCTTCCCTTGACAGCATCATACCGTCCAGTCCATATTGGCGATCGAACGATCGTTAGGGAAGGGGCTCCGCTCCGGCGTGAAAAAGCGGGGAGTTAGTAAGAGGGACGAAACGATGGACTTCGGGCTGGACAACGAGCAGCGAATGATCCTGGCGACGGTCCGCGAGTTCGTGACTCGAGAGTTGTTGCCGCTCGAGGGGCCGGCACAACGAGCCGAACTGGACGGCCGGACCTTGCTCGAGCCCGCCGACGTCCGCCGGCTTCAGCAAAAGGCGAAAGCGGCCGGGCTCTGGGGCCTGCTGACGCCGGAAGAATACGGGGGCGCCAACCTCGGCATGCTGATGACGGCGCTGATCAGCATGGAGACGTCGAAAGCGCTGATCCCCTTCTCCTATGGGGGATACGCGGACAACATCCTCTATGTCGCCAACCCCGAGCAAAAACAGCGGTATCTCGTCCCCGTTATCGAAGGCGATCGCGCCAGTTGCTTTGCGCTGACCGAACCCGACACCGGCTCGGACGCGACCAACATCCGAATGCCCGCCGTCCGTGACGGCTCGGACTGGGTCCTTCACGGCCGGAAGGTCTTCATCACCAACGGTCTCGAAGCGGACTTCGCTATCGTCTTTGCGGTCACCGACAAGAGCAAGGGTCACCAAGAAGGCGTCACGGCCTTCCTCGTCGACCGCGCGATGGGATGGAGCAGCCAGCCTATCCAGACGATGGGAGCCTGGCGCCCGGCGGAGATCAGCTTCGAGGGGGTCCGCGTCCCGCAGGAGAACGTGCTTGGCGAAATCGGAAAGGGCTTCCAGCTCGCCATGAAGTGGATCGGCCAGGGTCGGATCATCATCCCGGCTCGGGCAGTCGGCCAGGCGCAGCGGCTGCTCGAGATGGCGCTCGATTATTCGCGCCAGCGAATCGCCTTTGGCCGCCCGATCGCCGAGTACCAGGCGATCCAGTGGATGCTCGCGGACAGCGCCGTCGAGATCGAGCAGGTGAAGTGGCTCGTACTCAACGCCGCCTGGAAGACCGACCAGGGTGGGGACGCCCGCCACGAGGCGTCGGTCGCGAAGCTGGCGGGCGCCGGTATGATCTGGCGCGTCGTCGACCGGGTGATGCAGATCCACGGCGGGATGGGGTACACGAAGGAGATGCCGATCGAGCGCGTGATGCGCGATGTTCGCGTCTACCGGATCTACGAAGGGACCGACGAGATCCAGCGCCGCTCGATCGCGCGCAACCTGCTCAAAGGACACGCCAAAATCGGCGCATGGACCTGACGGCGATGCACCCGTGATCTTCCGGAGCCCGTATCCCGACGTCGACATCCCCGACGTCTCCCTGCCGGCGTTCGTCCTCGCCGGAGCGGCGGCGCTCGGAAACAAGCCGGCGCTAATCGACGGGCCCACCGGGCGCAGTCTCAGCTACGCGGATCTGGCCAGGTCAGTCCGCCAGGTAGCCGCCAACCTGGCGCGACGCGGGTTCCGAAAGGGCGACGTCTTTGCCATCTACAGCCCGAACGTTCTCGAGTACGCGGTGGCGCTGCACGCGGTCGCCTCCCTGGGTGGGGTCGCCACCACCTCCAATCCATTGTCGACGCCTCGAGAGCTGGCGCTGCAGCTCAACGATGCCAGGGCGAAGTACCTGGTCACGATCCCCGAACTCCTCGACCATGCGCTCGAGGCGACGCGCCAGGCTAAGGTCGAGGAGGTTTTCGTTTTTGGCGAGGCGGCAGGAGCCACTCCCTTCGCAGCTTTGATCGAAGGGAACGGTGCGGTCCCGGCCGTGGCGATCGATCCGCGGAAAGACCTGGTGGCGCTGCCCTACTCGAGCGGGACGACCGGTCTGCCGAAGGGCGTCATGCTCACCCACCGAAACCTCGTCGCGAACATCGTGCAGACCTCCGCGGTCGTCCAGGCCACCGAGGGGGAACGCTCGATCGCGGTCCTGCCCTTCTACCACATCTATGGCTTCACGGTGCTGCTCAATATCAGCCTCTACCAAGGCGTGACCATCGTCACCATGCCCCGCTTCGACCTCGAACTCTTCCTCCGCCTGCTGCAGGACTACGCCATCACGCGCGCCAATGTCGTTCCCCCCATCGTCCTGGCGCTGGCCAAGCACCCGCTGGTCGCTCGATATGACCTGCACGCGTTGCTGTCGATCAACTCGGGAGCCGCTCCGCTCGACGCTAGCGTCGAGCAGGCCTGCAGCGACCGGCTGAAGTGCTTCGTGGCCCAGGGATACGGGCTCACCGAGACGAGCCCGGTGGTTTCGACGACACCGGTCGACCCGGCCAGGCGGCGCGGCGGCTCGGCCGGCCTCCTCATCCCCAACACCGAATGCAAAGTGATGGATCCTGCAAGCGGGGCCGAACTCGGAGCCGGCGAGCAAGGAGAGGTGTGGATCCGCGGACCCCAGGTGATGACGGGATACCTCAACCATCCGGAGGCGACCGCGGCCATGCTCGATGCGGACGGCTGGCTTCACACGGGCGACATCGGATCGGTGGATGTAGACGGCTACTTGTATGTCGTGGACCGGCTCAAGGAGCTGATCAAATACAAGGGATACCAGGTCGCGCCCGCCGAACTGGAGGGCCTCCTTCTCACCCACCCGGCAGTGGCCGACGCCGCCGTGATCCCGTGCCCCGATCCTGAGGCGGGCGAGGTGCCGAAAGCGCTGGTCGTGCTCAAGGGTGCCGTCACGCCCGACGAGCTGATGGCCTTCGTGAACCAGCAGGTGGCACCGTACAAGAAGATCCGGCAGCTCGAGGTCGTGAATCAGATACCGAAGAGCCCGTCCGGGAAGATCCTGCGTCGCGTCCTGGTCGAACAAGAACGGACTCGGACCGGGTCGTGACGACTGCCCGGACCGGCTTTCGCCCCGGCGAGCGGTTTGCCGAGATGGACTCGTGGCAACAACCAGCTCCAGGCGAGCCGGGGATCTGGAATGCGCTCGGCTGGCGGCGGGCGGAGCTCGAGGCCGGGCGCGCTGTTCTTGAGTGGGAGCCGAACACCGATCACGCGTTTCCGGCCGGCGACGGCTGGATCGTCCACGGCGGCATGGTGACGGCCGTCCTCGACAGCGCCATGGGCAGCGCGACCTGGAGCCTGCTCGACCGGGACGAGGTCTACCTCACGGCCGACCTGCGAACGGAGTTCTATCGCCCGACCCGCCTGGGGCGCATCCGCGCGACCGGTTGGGTCGTGCGCAAGACGCGACGGGTGACGTTTGCCGCGTCGGAGCTCCACGACGACGAAGGCGCGCTGCTGGCCAGCTGCCGCGCAACGAACATCACCATCGACCTTCGTTCCGAACCCCACCGCGCGCGGCGCGGTCCGGCCAAGCCGGCCTCCGACTGAGCGATGCAGCGGGAGATGTCGTTTCCCGTCGGTCCGGCGACGCAAGCCGAAATCTACGTCGGCGGTGCGGATGAGCTCCCACTCGACCCGGATGAGTGGGAATCCCGCGCGAAAGCGGTCCTCGAGCCCGGTCCCTTCGATTACGTCGCCGGCGGCGCGGGTGGCGAGTCGACGATGCGCGCCAACCTGGACGCCTTCGCGCGCTGGCGTTTGCGTCCCGCGATGCTCGCCGGCAACCGTGAACGCGACCTCCGGGTCAGCGTGCTGGGCACGGTATCGCCTACGCCTTTTCTGCTGGCGCCGATCGGCGTCCTCTCCGCCGCCCATTCGGACGGCGATCTCGCGGTCGCCCGGGCCGCGGCGGCCACTGGCGTTCCGTGGGTCGTCAGCACCGCCGCCTCGACACCCATGGAGACGATCGCCGAGGCGATGGGCGCCGCGCCGCGCTGGTATCAGCTTTACTGGGTGAACGACCGAGAGGTAGTGGCAAGCCTGCTGCAACGGGCGGAGGCGGCCGGCTACGCGGCCATCGTCCTGACGCTCGATACCCTGCAATTGGGCTGGCGCGTTCGCGATCTCCGCCACGCCTACCTACCGTTCATCCTGGGCGAGGGGATCGCCCAGTTCACCAGCGACCCGGTTTTCCGCTCGCGACTGTCAGTCTCGCCGGAAGAGGATCCGCGGGGCGCCGGGGCGGCGATGGTTGGGATGTTCTCCAATCTCGGCCTGCGCTGGGATGACCTGGCGTGGCTACGGGAACGGACCCGTCTCCCGCTGCTCGCCAAGGGAGTCCTGCGGGCCGACGACGCCCGCCGAGTAATGGATGCCGGCTTTCAAGGCGTCATCGTTTCCAACCATGGGGGCCGGCAGGTGGATGGGGCGGTGGCGGCGCTCGACGCGCTGGTGGAGGTGCGCGATGCGCTTGGGGACAACGCGGTAGTCCTGATGGACGGGGGCATTCGCCGAGGCGCGGACGTGATCAAGGCGCTCGCTCTCGGCGCAAACGCCGTCTTGTTGGGCCGGCCCTACGTCTACGGACTCGCCGTCGGCGGGCAGGCCGGCGTGGAGCGCGTGATCCGCCAGCTGATGGCCGAGATCGATTTGACACTCGCGCTGATTGGCGGCCACGACGTAAAGGATCTGGACCGGTCATGGATCACCCTCCGACCCTGACCAGCGACATCATCGGACGTGAGTCCGAGGCGATGCTCTTCGAGGTGGAGCGAGGCGCCATCCGAAAATTCGCCGAGGCGGTCCAGGACCAAACGCCCGCATGCCTTCACGGGGACGTTGCGCCGCCCACCTTCCCGACCACCTTTCGAATGACGATCCCCGGTGTGTCCTACGACCTGGCGCGCGTGCTGCACGGCGCCCAGGAGTACCGCTATGAACGGCCGCTGCGGGCGGGCGACCGCGTGCGCTGCCGAGTCCGAGTGGCCGACGTCTATCGCCGTCAGGGCCGTCTGGGCGAGATGACCTTTCTGATCCTGGTGATGGAAGGGCGGGACGAGTCGGGGACCTCGGTCTTCACCGGAACGACCACCGCCATTCTGCGATGATCGGTCCCGTGCTCGCGGCGCGATCGGACCAAGAGCTCGACCGCGGGAGTGTCCTGCCGGATCTTCGCAAGGCGCCGATTACCAAGATGCAGCTCGTCAAGTATGCCGGCGCCTCCGGCGACTACAACCTGATCCACACGGACGACGAGACGGCGCGCACCGTCGGACTCGAGGGCGTCATTGCGCACGGCATGCTGAGCATGGCGTTCCTGGGCGAGTACCTGTGCTGGCTGGCCGGGCCGGAATCGGTCCGACGGCTCTCCGTGCGCTTTAACGAAATGGTGCGGCCTGGTGACACCCTAACCTGTCGCGCCCGCGTAAAAGAGCGAACCACCGGCAGTGCCGGGAGGCGACTTCAACTCGAAGTGTGGACGGAGAATCAGCGAGCCGAACGGGTCACGTTCGGCGAAGCGGAGGTTCAGATGGCATGACCGGACGATTCGCGGGGCGGACGGCGTTGGTGACCGGTGGAGGACGAGGGATTGGCGCCGCCACGGCCATGCGCTTCGCGGCCGAGGACGCGAAGGTTGTGATCTCCGACGTCGATCGGGAGCCAGCGGAAGCGGTGGCCGCGCAGATCCGAAGTCAGGGTGGTTCGGCGCTGGCGGTCCCCTGCGACGTCACGGATCGCCCGGCCGTCGAAGCGCTGGTGGGCCGCGCCGTAAGCGAGTACGGAAGCCTGGACATCCTCGTCACCTGCGCCGGCGTCCTTCGCGACAACCTGATTCACAAGATGTCGGATACCGACTGGGATCTGGTCGTCGACACGCACCTTAAGGGGACGTTCCTCTGCGCCCAGGCGGCGCAACGGCTGATGGTCTCGGCGCGCCGGGGCAAGATAGTCTTCCTGTCCTCGAATTCCGCGCTGGGCAACCGTGGCCAGGTCAATTATTCGGCGGCGAAGGCGGGCATCCAGGGCATGGCGAGGACGCTGGCGATCGAGCTGGGTCCCTTCAACATCAATGTCAACGCCGTCGCACCCGGGTTCATCGAGACACGGATGACGCAGGCGGTTGCCGAACGCACCGGGATCGACTACGAGGATTTGAAACGGGCGGCAGCCGAACGGACGCCGTTACGGAGGATCGGCCGGCCACAGGATATCGCCGGTGTCGTCAGCTTCCTCTGCAGCGACGATGCCGGCTTTGTGACCGGGCAGACGATCTACGCCACCGGGGGACCGTAACTCAAAGAGGAGCCGTCATGAGCATCGCAGCCGGTAATGTGGTTGTCACGACCCGACACGGCCAGGTTCGCGGCCAGGTCACTGACGGCGTGGCGGGGTTCAAAGGAATTCCATACGCGGCACCACCGTTCGGACCGAATCGGTTCCAACCCCCACGGCCTCCGCAATCGTGGGACGGCGTGCGCGACGCTCTCGAGTATGGGCGAGTCCCACCGCAGCCGCCCTACGCACCGCCCTTCGACCGCCTCCTCGGTGATCAAGGCAGCCCGGGAGAGGATTGCCTCAACCTCAACCTTTGGACGCCCGACGCGAGCCGTGGCGGTCTCCCAGTCATGGTGTGGATTCCCGGCGGCGCATTTGTCAGAGGCTCGGGCGCGATTCCAACCTACGATGGCGGCCGGTTTGCTCGAGACGGTGTGGTCTGTGTCACGATCAACTACCGGCTGGGAGCGGACGGCTTTCTCTATCTCGGTGACGGCATCGCGAACCGGGGGCTGCTCGACCAGATCGCCGCACTGGAGTGGGTACAGGAGAACATCCGGGCCTTCGGCGGGGACCCGTCCCGGGTCACGATCTTTGGTGAGTCAGCGGGCGCATTCAGCGTGGCCACGCTGCTCACGATGCCACGTGCCAAGGGCCTGTTCCAGCGAGCGATCGCTCAGAGTGGAGCGGGGCACCACACGAGCTCGCTAGCAACCGCTCAGCTGGTGGGACGCAACCTGGCCGATAAGCTCGGCGTGGCGCCGACGATGGAATCAATCGCAGCCGTCCCGCTGGCTCGCCTCGTTGACGCGGAGGCCGAGTTAGGGCAAGAGCTCGCCGTCCGGCCAGACCCTGCACGGTGGGGCGAGGTAGCGGCCAATGGGATGATCTTCGAACCGGTCGTCGACGGCAATGTCCTGCCAGCGAGGCCGATCGAAGCGATCGTCGCCGGAGCAAGTGCTGACCTCGATGTCATGGTCGGCACGACCACCGAGGAGTGGCGCTTTTTCCTCGTCCCCGGTGGCGCGATCGACCGTGTCACCGAGGAGCGCGTGCTGACCACGGCACGTGTCATGGGACTCGATGTTGAGCGGGCGTTGGCCGTGTACCGCACGGCCCGACCGCAAGCCACACCCGGCGACCTTCTCGCGGCGCTCATCACCGACTGGTTCTTTCGTATCCCGGCGATCCGTCTTGCTGAGGCCCGTGCGAAGAATGGCGGGTCAAGTCATATGTATGAGTTCGCCTGGCGCTCGCCCCTGTTTGACGGACGGTTCGGGGCCGCTCACGCGTTGGAGATCGGTTTCGTCTTCGACAATCTCGGCCTTCCGGGCGCCATGACCCTGGCCGGCAGCGAGCCGCCACAGACGCTGGCGGATGTGATGCATCGCGCATGGGTCGAGTTCGCCACCAGTGGGGCGCCCGGATGGTCGCCCTACGACGTGGACGAGCGGACGGTGATGCGCTTCGACGGCGCGGGCGGAACAGCCGTGGTGGACCCAGCGGCCGATGTGCGCCCGCTTTGGGACGGGATTCGCTAACGGCTTGCCGTCAGCCGCCGCTAACGTGCAGCAGGCGACCGATGCCGTAACCTGCCGCTGCCGAGACCATCCCGATCACAAGCATCTGCAGGCCGCTGATGCGCCAATCGCCAACAAGCGTCACGGCCTTGTAGGCGCCGACCGCGAACAGCACCGCGGCGCAGAGCGGGATCGCCATGATGGTGGCGGCGGTCACCGAGATCCCAAACAGCGGCACGAAGAGGAACGGAACCAGTGGAATCAGCGAGCCGATCAGTGTCGAGAAGCCGGTAATGAAAGCGCGGCGGACCGCGCCCGCGCCGCTGACTGGTGTGAGGTGGAGCTCGTCGCGCATCATGACGTCCACCCAGACCTTCTTGTCGCTCGTGATCTCCTTGACCACGCGCTCGAGCACTTCGCCATGCAGGCCCTTGTCGCGGAAGATCTGGCGGACCTCCTCGATTTCGACGTCGGGCACCTCCTCGACTTCTTTCTGCTCTTTGGCGAGCATGGCCAGGTAGTAGTCCCGCTCCGCCAGGACCGAGGTGTACATGACGCCTCCCATGGCGATCGACTCCGAGAAGGTGGCGGCGAGCGCCGCCGCTAGGATGATTCGCAGCTGCGCGGTCGCGGCAGCGACCCCCAGCACCAGGCCGAGCACGTTGACCAGGCCGTCCTGGCCGCCGAGGATAATATCGCGAAGCTGGCGGCCAATCCCCCCTTTTTCCTCGTCGGGCTCGTGCAGGGGATGCGAATGCCGCGCGGGTGTTGGCTCGGGCTCAGCCATCGACCCCTATCTTCGCAGTTGCGCGGCTAGCGGGTCCTGGCCGCCTTTGCCTGGCAGCGGGCGCAGCGGCCATGTACGACGAGATCGGCATTGCTGACCATGAATTCATGTTCGTCCGAGATGTGATGCAGGACCGGCACCATGTGATCGCCTTCGATGTGGAGCGTCGAACCGCACTGGTCGCAGACCAGGTGGTAATGATCGATCCCTTCTTCCGCCAGCTCGTAGTAGGCGCGGTCCCGGATCCGGGTCTCCTTGACCAGACCGAGCTCCTCCAGCACCTCCAATGAGCGATAGACCGTCGCCAGGTTGAAGCGAGGATATTGCTTGCGGATCTGGCTCAGAATGTCCTCGGCACTGAGGTGCTTTTTGCTCTGGCGCAACGTGTCCCAGACGAGCTGGCGCTGCATCGTCAGCCGATAGCCGGACGTATGGAGCGCCTCGGTCGCCGACGGCCGGTTGCTCATCGCCCCATTCTGACAGGGGTTTCGATCTCGACAGCCGGTCGTTCGCCCGCTGTCGCTTCTTTGTCATCGAGCCGGAAAAAGATGATCCAGATGGCCGCGAAGTAGATCAAGTTGCCCAGCCCGAACATAACGAGGCCGGCGATCAGCTGGTCGTCGAGTGGCGAGAGTGGGGTCACCCGCGGCGCCGCGGCATAAAACGGATAGATCACGACCGGCGAGAGGATGAAGGCCAGCCCGAGGATCGTCGGCGGCACGCCGGCAAAGCCGAGATACGCGATCTTGCCAATGACGCTCATCGCCAAGCGCCGGCCGGCCGGAACCATGATCGGCCACCAGAAGAGCACGCCCGCCGCCAGAAAGCTCAGGTGCTCGAACACGTGCACGGACTGATTCCGCAGCGTCGCCTCATAGAGAAAAGGCAGATGCCAGACCGCCAGCACCGCGTTGAAGCCGACATTCGCCACCAGGGGCGACACATGGATCCGATCTAGCGCGCGCCACGACTCGGGCAATCCCAGGAGAAGCAGCGGCGGCACGACCATGGCGAGCAGCAGGTGCTGGAGCATGTGCAGGCTGAACAGGTAGCGGTCGCCGCCGGTGTCGATCGGTGAGGCGAGGGCGACGAACATCACAAACAGCCCCGCTGCGAAATAGACCCGGGCTAGCGGCGACCATGAGGCGTGGCGCCCGCCGCTACGAACTACCCAGACGTAGCCGGCCGACAGCGCCAGCAGGCCCAACAGCACGGTTGGCTCCAGGGTCCACGTCGTCAGGCCGAGGCTCGCGTGCAGTGGCGCCACGGGTTAGCCTTTGATCCCCTCCTGGACGATCGGCTGGGCGAGCAACCAGAGGCTCGTCATCGTGTAGCCGACCATGGCGGCGATCCATGGCCACTCGGCGCGCCGGCCCTGGCTTTCCGTGCGGGCCACCCGTCCCAGGTAGCCGTGCGCCAGCACGACGGCCGCGATATGCACCGCGATAATCAAGACGATCTCGAAGTACCAGACAACCGCGGTTGGGATCAGGTTGCGGTTCGGCTCGTAGTTCACGGTCCCGAAAAGATTCAGTCCCATCCCGAACGGGTCCGAGGCCTGGTGGATCAGCAGTTGCCCGTTGATCGCGAGGTAATCGAAGTTATGCGCCAGCAGGTATCCGAAGGCGATGGGAACGAGCGACGGCAGCAGCCCGGCGATGACATTGATCAGCGGCTCGTCGAGGTGCCCGACCGCACGAACCGCGGCCGCGAAGCCGGCGAAGAGTCCCCAGATGACGCCCACCAGCAGGACGAACACCACCAGCAACAGGACCGTGTACCCGGGCGCCCCGGGGCGCAGCGCGTCGGGCAGCTGGGACACGATGTTCTTCCACGCGGGCGTCGCCAGGAGTCCGTCGAAGCTGACGGAGACCAGCAGCATCAGCACGAAGGTCAGGCGGCTGACCGACGCCTCGAACGGTCGCCGCAGTCCGCCAAAGAATCCGCGCGGGCCCGGCGTGCCGAATCGAAAGTAGCCCAGCCGTCCCCAGGTGGCAAAGAGAACCGAGAACACCTCGCCGCGTCGAAGCCAGGTCTCCGCGCCAAACAGGTACGCCATCACCACGTTGACGATTCCGTAGGCGAGAATCACCTGCGCCGTCCCGGCCGGGGTGGTCGTGACGCCGTTGAAGACGAGCTCGCCGCAGGCAAACAGGAAGAAGAGGATCGTCGCCGGCCCGTACCCCCACGAGGCCGGCCAGTCGACGCGCCCCCTCGAGCCCACCAACCGGGCCACGACGTTGAGCGGGCTGATATACGGCCAGTAGTTGCCAACGATGGCGACGCTGATCGGCAGCGCGATCCAGAAAACCAGCCAGAACGCGGTGACGACGATGTTGTCGGGTGTGCTCTGGGTGCCGAAGAG
>DATNMN010000159.1:0-21026 GCA_035602295.1 Candidatus Dormiibacterota bacterium | reverse complement strand
TCGGTGCTGCGCATCTTCGCGGCCTTCCTAGCGGGCGTGAACCACATGCACTGGCGCCTCTTCCTGATCTTCAATGCGGCTGGCGGTATCGTCTGGTCGACGATCTATGGCACTGCCGCCTTTCTCCTCGGGAAACAGTTGCTGCAACTTTCCGGTCGGGTCGATCTCGCTTTGGCGATCGTGGGCGTCGCGGTGATCATCGTGGTGATCGTCTTCCTGCGGCGCAACGAGGCGCGACTGCAGCGAGAAGCCGACCAGGCGATGCCGGGACCAGTCGAAGCGCCGCGCTAACTGGTTCGGCGGCGCTCGGTCTGGAAGATCTTGGCAAGCAATTGCAGCAATTGCTTCTGCTCCGTAGGCGTCAGCCGGTCGAGAAAGTGAGGCGGCTGGGCCAGCAGGTCTTCCAGCATCGTCCGCACGCGCTCCCCCTCCGGTGTCAGAGCCAGCAACCGGAACCGCCGATCTGAGGCATCCGCGCGGCGCTCGATCAGGCCGCGCGTCTCGAGCGAGTCGGCCAGCGCGTTGATATTCGACGGATCGTAGTGGAGCCGTCGGGCCAGCTCCCGCTGTGACTGGGGCTGGCCCAGCTCGCGGACGAGCTTGCCCTGGGAGAGGGAAAGGCTGCACTCGGCCACCCGGGCCGTGAAGTCATCGCGCAGGCTGGCAAAGGCGTCATCCCGAAGGAGCTTCCAGAGGGCCTGAGCCGGCTTGGCTTCAACTTTGGTTGCCACGTATGGAATATACCCGGGATGTCATTGGTTTATTCATGTGAATCGTTCAATGATCTCGACAAGCATTGGAGGCAAAGACATGGCGTTTGTTCCCTATTGGATCGATCCCGCGACAGCCAGGCAAACGATCGAGGCCGGCCAGGCGATCGTCCTGGACGTGACCTCCCCATTTATCGAGAACGCGGTCAGAGGGAAGATTCCGGGTGCGCTCCGAGTGTCCCCGCGGGCGATCCTCGACCCCAATCGGCACGCGGCCGACCTCGTCAACGACCTGCCCGATCTGTCCCATGACAAGACCATCATTGCCTATTGCACCTGTGCCGACGAAGAGGCCAGCACTCGGCTAACGCGCGTCCTGCGCAGCCAGGGCTATGACGCCTGGCTGCTCGAGGGCGGGCTGCCCGCCTGGCGCGCCGCCGGCTACCCGATGGAATTGAATCAGCCCGTCGCAGCATAAGCGGCCCCGTCGACCTGCTCGGCGATCCCGATCAGGTTGCCCTCGCTGTCCTTGAACCAGGCCGCCCTGGCGTATCCCAGGTCGGCGATGCCGCCCGTGGTCTTAAGCCCTGGGCTGTCGTACTCTTCGAATTGCAAACCGCGGGCGCGCAGCTCGGTGACCACAGCGACGAGGTCATCGACCATCATTGCCATTTGCGTGTGCGTCCCGGACGCCTTGCCGCCGCTGCGAAAGAGCCGGAAACGCCCCCCGTCGGCGAGGCGGAACCGCAGACCGATTTCCCCCTCGCTCGTCGGGGTCAATCCGAGCTTTTCCGCGTAGAACGACCGGGCACGCTCCAGGTCCTGAACCGGGATCGTCGTCTCCAGCACGGCACGCTCGAGCAGGCCCATGTAGGTCGTGGTGATGATACGGCGATGCGAGCGCCATAATCAGAAGATGGCGAGGGCCGTCTGGTCCGGCACGATCAGTTTCGGGCTGGTGAGCGTTCCCGTCCGTCTGTACCCGGCGACGCGGCGCCAGGACATCCGATTCCACGAGATCGACCGATCGAGTGGACAGCGCATTCGCCACCAGAAAGTGGTCGAGGCGGCCCCCATCCTGCCCTCCCCCAGAGGGGGAGGGAGCTTCGAATCCCTCACCCCGACCCTTCCCCGCAAGGGGGGAGGGGGATTCGTCCCAGAGGTGCCATCTCCAGCCACGCCGCAGCCGGTTGCCGCCGCCGATGTTGTCAAGGGGTTCGAGGTGGCGAAAGACCGCTACGTCACCGTCGCCCGCGAGGAACTCGAGCAGCTCGCCCCTGAGCGGAGCCGGACGATCGACGTCGAGCAATTCGTCGACGCGTCGGCCGTCGATCCGATCTACTACGAAACCAGCTACTACGCCGTGCCCGACCGCGATTACGAGCGCGCTTATGGGCTCCTGGTCGACGCCCTGCGCGAGACGAAGCGGATTGCGATTTGCTGGTTCGTGCTCCGGCGCAAGCGCTACCTTGCGGCACTCAGGCCGCACGGGCGCCTGATGGTCCTGGCCCTCATGTTCCATGCCGACGAAATCCTGCCGGCGGCCGAGCTCGAACCCGCGAAGCCGCGAGATCTGAGGAAGAACGAGCGCGAGATGGCGGCGCTTCTGATCAACACCCTATCCGGGCCGTTCGAGCCCGAGCGATATCCGGACGCTTACCGCCAGCGCGTGAAAACGCTGATCGAGGGCCGGGCAGCCTCAGCGCGGCCGGCGACGGCCGCGGTCACAACCGGCAGCGGCGTCAATGACTTGATGACTGCGTTGCGGGCGAGTGTCGAACAGGCGCGTCGCGCATCGAAAGGGCGCGCCAGGCCGGCCGCGCGGCGAAAGCGGAAGACCGCCTGAGACCGCGGGCTTAACGCCTAACGATGGCGCGCACTCGGGTCCGCACTATAGGAGACCCAGGGACCACGCTGGCCCCCGTGTCGGTCGTAGAACCGCTGGGCATCGCGATTGTCCTGGGCCGTCACCCAGTCGAGCCGGGCGTAACCGTGCGCCGTAGCGTAGGCCAGGCTGGCGTCGAAGAGCGCGGCGCCCACGCCATGATTTCGGAGGGAGGGGTCGACGAAGAGGTCGTTCATGACCAGGATGCGATCGGCAACCAGCGTGTCGAGACACGCATACAGGCTGGCGAAACCCTGAAGCCGTCCATCCGCCTCCGCGACCAGCTGCACCCCGAGATCGGGATCCTGCTCGAGGAGATCGAGCAGGGCCTCGACCTTTGGCCTTTGGAAGGGGGTGCGGTAGAAAGCGAAGTAGCCCTCGATCAAATCGAGAAGCTGGGGGCGATCCTCCCGTTCCGCCGGACGAACCAGCACCGGGCCAGCCTAGCATCAGGTTGATGACATCTATAAGGATGCCGCCGGGCCAGGCACAGATCGCTGGGATGGCGACGGCGGTGCCGCCGATCACCGCCACCGTCGACGAGGTCTGGGACGCCCTCGGACGGGCACGCGGGCGCCGGATGCCAAAGCTGCAGGGTGATGAGGGGGCGCGGACCCGCTACTTTGCGCAGCCGCTGACCTCACTGATGGAGCGGCGCACCCAGAGTCAGCAAACGGATGCCTATCTCGAACACGCACGGGTGCTCGCCCGGCAGGTCTGCTGCACGGCGCTGGAGCGAAGCGGCCTTGCGCCGACGGACATCGGCCTCGTGATCGGGGTGTCCTGCACCGGTGTCATCCTCCCGTCGCTCGACGCCGAGCTGATCCCATTGATGGGGCTCCGGCCGGACACCGCGCGTCTGCCGATCACCGAGCTCGGATGTGGGGGTGGGGTGGCCGGGCTGGCGCGGGCACTCGATTACCTGCGCGCGTACCCGCAGCGAAACGTGCTGCTGTTCGCCGTCGAAATCCCGTCGCTCACGTTCCAGCCTGACGATCACTCCGTCGACAACTTGGTGGCCGCAATGGTCTTCGCGGATGGTGCCGGCGCCGTCGTGCTACGTGGCGGTGACGGTCAGGCGGGCTGGACCCTGGAGCACTGTGGCACGGTGCTCGTGCCGGAAGGCGCGCGTCACCTGGGCTACGAGCTGCGCGACGGTGGGCTGCGCGTGATTCTGAGCCGGCAGCTGCCGGATGTGGTGCAGGCGCACCTGCGCGGCGCGGTCGAAACGTTTCTCGAGGAGGCGGGGCTCTGCCTGGCCGACATCGATGCGGTTGCCGCGCACCCGGGAGGCCCGCGCATCGTCGACGCGATCGAACGCGCGCTGAACCTGGATCCGGACGCGCTGGCCACCTCGCGCTCGGTGTTCGCCGGCAACGGCAACGCGTCGAGCGCCGGCATCTTCTTCGTTCTCGAGGCGATGCAGCGCACGGGGACGTCGGGTCGGGTGCTGGCGATTGCGCTTGGTCCGGGACTCTCGATCGAACTGGCCCTGATGCGGCTGGCGTGACTCCGAGGCGCTACGCGGGGTTGCTGCTCGCGTTTGCTGCCCAACGCGGTTTCGAGCTCGTCTATTCCGCGCGAAACGAACGCACCATCCGTCGCCGGCAGCCGGGTGCGCCCCGGGCCGGCGAATCGATCTTCAAGTGGATCGCCTTGGTCAACGCTGGCCTTTTCACCTTGCCCGCGCTCGAACGATGGCTGCGTCGGCGACCGGCGCCGCCGCTGGTGGCGGGCTTCGGTTGGGTGGCGGCACTTTCCGGCGTCGCGCTCAGGCTGAGCGTGCTCCTCAGCCTGCGTGCGTCGTGGAACGTCCACGCGGTTGTGCCCGACAACCTGCGCGTGGTCGACCACGGGCCGTACCGCTTCATCCGCCACCCGAACTACGTCGCGCTGGGCCTCGAGTTCCTGGGCCTGCCGCTGATCGGCGGCGCCTACGTGAGCGCGCTCGGCCTCGGTCTCGCCAACGCGGCCCTCCTCCGGCGACGTATCGTCGAGGAGGACGCGCTGCTGATGGCCATCCCCGCCTACCGCGAGCGCATGGGCAGCAAGCCGCGCTTCCTGCCGCGCCTGCTCAGCGGCCGCTGAGCATCCGGATCCACTCGCGCGGCGTGATGCGGTTGAAGCCCCAGTAGCCGAATCCGATGCCGAGCAGCTTGGTGAGCGTCTCCGGAGACCGTCCGTGGTTGTGGATGGCGCGCGCAACCAGTGCCGGAGTGCGGCTGAGCCGGAGGAATAACGCCGCCACGCGGCGTGGATCGTTCGTTATTCGCCGGTGCGCCTGCCGATAGGCGCTCTCGGGATCCGCGGACGTAAGGGCTGCCGCGAAGGCGCGCGCCTGTCGCAAGCCGGCGGCGATCCCTTCGGCGGTGATGGGATCGGTGAAGCCCGCCACATCGCCGACCAGAAAGATGCCGCGGTCGGCCACCGTCGACGCGCTGTACCAGAACGGACCCACCGCTGACACGGAGCCGACCAGGTCGGCTTGGCGCAGCCCCGGCCGGATCGCCTGCGCGATCTCCCGGTAGCGCGACTCGAGCTGGCCACCGAACTCGCGCATTCGACCTTGGTAGCAGAGCAGGGCAACCATTCGCTGGTTACCCGCCACCGCGCCCTCGTAGACCTCGAGGCCCCGGTCGAAGGTGATCCGCACCCACGGATCGACGGGCGCATCCATGACCCAGTGGCCGACGATGCCGTAGCGGTGCGGCGGCCTCGGTCCAACCGTCCAGCCAAGGCGATGCCGAAGCGTCGAATGCAAGCCGTCGGCGACGGCAACGAAGCGAGCTCGAACCTCACCGGCGGCGGTGATCACCGTCGCCGTCCCATCGGCCTCGCTTCTGACATCGCGCGCCTCGGTGTGCGGCCGGAACTGGATGTGCGAGTGGTGGGCGATTGCGTCGGCTAGTTTCGCATCGAAGGTGAGCCGCCGGATCCCCAGCCCGGCCTGCTCGCCATCATGTTCGGGAAAGGGCACCGCCACCGATGGCTCCCCGGCCAGCCCGAACTGGATTCCGTGGAGCGGCGGCGCACCGTCCGCGACGACGGCATCTTCGAGGCCCAACTCGCGCAAAGCCGGCCGGCCACCTGGCATCAACCCTTCGCCGCAGGGCTTGTCCCGCGGAAAATCCTGCTTGTCGACGACGATCACGCGAAAGCCACGTCGCGCGGCAAAGAGCGCCGCTGCGGCCCCGGCCGGCCCGGCCCCAAGCACGGCGACATCGGCATCGGGGTTTGACATCACTCCGCAACCGGCAGCTCGCCCAGGCGACGTCGCCAGCCGCCATCATCGATAAAGGCCAGGAAGGCACGCTCGACCGGCCCAAAGCGCTTGTCTCGCGCGTAGACCAGGTGCCACTGCCGGCGCAGCGGAAAACCAACGACCGCGAGCTCCGTCAGCAGTCCAAGCCGGATTTCTTGCGTCACGGCATGGCGGGAGATGATCGCCACACCAAGGCCACGGGCAACGGCACGTTTGATGGCTCCATTGCTGGCCAGCTCCATGATGGTGTGGACGGGCCGGCCGGCCTTCCGCAGTGCACCCTCGGCGGTCTCACGCGTCCCCGACCCGGGTTCGCGCGCGATAAACGGTTCTTCCGCCAGGCGCGTGATCGAGATCCGCTTCATCGCGGCCAGCGGATGGCGCGCGGCGGCGATGGCGATCAGCTCGTTGGGTAGGAAGGGACGAACCGTTAGCGGGATGGCGGGGCGCGGCCAGGGTCGGCCAACGACGGCGAAATCGGTCGCGTTGGCGATCAGCCGCTCGTAGACGTGTTGCCGGTTGCCGACGTCCAGGCTGACGTCCACCTCTGGATAGGCTTCCCTGAACGTGCCAAGCACGTCAGGCAACACGTAGATCCCGACCGTGGTGTCGCCCGCTAATCGGAGCAGGCCACGACGAAGGCCGTGCAGCTCGTCGAGCGCACGGCCGGCCATCTCGAAGTCGGCGATGATCCGGCTGGCGTGCTCGTAGAGCAGGGTGCCGGCACTGGTGAGATGAATGCGGCGACCGATTTCCTCGAAGAGCGGCGCCCCTACTGCGGCAGAAAGCGCCTTGATTTGATGGGAGACGGCCGGCTGGCTGAGGTGCAGCGCCTCGGCCGCCCGGGAGAAGTTGTGGTGGTCCGCCACCATCTTGAAGATGCGGAGCTGATGGACCGTGACCCGAGCGTCGAAGCCGGCTGACAGCGGCGCTCGCATCGTGCGCCCGCTCCCACTCATTCGCTTAGCTTATCGCGGACATTCCTTCTCTGTATTGGACTGCATAGCATTTAGCTGCTAGCGTGCCACCGAGAGCCATGGACCCTGGTCTCAATGCGCATCGCCCGATCTTCATTGCCATCGGAGGGGACAGTGGCAGCGGGAAGTCCACGCTGACCGCTGGTTTCTATCGCGTCTTTCCGAAAAACCGAATCACCAGCCTTTGCCTGGACGATTACCACAGCCTGGATCGTCGGGAACGAGGGCTGGTCGGCATCACGGGGCTCAACCCGCGAGCGACCGACTTCGCCCTGATGGAGAACCAGTTGCTCGCGCTTAAACAGGGCCGGACGATCGACAAGCCGGTGTATGACCACAGCAACGGAACTTTTGCGCCTCGAGAAGAACTCCGCGCCCGTGACGTCGTCATCGTCCAGGGCCTCCATCCCTTTCTTGTGTCCGGAATCCGGGGGCTCTTCGACCTGAAGGTCTGGCTCGATCCCGAGGAAGACCTGAAACACCGGTGGAAGCTGCAACGCGATGTCGCAAAGCGCGGCTACACCGAGGAGGCGGTACGAAAGGAGATCGAGGCGCGCCGGCCGGACGTCGACAAGTACATCGCCCCGCAGGTAAAGGACGCCGATTTGATCGTGCGCTTTTATCGGCCCGAAGGCCGTGATGACGACGCACATCTGAACGTCCGCATCACGCAACGGGCCACGCTGCGGCGGCTCAACCTTGACGGCTTGTTGAACGAGGCGGCGAACGGCCTGCGCCTCTCAATGACGGACCACGACGGGACGGGTTCGGAGATTCTCGACATCGACGGCGAGATCGATCCGGACACCGCGGCCGGGCTCGAAGACCGGATCTGGGCGCACATGGACGACCGTCATCAGCACATGCGACACCTGGCACCCGACCAGCTGGGCGCCTTCACCGACGGGGTGCTGCGCTCGCATCACAGCGATCCCCTGGCGCTGACGCAGCTGCTACTCGTTCATCGCATCCTGAGCGCCCGGAAGTCGCTCCTGCTGAAGGTCCCACTCAGCGTCCACGAGTCGCTCATTCATCGAGAAGAAGTCACGGAGCTCGCCCACGAGCACGAGCATGTATGAGGCCGCGCCGCGGTCATGACGACGACGCTGCTCTTCGTCCGTCACGGCTCGACGGAGTGGACCGCGCCGCCTTCCCGCTACCAGGGCCGCACCGACCTGCCCTTGAGCGCGCGAGGTCGCGCCGAAGCCGAGCAACTGGCCGACCGCATCCGCGCCATCAAGTTCGATGCCATCTATTCCAGCCCCCTGCGCCGCACGAGAGAAACCGCGCTCGCGCTCGCTGCTGGTCGCCGCCCCGTCCGATTCGAAACCGATCGGCGCATCATCGAACTCAGCTATGGGGAGTGGGAAGGGAAACGGCACACCGAGGTCGAGGAGAACGAGCCTGACGCGCTGACCGCCTGGGCCGCCGGCATCACCCCACCGCCCGGCGGCGAGTCGCGCATCTCACTGATGCGGCGGGTCGCTGGATTCCTGGACGACGTCACCGGGCCGGGCACCGTTGCCGTGGTCACCCACAAAGAGGTCATTCGAGCCGGCGCCATCGCGCTCGGCCTCCTGCATCCCGCCGACTACCTCATTCTCGAGGTGCCCTGCGCCAGCATCTTCTCCGCGGTTGGCGAGCCCCGTGCCTGGGTCTGCCTGCCGGATATCGCCTGCGAGCTGAGCGGGGTGTAGGGAGATGGCGGTTGATCTCGCCGTGACGGCGCACACCTTGGTACAAGAAGGCAAGGGCATCCTGGCGCTGGACGAGACACCGGGAACGATCGGCAAGCGCTTCGAGGCCCTCGGGATCCCCTCAACCGCTGACACCAGGCGCGCGTATCGAGAGTTGCTTGTTACCGCGCCCGAACTCCAGCAGGTGATTAGCGGCGTCATCCTGCAGGACGAGACCTTCCGCCAGACGACCTCGAGCGGTTTGACGTTTCCGGAGACGATGATCCAACGGGGCATACTCCCCGGGATCAAGGTCGACACCGGAGCGAAGCCAATGGCAGGCGCCCCGGGCGAGAAAGTCACGGAAGGTCTTGACGGTCTTCGCGAACGCATTGCGGAATACGTCGAGCGGGGCGCTCGCTTTGCCAAGTGGCGCGCCGTCATCACGATTGGCGACGGCACCCCGACCCCGGCCTGCATTGCGGCGAATGCCCATGCCTTGGCCCGCTATGCAGCGCTCTGCCAGGAGGGCGGACTTGTCCCGATCGTGGAACCCGAAGTCCTCATGGATGGCGATCACAGCATCGAGACGTGCTTTAAGTGCAGCGTCACAACGTGGCGCTCGGTGTTCGCCGAGCTGGTGGCGCAAGCCGTGGCGCTTGAGGCGATGGTGCTGAAGCCCAGCATGATCCTCCCTGGAAAACAGCATTCGCCGCGAGCGAGCGTCGACGAGGTTGGTCGGTGGACCATGCTGGGACTTCGCCAGGCCGTGCCGGCGGCCGTGCCCGGCATCGCGTTCCTGTCGGGAGGCCAGAGCCCCGAGCTCGCCACCGACCACCTGCACGCGATCAACGCCGTGGGCCCACGCCCCTGGCAGCTCACCTTCTCCTACGGTAGGGCGCTCCAGGACCCGGCATTGTCGGCATGGCAGGGAGAGGCACGGAACATCGGCCCGGCTCAGGAGGCCCTGCTCCATCGCACCGGCTGCGTGGCGGGGGCGCGGAGCGCCGGCGCCAACCAGGCGCTCGCGCCGTATGACGATGATTCGCAGCGCTTATCGAGAGCATTAGTTTGATGCATTGGACATCATGACAAAGGGGTGCTAGCGTGGGGGAGAAGAAGCAAATGAACGAAACAAAAATCGCCCGCGACGCCTACCGCGCCGGAGTTCATGATTACCGCGAGTCCTACTACGATCCGGGCTACCGTCCGAAGGACACCGACATCCTGGCCGCGTTCCGGGTGACGCCGCAACCGGACGTGCCGGCAGAGGAGGCTGGTGCAGCGGTTGCCGCCGAGTCGTCGACCGGGACCTGGACCACCGTCTGGACGGACCTGCTCACCGACATGGAGCGCTACCGTGGGCGCTGCTACGGAATCGAGTCTGTCGAGGGCAACCCCGAACAGATCATGGCGTACGTCGCCTACCCCCTCGACCTCTTCGAGGAGGGCTCGGTCGTCAACATGATGTCGTCAATCGTCGGCAATGTCTTCGGATTCAAGGCGCTCCGCGCCCTGCGCCTTGAAGACCTTCGGCTTCCGGTCGCGTACCTGAAGACCTTCCCCGGTCCGCCGCACGGGATCCAGGTGGAGCGCGACAAACTGAACAAGTACGGCCGGCCGTTGCTGGGCGGCACGATCAAGCCGAAGCTCGGGCTTTCGGCGAGAAACTACGGCCGCGCGGTCTACGAGTGCCTGCGCGGAGGACTCGATTTCACCAAGGATGACGAGAACATCAACTCGCAACCCTTCATGCGCTGGCGGGACCGCTTCGAGTTCGTGATGGACGCGGTCCGCAAGGCCGAGAGCGAGACCGGCGAGCGCAAGGGCCACTACCTCAACGTCACCGCCGCCACCATGGAGGACGTCTACGAGCGTGCCGAGTTCGCGAAGTCACTGGGTGCGCCGATCATCATGTCGGACTTCCTGACAATGGGATTTACCGCGCACACCTCCCTCTCGCTCTGGTGCCGCAAGAACGGGATGCTGCTTCACTGTCACCGCGCCCTGCACGCCGTCATCGATCGCCAGAAGAACCATGGCATCCACTGGCGGGTGCTCGCCAAGTGGCTGCGGATGTCGGGCGGGGACCACGTGCATAACGGCACGGTCGTCGGAAAGCTGGAGGGCGACCGCCGCGGCACGATGGCAATCAACGACTTGCTGCGCGAGGACTTTGTTCCTGCCGACCGGAGCCGCGGCGTGTACTTTGACCAGCCCTGGGCTTCCCTGCCTGCGGTGTTCCCGGCGGCATCGGGTGGTATCCATGTCTGGCATATGCCTGACCTCGTCGACATTTTTGGCGACGACGCCGTCTTCCAGTTCGGTGGCGGGACACAGGGACATCCGGGTGGGAACGCGGCCGGCGCTTCCGCCAACCGGGTCGCCCTGGAGGCCGTCGTCCAGGCACGCAACGAAGGCCGGGACCTTAGCCGTGAGGGCAAAGACATCCTTGAGCAAGCGGCCCGACACTCGTCCGAGCTGCGCGAGGCATTGGCCCTCTGGAAGGAGATCAGCTTCGAGTTCGAGGGAGTCGACCGGCTCGATCCGGTGCGGGCATGAAGCTCGAGACCTTCTCCTACTTACCGGCACTCACGACGCAGCAAGTCCTTCGGCAGGTCCATTACCTGCTCCAGCAGGGGCTGGTGCCCGCCATCGAATACACCGAGAAGCCCACCGCCCGTGACCATTACTGGACCATGTGGAAGCTCCCTCTCTTCGAAGCTCGAGCGGCGGAGGACGTGCTCGCCGAGATCGAGGCCTGTAAGGCGGCAAACCCCCGCAGCTACATCAAGCTGATCGGGTATGACCGTCGCCGGCAGACGCAGGCGATGAGCTTCGTCGTCCATCGGCCGTAAGCGGCGTTAGAGCTCGGGCTTTTTCGTCTCGCTAGCGGCTTCCTCGCGCCGCTCCACACGCTTCGAACGCGACGGCGCCGGGGCGGCGTCTGCGGGCTCGCTCGGGACGGTCACCTGCCCCGGAGACTGACGCTGCGCGCGGCCAGGCAGGCGGGAACTGACCAATGTCCGCCAGCGTGTGGTGCGCTCGGCCGCCGCCTGCGCGGCGCCCGAGAGGTGGCGAAGCGCCGCTTGCCGTCGGGCGTTGCCCCGTTCCCGGTCGCCCAGGTAGGCGATTGCGGCACCGGCGACGGCGGCAATCCCGAGCCAGAGCCGGCTCACACCCGTCTTCGCGCGCGAAGTTTTCAGGTCTCGTGACTTCATGGCATGTCCCCTTCTAATCTCATGCAGCAGCGACCCGTGAACTACCTGTAAGGGTATCCCATAGTCGCGCGGCTCGACCGGCCTCTCTTTTTTGTCAAACTGAGGGCATGTGCCGAAGTATCAAGACGCTTCGTCGTAAGGAAAGCAAGCCAACCGACCAGGAGATCCACGACGCCGCGCTGCAGTTCGTCCGGAAGATCAGCGGTTACCGGGTGCCCTCGCGTGTGAACACGGTGGCGTTCGAATCTGCGGTCAAAGAGGTAAGCGCCAGCTCCCGCCGGTTGCTCGACGCAGTCGCCTGATCAGATTCGCCGGCGCCGGCGCATCAACCGCAAGCTGACGATCGCTAGCAGGAGCAGGATCGGCGCAGCCAGGAAGGGCCACACGTTCTCCAGCCTGGAACGCGCACCCTGGCTCGCCGCGAGCGGGCTGGCGCTCGTAGCAGTCGGGCTTAAGGTGACCGGAGCGCTGGCGCTGGGCTGCCCTGTCGCCGCGCTGCGCGGCGCGGGTTCATAGATCTCGGCGCTCGAGTAGGTGTCCCCGGTGCCCCAGCCTCCGGCCACCAGGACCCGCCCGTCCTGGAGCAGGCTCGCGGTGTGCACGCCGCGAGGCGCGCTCAGCGGCCCGCCAAAACCCCACCGATTGGTGACCGGATCGTAGAGTTCCGTCGTCGCCAGGTACGGTCCGGTTGCGGCCTCGCCGCCGACGACCAGCACTCGACCGTCGGGGAGAAGCGTGGCCGTGTGGAACGAGCGCGTCGACATCATCTTTGCCCCTCGACCCCAGCCATTCGCCGCGGGGTCGTAGATCTCGGTGGTGTCAGTCTGCGGGTTGCCACCGGCCCCTGTGTCGCCGAACCCGCCGGCGACCAGCACCCGGCCGTCGCTGAGCAGTGTTGCCGTATGCGAGCCACGAGGGTATGCGAGGGTGCCGGCGGATGACCAGCTGTTCGTGTCGGGATCGTACAGCTGGGGCTGACCGCCACCCACCATCAGCACCTTGCCGCTGCCGAGCAACGTCAGCGTGTGCCCGCCCTGCGCCTGCGCCATGCTGCCAGCCGATGACCACCGATTCGCGTCGGGGTCGTATATCTCGGCAGTGGCCTGACCGTCGCCTGCGCCCGACCGGATCCCACCACTGATCAGTACGTGCCCGTTCGCAAGCAGCACCGCGGTCGGGCTGGCTCGTGGCGTGCTCATCGAGGCCGCTGCAGACCATCGGTTCACCGCCGGATCGTAGATTGCAGCCGTGGCCAGGATGCCGCCCGGTCCGGTGCTACCGCCTGCGACCAGCACTTTCCCGCTCTTCAGCAGCGTCGCTGTGTGAAAGTGGCGCACCGTTCCCATGGACGCCACGAGGGTCCAGCTGTTCGACGCGGCATCATAGAGCTCGGCGGTGGCGAGGCGCTTCATCGCATTGTCGTCGCCGCCGACGACCAGGACCTTACCGGTGAGCAGGACCGTGGCCGTGAAATTGCCTCGCGGGGTGTTCATCGACGCCGCTGCAGACCATTGGTCGGGTGCAGCAGAGGCCGATGTGATTCCGGCCAGCACCAACGTCGCCGCGAGAGCGCACGCCAGGCGAGTCACTTCAGGCTGCAAACGCCAGACCACGCCCGAACGTTACAGGCCCGGCCTGTTTCACGCCCGGCGCTGCCTGACGGGTGAGCGCAGGATCACCATGGCGCCGGCGACCATGACGAGCGCACCGACCACCAGGGTCGGCCGGTAGCCGGCGGTCTGCGCGAGCGCCGCGCCCACCACGGTCCCGAGCAGCGTTGCCCCGAGCGCCGCGACCCGAATCCCCGCGTTGATCCGGCCGATCAATGGCGCCGGCGCGATCGCTTGCCGGAGGCTTGTCTCGTTGATCGCGTAGATCGTCGCTCCGCCATCACCGACAACCTGCTGCGCCAGCAGCAGCAGGAGCGCCGCAAGGCCGGCGCCGCGGGCCAGCGGCATGAAGAGGATGCCGATGCCCGCGAGCGCCAGCCCGACGATCATCGTCGGACCGATGCCGAAGCGCCGTGTCACGCGCCCCGCCAGTACCGCCGCCCCAAGCGAGCCCACGCCGCCGACCGCATAGACGAGGCCGAGCAGGCCGGGCATGAAGCCGAGGTCACGAAGGACGTAAAGCGAGTAGATCGTGCCGACAATGCCGAAGGCGCACTCCAGCGCGGCGACGCTGAGCGCGATCGTGCGCAACGCGGGGTCTGCGCGCAGCGCCGACAGGCCCTCGACCATCTCCCGCCACACCCCGCGAGGTTCGGTGCGCGGCGCCGCAGGCGGCTCCGGCGCGCGGATGGTCGCGACGAAGATCGCAGACACGACGAACGTTGCGGCGTCGACCGCGATGGCGACCGGGGCGGTGAACAGCTGCACCAGCCAGCCCGCGACCCCGAAACCGCCGACTTCGGCGATCGACTGGGTGGCAGCGAGCTTGCTATTGGCGTCGAGGAGCCGGTCACGACCGACCACCGCCGGGATATAGGACTGCTCGGCGACGTCAAAGAAGACGGTAAGCAGGCTGGCCAGGGCGGCCACGAGGTAGAGCTGCTCGATGCGGGCGTGGCCGGTCAGCGCGACCAGCGGGATCGACCCGAGCAAGAGGGCGCGCCCGATGTCGGCGGTGATCATCACGGGGCGTCGCCGCAGCCGATCCACCCAAACACCGGCCGTAAGTCCGACCAGGAAGCCGGGCACCAGGTCGGCCGCCCGCAGGAGGGCGATCTGTGCGGGAGTGGCATTCAGCACCAGGATCGCCATGAAGGGGAGCGCGACTCGCGTGATCAGCGAGCCGAACGTCGATACCGTCTGGGCGCTCCATAGGCTGACGAACGCCGGATTTCTGAGGAGGCTTGCGGGCGGGGGCGCGGGCGGCGGGATCGCGGTGGGCGAGGCTACGAGCCCGCCGCCGGCAGGCGCAAGACGAAGCTCGAGCCCTTGCCAGCCTGGCTCGATTCCAGTTGCAGGGAACCGCCCATCTGCTCGGCGAGGCCGCGGCTCAGGTAGAGGCCGAGGCCGGTTCCCGGCCGCTCCATGACCATCGGGTCCGTCCCCCGAGCAAAGCGGTGGAAGAGCCGGCCCTGGTCCTGGCGCGAGATCCCGATGCCATCATCGGCGACCATCAGCGCAACCTGCTCACCGTCCCGTCGCGCCTCAACCCGGATGGTGGGTGGGTGGTCCGCATAAGTCAGCGCGTTGTTCAACAGGTTGTCGAGGATCTTGCCCACGAGCGCCTCGTCGGCGAGCATCGCAAGATCGGCTAGATCGTTCACCTTGAAGGTCGCCCTAACCAATTCCGCACGGGGACGTGCTCGCGTCAGTGCCTGGGTCACCGCTTCGCCCACCGAAACCGGGTCCGCCCTCGGCGTCAAGACCTTGCCCTCGAGCCGCGCCACCGTCAGCAGTTCATTGGCGAGCGTCTTGGCCTCCTCCGTCTTCCGCTGCGCGGTTTCCAGCACGTCGCGCAGTGGCTTGGGCAGTTCGCCGAAGGCGCCGTCGAGCGCCATGGACAGGTAACCGCCGATCACGGTGAGCGGCGCGCGCAGCTCGTGAACGGCGATGCTCATGAACTCGCTTTTCGCCTGCTCCGCATCACGGGCCTGCTCGATCAGTCGCGCATTGCGAAGCAGGAGGCCGCCGAGTGTGGAGAACTGCTGGAGCGATTGAACCGCCCCCGGATCAAACGGCTCATCGGCCGCCTTGCCCATGGCCAGCAGCCCAATCGTCTCGCCGCCGACGACCAGCGGAGCCACGAGGAAGCGCCGGTACGGCTGCACCACCGACTCCATGCCAGCCGGTGCGCCGGTATACTCGGCCGCGCTGAGCTCGACCGCGCGGCCCGCGGCGACCCCGGCCAGCACCTTGGGCATCAGCGGCCAGCGGGTGCCGACCAGCTCCCCAGTCGGCGTCGATTCGATCACCATCTCGGCGCCGTCGAGCCGAGCCAGCGATGTGCCATCGGCCCCCACCGACGCCGACGCTCGCTCGATGAGCCGCCCCAGCACCTGGTCGAGGCTCACCTGGCTCGCCACGTCTTCGGCGGCTTCAACGGCCGTTCGCAACCGGGCGGCGGTCTCGTCGGCGCGCAGCCGTGCCGCCTCGACCTCCTCGTATAGCCGGGCGTTTCGCAGCGCGAGGCCGGAAATCGTCCCCAGCAGCGTGAGCGCCGCCCGATCGTCCGCGGTGAACGGCTTTTCCTCGTAGCGGCTGAAGACCAGCAACCCTATTGCGCGGCCGCCGTGGACCAGGGGCAGCACCGCGACGTGACGCACGTTGGCGAGCGCCTGACGGAACTCGGGCGCGGCTTTGTCGGTTGCCAGGCGCCCACCGAAGGTCGGCTGCAGAGTTTCCATCGCCTTCTTCACCAGGGGCTGCCCCTCGAAATAATCGAGCGAGTAGCGCTGCCCCACCCAGGTCAGCTCGCCGGCGCGGCCATAGGTCGCCTCGACCACGATATGGTCGCCGACCAGGCTGGACATGGTGCCACGATCTGCCTGCACCACCTGGGTGCCGCGCTCCAGGATGCGGGCGATGACCTCCCGTGGGTCGAGGGACCCGGCGACGTCGAGCGCCATCTGGACCAGGTCGCCGCCGTCGTCCTGGGGCTGTCGCGGAAAGGGCGACCGAGCTACCGCCGTGGCTGGCTCCGGGGCCATAACGGCACAATCACGCCGGAAACATTACCGCAAGTGGCGCCGGTGTGCGTTATGACATTGCCGGTGTCAGCAGCGGTCGGCCGGGTCGGGTCGGTCTACCGGGTCGCGAACGCGAAGAGTGGGTTCGGCTTGCCGGTCTCCGTGTATTGCTTGAGGCGCTCGACGATCAAGCCCCAGGTGTAGTTGATCGAGCCGAGGTCGTCCTGGGACACGGAGGCGGGCCACTCGGCATGCCGGAAGAGCACAGATGTCTCGCCGTTTTCGGCGGGGGAGAGCTCCCATGTCACGGTCGTCCCGTCCCAGTTGGGGAAGTCGGCGAGTCCGGTCCACTTGACGCGCTTGCCGGGTACCAGCTCGTCGATACGCATGCGCTGCGTCGGCCCGCCAAAACCGAAGGTTGCGATCGAGCCGACCTTGGGCTCGGCCTTGCTCTCTGAGGTCCAGAACCCCTGGAGCCCCTGGGCGGTCGAGACCGCCGTGTAGATCTTGTCGGGCGTCGCCTTGACGTTCACCTGGTGCACGAGCGGAGCGGCCATGCTAGCATCCTCCTAAAGGAATGACTTAATTTAGAGACAGCTTAAATAAGACATGCCGAGAATGCAAGCCGCAACTCGAAACAGCCCGGTCCCGATCGAGGCCGCAATGACCGCGATCGCCAATCCGCGCCGGCGCCAGATTCTCCGCCTGGTCTGGGATGCCGAGCGATCCGCCGGCGACATCGCCTCATCCGTGGACGACGTGAGCTGGCCGGCGGTCTCGCAGAACCTGCGACTGCTCAAAGATGCGGGCTTGCTCACGGAGCGGCGGCAGGGGACCCACCGGTACTACCGGGCGGACAGGCGAGCGCTCGGCCCGCTCGGTGCCGTGCTGCGACAGATGTGGACGCGCGACCTAGGCCGGCTGCGCGAGCTTGCGGAAGCGGAAGCTCGTCTGCGAAGAAGGCGCCGTGATTGAGGACGTGACGGGCGCGATCGACATCACCCAGCGGATCGAAGCGCCGCCCGAGATCGTGTTCGCATATCTGACCGACAGCCAACGGTTCGTACGCTGGATGGGCATCGGCGCCGAGCTCGATCCGCGGCCGGGCGGCCGCTATCGCATCGACGTCGACGGCGAGCACATCGCCAGCGGCGAGTACCAGGTGATCGACCCGCCGCGCCGGTTGGTGATGAGCTGGGGTTGGGAGGGGCACCCGACCGTCCCACCCGGGTCGACGACGGTCGAGATCACGCTGACGCCAGAGCAGGATGCAACCGTCCTGCGGCTTCGCCATCTTGGTCTGCCCGACGAGGGCGAGCGCCGCCAGCACAGCAAGGGTTGGGAGCTCTATAGCGGTCAGCTAGCCCAGCAGGTGGCAGCCGGACGGCGAGACTAGCGGCCTTCCCGCGGCGGGCTGGGCCGTTATTTGGAACCACTCGGCCGGCCATCGAGTACTCAGTGGCATGAGGGCAGCCGTCGCCGCCATGATGTCGCTCCTGCTGATCGCGTGTTCTGGGCAGGCAGCGGCTCGTCCGACACCCTCACCTGCGGCCGCGGGGAAGAGTCCGGCGGCCAGCGCCGTCGCTGGCGCCGTTGACTGCGGATCGACGAAGGTCGTTCACGGTGCGATCCCGCCATGGCTCGACGCTGCCGGTGGGCATAACAATCCGAGCGGCCTGCCATACGTCATCGCCCATCCCGACCTCGCGGCCGGGTTTCTCTTCGCCTACCCGTTGCGCGCCGGCCATCCGGAGAATCCAGCCAACAAGGTTCTGTGGGTCGTTCGCACGCCCCGAACTGGCCCGCTCACCATCGATGGCCATCCACTTGGCGCAGCGACACCCACGGTCCACGAAATCCTGCCGGCTAATTCCGGCCCCGGCGAAATCTACCCCTCGTATGTCGATGCCCCGACGGCTGGTTGCTGGCAGTTCGACCTGAAATGGGCAACAAGTCACGCCCAGATTGAACTCAACTACGTTTCTTCGTAACCTCGGGCTCAACCGCAGGAGCCCTATGAAACGCCCGTCGTTCTTGCGATGAGGGAACCTCGCTGGCTGGTTCTGGCGAGCACCTCGGTGCTGGTCTTCCTGGCCGGCTGCCAGGGACCAGTGACTTCGGGATCGCCCGGCACTTCAAATCGATGTTCAACGAACGACGTCCACCAGGTGGTCAACCGTTTCATCGATGCCTTCAACCGGGGCGATCTTGTTGAGCTGGACCACCTCGTGTCCGACCAGCTATTTGTCTGGTATGCAACGGATGCTCCAGGGGAGCGCTTCAACGCGGAAGCCAAGGATAGGAGCACCCTGATCGCGTATTTCGCCGCGCGTCATCAGCAACACGAACGTCTCGCCCTGAACTCGCTGGACGTCACCTTCACCAACGACAGGGCAGGCGGTTTTACGTTCGGCGTGACGCGGAGCGCCGACGATGGATTGCCGCCGTCGCGTTATGACGGCAAGGGCGAGGTCCAGTGCGCAACCAGGCCGATCAGCCTGGCCGTCTGGGCGATGGCCCGGCAGCCATGGTCGCCGATCGAGCTGCTCCCGTTGGCGGCGGCGGTGATTCTTGTCATTGCCGCAATCGGAGCGATTCTCCTGTGGCGGCGGCGTTCAGCGAAGCGGCGTATGCACGTCGGGGCCTAGCTTGCGCACTGCCTCGCCCGAACCGCGATAGAACGTCGGGTACGCATAGATCAGGTGGCGCAGCTCGTCGCTGGGGATCTGCAGCTTGATGGCGAGCTCGAAGAGCCCGAGCAGGTCGCCGCCTCGCGGCCCCATCGTTGTCGCCCCGACGAGCACGCCGCGGTCGGCGTCCTCGACGACTTTAATGAAGCCCTCATTGCCGGGCCCGTGGATCCAGCCGCGTGAGGTGACCGAGGCCTTCTGGATCCCGGTCCGCACGTTGATTCCCTTCTTGCGGGCTTGCTCCTCGGTCAGGCCGGCCGCCCCCACCTCGGGATCGGTGAACGTCACTCGCGGCTTCGCCCGGTAATCGGCGCCCGGGCCCGGGGTCCCGAGGATGTCGTTGATCACGATGTCGGCGTGGTAGATCGCCATGTGGGTGAAGCCGCCGCCCACGGTCACGTCGCCGATCGCCCAGAGCCGTTCACCCACACGGAGATGGTCATCCGGCTCGAGAAGCCGCGACGACGGGTCGAGGCCGACGGTTTCCAGCCCGATGTCCGCGAGGTTGGCGCGGCGTCCCGTCGCGACCAGCAGTTTCTGAGCGGTCGCCTTCCGACCATCGTCGAGATTCACGGTCGCGGCGTCGCCGAGCGGCTCGACCGACTGCGCTCGCGCGTTCAAGTACAGCTCGATGCCGTCGCGTCGCAGCACCTCGTCGAGCACCGCGCTCGCCTCGGGTTCCTCCATCGCCAGCACCCGGTTCATGCCCTCGATGATCGAGACCTTGACCCCAAAACGAGCGAAGACCTGTGACAGCTCGACGCCGATCGCCCCACCCCCAAGGATGACCAGGGACTCTGGTAGCTGCTCGACTTTGACCGCTTCGCGATTCGTCCAGTACTTCACCCGCTCGAGGCCGGGGATGGGCGGCACCGCGGGCGAGGTGCCGGTTGCGATCACGACACCGCGCGACGCCTCGTACGTGGTGCCGTTGACGGAGACCTTGCCGGGGCCGGCAAGTTTCCCCGCCCCGCGGACGAAGTGACCGCCCTTGCGCTCGAATCGCTCCACTGCGACCCGGTCGTCCCAGTTGTCGGTGGCCACCGTTCGGATGCGTTGCGCCACCGGTGTCCAGTCGGGTTTGACCGACGAGTCCCCGGCGAAGCCCGGAATGCGACGCCCTTCGGCGAGCATGTCGTCGGCGCGGATCATCATCTTGGTCGGGATGCAGCCAAAGTAGGGGCACTCGCCGCCGACCAGGTTGCTCTCGATGCCGACTACCTTCAGGCCACTGGCGGCAAGCGTATTGGCCACTTCCTCGCCGCCGACGCCCATACCGAGGACGACGACGTCGACGCGCTCAGCCATTACCCGCCACCAGCTTGACCGGCCCGGTTTCCAGGGCATAGGCGACGGCTTTTTCGAGGCTCATAGCCTGCCCCTCGGCCAAGACCCGGGCCGCCACGTCGTCCTCGAGCCCTTCCCGGCCCGTGCGGCCTTCCTCTTCACGGAGCAGGCGCCCAAGGCCGGTGCCACTGCTTACCTGGTGGGCGCTCGCCGCCCCCCACAACCGGGCCGCGCGCACGAAATCGCCATCGTGGCGCGCTAAGGCCGAGAGATTGTCGAGTTGGAGAACCATTCCGGGCACATCCCCGGCGGCGGCGAAGAGTTGAACGGCTTCAGTCCAACATTTGCGTGCGAGCTCGAAGTCGCCGAGATTGAACGAAACCAGACCGAGCGTGTGAATTGACCAGCCCAGGCCGAACTGATCGTTCAACTTGCGATTCAGCGCCACGGCCTCTTCCAGGACCGGCCGAGCCTCGGCGAACTCCTTGGCGAAGAAGAATGCATTGCCGATCCCCCAGAGAACCCGCGCGACACCCGTCTCGTCGCCGATCTTGCGATACAGCGGAAGCGCTTCCGCCAGCATTGGCTTGGCGTCGGCGATGGCATCACGGCTGACCACTCTCGGAAAGGCGGCGTTGTAGAGGGCGTTGGCCAGCGCACGGTCGTCTCCCTGTCCCCGGGT
>DATNMN010000158.1:0-2311 GCA_035602295.1 Candidatus Dormiibacterota bacterium | reverse complement strand
GTTGATGAAAACGCCGGCGCCCGATTCCGAGCCCGCCAGGTACTTGAGCTTCTCTCGCTCGCGCAGGATCGGATAGAACTCGACGTGCAGGTGCGCCTGCTCGGTGACCTCCGCCGGCGACTGGTGCATCGCCATCATGTAGGGCATCGGAACCTCGAAAAGGCGGTCATAGGCTCGAGCAATGGACTGCATTGCCACGAGCAGTGCCACCCGCCCTGCGGGCGAAAAATCAGGGAGCGCCGCTCGATGTGCCCGCGGGGCGACGTGGACCTCGTAAGGCCAGCGGGCGTACGCCGGGACGTAGGCCAAAAGTCCGCCCTCGTTGATCAGAACGCGGTGCCGTCCTTTCAGCTCGTCGGCGACCAGCTCGCACTGCAGGCAGGCACCGGTGCGCCGGGCGAGCTCGCTCGCCGCCACGGGAGGCACGAATGGGTACGCATATATCTGCCCGTGGGGGTGGTGCAGCGTGACGCCAACCTGCTCACCGCGGTTCTCAAAGATGTAGACGTACTTGATGCCGCGGCGGGCGCTGAGCTCCCGATAGCGGTCGGTCCAGACCTCGGCCAATCGCTCCAGCCGGGCCTCCGGCAGGGTCGCGAACGATCCGTCGTGCTCGTCGGTGTAGACCACCACTTCACAGGATCCGCCCGCCGGCGGCCACGGCACCATCGCCGGGAATCGATTCTCGAAGACGGCAGCCTCGTAGCTGGCCGCGGGAATCTCGGTCGAGTGCCCCGGTCGCGAGGGGCAGAGCGGGCAGTCAGCGCGCTCCGGTAAAAACGTCCGAGTCTGGCGCGACGCGGCGACCAGGACCCACTCGCGGCGCAAGGGGTTCCAGCGTCGCTCGTACACGCCATTCGGCATCGCCGGTGCCTGGTAGCCCGCGGGCGCTGGAGCGAAGTCGCCGTAGAGGTGGACGTGCCGGCCGTCCGGTTGGACGATGTCGGTGCGAACCGCGCGCGGCATCGCGCCACATCATAGGGCGAGCGCTTCCGTTTCCCCCAAAAGTACGGGTCGGCGGATCTGACTGGGTGATGTCGAAAACGCCAGTGCACCGCATGCTCGATCTGCATCTTCACCTGGCAAGGAGTGGTTCATGGCAGACAAGCTGGCGATGGCAGACAAACTGGCGGTGACGGCAAGCTCACCTGCGGACTATGAGCGTCTCGGACTGTCGCCCACCGCGATCGCGCCCTGGGAGGATGGTGCCCGCACTGACGACTCGGCGGGTACCTACGAATGGTGGTACTTCGACGCGCATCTTGCCGATGGGGCGAAGCTGGTCGTGACGTTCATGAACAAGGACATCGCGACGCCACAGAAGCCGTTATCCCCGCTGCTTCGGCTGAATCTCGATCTTCCGGATGGGCGACACTTCGAGAAGCTCGTGCACTATCCGCCAGGCGAATGGTCGGCGGCCAAGGACCATGCCGATGTGCGCCTCGGCGAGAACCGATTCACCGGCGACCTGCACCGCTATCGGATCCAGGCGACCGCGGAGGAGATCTCGGTCGATGTCACCTTGACCGGTCAGGTTCCCCCATGGCGCCCGTCGACCGGGTACATGCTGTTCGGCGCGGATCGGTCGCTGGAATTCGCCTGGCTTCCTTCGGTGCCTGAGGGCGCCGTGACCATCACGTACTCCGTCGAGGGGGAGCGGCACGAGACGACGGGGATCGGCTACCACGACCACAACTGGGGCAATGTCGGCCTGATGAAGGTGGTGCACGACTGGTACTGGGCTCGCGGACAAGCTGGGCCGTATTCGGTGATCGCCTCCTACATCACCTCCGCTAAAAAGTACGGGTTCGAGCACCTTCCGATCTTCATGCTCGCCCGTGACAACGTCCTCGTCGGCGACGACCCGGCCAAGGTCACCTTCGAACGGGAAGGTGTCTACACCGATCAGAAGACCGGCAAGCCCGTCGCGACGACGACGCGCTACACCTACCGGGACGGCGAGGACCGCTACGTCGTGTCATTTACCCGCACCCACGACCTGTCGGTCAACCGCATGATCGACACGATCAAGGGCGTCAAACGCGTCGCTGCCAGGCTGGCGCAGTTCGACGGGGCCTACCTGCGATTCGTGGGTGACCTCGAGATCTCACGGTATCGGGGTGATGAGCTGATCGAGCGCCACAAGGATGACGCGATCTGGGAGCTGATGTACTTCGGCCACGCCCGCGACGAGTAGAAGAAATGCGCCCAGGAGGATTTGAACCCCCGCACCCGGGTCCGTAGCCCGGTGCTCTATCCAGGCTGAGCTATGGGCGCATCGCGGAGAGGCCCTATTGTAGATCGAACGTCG
>DATNMN010000157.1:0-25724 GCA_035602295.1 Candidatus Dormiibacterota bacterium | reverse complement strand
TGCGGTACTTGGTGACACCGAGCACCATCCAAAGGCGGCGCACGTGAAGGGAACGACCGTGATCGACGAGTCGATGCTGGCGGTACCCGTCATGTTCCAGGACGAGGTCCTGGCCGTCATCGTGGTCCTCAAGCTGGGGCTCAACCAGTACTCCCTCGACCAGTTGCGCCTGCTGACGATCCTGGCCAATCAGGCCGCGGTCTCGATCGCCAACGCGCGGTTGATCGAACGCCTCGCCGCGGCTGCGACCGTTGATGCCTTGACCGGGCTAATGAACCGCGGGGCGTTCGAGGAGGCGGTCAACAAGCAGATGCTGCGACCCCAGTCGTGGGGAACCTTGTTGATGATCGATGTCGAGGACCTCCGTGAGACCAACGAGGCCTATGGCCACCGGGCCGGGGACGCGGTCCTCAAGCGGATCGCGCGCGCGATTCGGGCGTCAATCCGCGGCGACGACCTGGCGTCTCGGTGGATCGGTGACGACTTCACCGTGCTGGCGCCGGGGATCGACACCGCGCAGGCGGAGGTGCTGGCGGGGCGGATCGAAACCGCGTTGCAGTCCGATCGGATCTCGATCCAGTGGGGGACCGCCGAGTACCACGGGGATGCCCTGACCGCCCAGGACCTGCTGGCGGCGGCGCTCAAGTCGATGCCCGGCCGGGCTGGTCGGGGCGCCGCCCGGGGTGACAACGTCGCCACTCAAGCTTCCTGAGATCGCCCCCGACCTTTGGGCAAAGCCCTACGCCCGAATGGGCAGGATGCGGCGAGTTTCGCGCAATTTCCTTGACGGTCCAAAATCGGTCGCCTAACGTCAAAACCCAGCGCTGAACTTTAAGCACCCACGGGCGTAAACGACCCGTGCCGAGGAGGGTGTGAGGCTAGACGTACGTCACCGGCTGAAGCCGCCATCTTCGCCCGCCAACATCCTGGCCCGCCACGCGTGGAAGCTTGGACTGGGCGTCGTCGTGGCCGTGCTCCTTACTGCCCGGGGCGCCGGGCCCGTCTACACGCACCCACATGGGCTCCCGACCAGCGTGGTCGCGACCAGTGTGCCCTGTGGCGACATCAAGCTCGATGCCGGCAGCACCGACACCGCCACCTGGACGGCAGTGAGCAGTCCCTACGGGACCGCTAGCCCGTACATCCTGCCGCACAACGATCCCAATCTCCCGACCACCGATCTCAACAATCCGAATTGCCTGACGCTGGCAAGAGCCGCAGACGAGATCCATGTCCCCGCGGGCGTCAAGCTCGTGATCGATGGCAGCCTGGGTCCGGTCCAGATCTTTTCTCACGGCACCGGGATCTTCGTCAACGGGGGCCAGCTCAAGACCGTCAGCACGGATGCGACGAACACCGTCATCTTCGATGCCGAGCCGGACGTGCCATCCTGGGACGGCATCAATGTCACTGCCGCCGACGCGGCGCACCGCGGAAACGCGTCCCTGTCGTTTGTCAGCATTCAGCACGCGCTGACCGCCATCACGATCACCAGTGGCGCCACATCATCGCCGGATAACGCCAGCTATGGCCTGACGGTACGCAACAGCGGCATCGGCCCGTCATATTTCGACGGGATCGACGCCACCAACACCCCGATCTCGGTCTCCGGCCGGGTGGACCCGCTGACGCTGCGACCGGACGGACAGTTCGGGACCCTCAACAACATCGGGTCGCAGGGGATCAAGGTGACCTACGACGCAGGCCAGCCCAACTATCCGGCAAGCATTCCCGACAAAGCGCTCGATGTGGAGAACATGACGTTCGGCAGCTCCGTGCCGTTCGGTGAGACCACCTGCGTGCCGCTGCAGCCCTGCGCTGCGGGATCGATTGGCAACGATGCGATCCAGGGGAACTTCGTCGTCGGCCAGCAACCGATCAAGCTGGACAACAACAGCTTCTTTCGCGCGGGGTCCTACGGCCTGGATTTGACCAACGCGAACAACCCGACGATTACCAACAACATCTTCACCTGCAATGGGAGCGGCTCACCCAAGCCGGTGGTCAGCTGTGTCGGGACCCTCCTGCGCTACCCCGCCGTCTACTTGGCCAACGTCACCAACCTCAAGTTTGCCGCCGGCGGCCTCAACAACAACACTGGTCAGCAAAACGGCCTCGATGCGGTCGGCCTCAATGGCCAGGTGGTGTCGGACGTTGCCTGGCAGACGCCGACGAACGACGCCAATGCGCCGTCGCTCCTCCACCCACCACATGCCCTCGGCTATGTCGTCGCGAACGGGGATCTGCAGGTCGTCAGCTCGAAGCTGACCGTGAAGGACGGCGATGTCGTCAAGGTCAAGGGCGGCGCCATCCTCATCACCAGCGGCAGCCTGGATGCCAGCAGTGCCGGCCTGAAGACCTTCACCAGTCTTCGCGACAACACCGTCGGCATCCAGGCCTGTCCCTCGGTGTTCGTCCAGAGCTGCCCCTCACCACTGCCGGCCAATGAATGGATCGGCATCAACCTCGTCTCGAGCACGGGCAATATCGCCAACGCCAACATCCTGTTCCCGACCAAGGCGATCGACATCAGCAGCGGCCAGGCCTCGCTGACCGGACCGGACGGTGGATCCTACGGTCTCGTCGTCAGCAACAGCCGCCTGGGGCCGACTTTCTCCGACAGTGTCGCCATCAACGCCACGCCGGTCTACATCAGCACGAGCAAGTTCTGTCGCATCGACACCATCCCTTCAGATACTGCTTACCTGCAATGCACCGGAGCAGGCCCTGGTGACCATGGGATCAATGCGAGTTACACGGGAACCCCCCGGCCCGCCGCCTGGGGCGGGCTGAAACTTCTAGGCAACGACTTCCAGGGGAGCACCAATGAAGCGATCCTCGGGACGGCGCTGAGCGGAAGGCTGGTCGATATCGAGAACAACACCGTCGAGGGGGCCGGGACCTACGGAATGCACCTGGTGTCGGCCGACAACCTGACCCTGAAGGGGAACGGTGTCACCGCTAGCGGCACCGGCACCCCGGCAAATACGACCACCTATGCCGCGATTTACCTCGACGGCATCAGCAAGGCTGACTTCAGCGGCCCGGTCAGCGGCAACACCGGGACTGGCAACGGCCTGGATGCGATTGCATTCCATGGCTCGACGGCCGACCTCAAGCCGCTCAATTGGAAGACTGTCGGCGCCAGCGGCGCACTCGGCTATTTGGTCGATGGAGACCTGGCGGTGAACGGCGACCTGACGCTCGCCACCAATGATTACGCGCCGGTCCTCGGCGGGGCGATCACGATGAACGGCGGCACGTTCAGTGCCACCGGTGCGGTGCTTAGCAGTCTCAAGGAGCAGCAGCCGCATCTGCCGAGCTGCGGCTCGGTCTTCGTTCCGAAGATCTCCGGGGTGTGCCCGGCGACGACTCCCGGCGACTGGACGGGTCTTATCCTCGACCCGGGCAAGAAGAATACATTGACGGACTCGGAGATCCGATATGCCGTGACCGGAATCTCACTGGGCAAACCAACCGTACCCCCGGTCGCGCCGAACCTTGCCATGACCCGGAGTAACGTCCGGAACACGGCCGCCGATGGCCTCGCCACGAAGTCCCCGGTCTTGATCGCCGACGGCGCCTTTACCGGCAATGCCGGGCACGGGATCAAGGTCGATCTCACCGGTGTTACGCCAAGCGCGGCACAGCCGCTCGCCATCACGGGCCACACCTCGATCAGCGGTAGTGGGCAGGAGGGCATCCTGGCGATCGCGCTAGGCGACCACTCGGCCACGATCGCGGGCGCGAGCGTCGATCGCGCCGGCACCTTCGGCATCAACTTGCGCGACGCGAAGAACCTCACGCTGACCAATAACACCGTCACCAACAGTGCCGCGACCTATCCCGCGATCTATCTCAACGGCTTCACTGGCCCGTTCGGCACCAACCTGTCCCCCTACATCTTCGGCAACACGGGGGCCGGCAACGGCATCGACGCCATCGCGTTCCACGGCACGGTCACCGACGATCTCGTGTGGCAGACGGCGCGCAAAACCGCCGACCCAACCCAGCTACTTGGCTACGTGCTCGACAACACCCTGAACATGCAGCCCGGTAAGACGCTGACGGTCGGCGCCGGCGACATCGTCAAGGTCGGCAACGGGGGCATGCTCAACCTGCAGGGTGCCACCCTCCGAGCTGACGGCACCGCCTCCAGCGCTCAGAAGATCTTCACCAGCCTGACCGATAACAGCGCCGGCGTCGTTGCCTGCCCATCGGTGCTCCTGTCCGGGTGTGGCCCGGCCGCCCCCGGCGACTGGGCCGGCATCAACCTGTCAACGAGCGGAGCGAATGGAACGGTTGTGAACGCCTCCGTGCGCTATGCCGCGAGCGGCATCAGCATCGCGAATGGTGCGACCTCGACCTATGGCTCGTTCAGCTTTGGCCTGGTCGTTTCGCAAAGCACGGTGGTTTCGACCAAAACGGACGGCATCTTCGCGAGCAACACCCCCATTTCGATAACCGACTCCAGCATCAGTGGCGGTGTACACGGCGCCAATGTCAACCTCACGAACAACCCCGGCAGCGCCGCCGCCGTACGACTCAGCGGCAACCGGTTCGTGTCAACGAGCGCGGAGGCCATCCTGGGCCAGGGCCTCTTTGGACAGCCGGTATGGATCACGGACAACCAGGTAAAGCGGGCGGGATCGTACGGGATTCGGCTGCTGAACAGCAATAACCTGGTCCTTCGCAACAACAACATCGTCGGCAGCGGGGGCGGGCCGACGGCCAGCGCAGGGCGCTACCCGGCGATTTACCTGCCGAACGTGTCAGCCGACTTCGCGCGAAATGTGCGAGGGAATGTTGGTAGCGGCAACGGCCTCGATTCGATCGCATTCGATGGGACGGTCACGAGCAGCCTGACCTGGACCACCCCGGGCGCCAACGTGACGACGAAACCACTTGGGTACTTGCTCGATGGCGGTCTTACCCTCGATGGCACCACGCTGACCGTGAATGCTGGCGACGTCGTGAAGTCGCTCGGCGGTCCAATCACGATCAACGGAGGAAGCCTCATCGCAGCGGGGACCTCCACTGCTTTTGCGACCTTTACCAGTCTTAAGGACAACGCGTCTGGTGCTGTGGCCAACGCCGTCTCATGCCCGTCGGTCTTCGTATCGGTAACCGATTGCGGACAACCGCAGGCGGGTAACTGGGGCGGCATCGCGATCACCGACAAGGCCGGCCAGCGCGGCGACAACACCATCGACTACGGCCTGATCGAGTACGCCATCACCGGGATCTCGATTGACAGCGGACCGGTCACGAGCGCCCTGCCGAAGCTGAAGGTCACGAATTCCAAAATCCTTCACACGAGCCTGGACGGCATCAGTGCCTCCGACACACCAATCGATATAGAGGGAAGCACGATCGGGGACCAGGCGACGGCGACGCCAGGCACCCCTCCCGACATCCGAGCGCATGGCATCATCGCGAGCTTCTTCAGTCCAGCCAGCTGTCCCTCGCCATCAACGTGCAATCGTCTGACCCTGATCGGGAATCAGATCTATTCGACCGGCAAGGACGGCATCGTAGCCAACGGACTCGGAGGGCAGCCGACGATCGCCAACAGCAACACGGTCACCAGCGCGGGGACCTATGGGATTCGGCTCGTCGGAGCCGATCAGCTGGCGCTGAGGGACAATACCGTAACCGCGAGCGGTGGACCCTCGACCAACTTCCGTTACCCGGCGATCTATCTCAGCGGGGTCAGGGCGGACTTCGAGTTGGCTTCCGTTGCCGGGGCTGTTAGCGTTGCGGGAAACCACGGCTCAGGCAACGGCCTCGACGTAATGGCCATCCATGGGGAAGCAACGAGTCCGCTGACCTGGCTCACGACCAACAATCCGCTGCCGGCTGCACTACCGCTGCCGCCAATTCTTTCTGACCATCTCGGCTATCTACTGGACGGCGGATTAACGGTCGACGGCAACTTCATCACCTACCCTCACGACGTTGTCAAGGTGCTCACCGGGGTCATCAAGGTCAACGGGGCCTTGATATCAACCGGTACGACGTTCACCAGCCTCAAGGATGGGTCCGTTGCCGTCAAGGCTTGCGACGACCCTGACCCGACCCACGGCGTCGGCTTCGACACGGTCTTCGTCCAGCGAGTATCCGGAGTATGTCCTTCCGCAGCGAGTGGCGACTGGGGTGGTGTAAGTATTGGCGCGACCGCGAGCACGATCGACGGCGCAGCCATCAGGTATGCAACGACCGGCGTGGCCATCTCGGGCGCCTCTCTCCAGGTGACGAATAGCGCTTTCGCGGCCATCCTTAATGACGCCATCGACATCACGAACCTGACGCAATCCAATGTCGTGCAAGGCAGCACGTTTTCCGCGATCACCGGCACGTCCATCAAGTTGCTCGGAGGAGCCGGGACCCCACCAGACGGCCTCTCCGGCGATATCTTCAACGGGAACGGAACCCCGGCGGTCCAGACGTCCGGCGGCATTGCGTACCTCACCTGCTCGAGCGTCAAGTCAGGCGGCGTGTCCGGCGATTCACACCTGTCGATCAGTGACAGTGACTTGCTGACTTATCAGAGGAGTGGTCAAACGGTTGCCGACGTCACCAACACGTCTTCGGCGCCGCAGCCCACGCTTGTTGCGAAGAACAACCTCTGGAACGTCACCGCGAACACCCCGAGCACGGGTCCGGTTACCGGCCAAACCATAGGAAACGTCGACTCCAGCCCATTTCTCACAAGCCAGACCCCAGTCCTGGTTGCACCGCCCGCCGGCCAGACGGATGTGACGAACAACATCGGTCTGACCGATGCGAACGCGGATTCGAGCTTGCCTCTCGCGCCCGGCGTGGCGAATCTCACGGCCACGCATGCATACGGTGTGAGTGACCTCACCTTCACTGTGGCTTTCAATCGACGGATGCTCAACGATCCGAGCCAGCCGTTGACGGTGTGGTTCAACTCAACCAACATTGCCAACCTTCTGGATGCGAGTTCGCACCAGGTCCAGGGAAACTGGGTCGACCCAACGAACCCGCATACTTGGAGCGGCACGTACCAGTTGCGCAGCAAAGTGGGCGCCGCTCCCGCGACCGCGACCAACGGCCTCAACTATATCTTCGTCAGCCAGGGCAAAAGCTGCGTGCCAGATGGTCCAAACCAGATGGCAACCGCGACCGGGTCGTTCAAGGCCGCGCTGAGTCCAAGTGCCGTTGCGGTCTCGGTGACGCCGATCAGCAATCCCAACTATGGCTCGAACGTCACGCTCAATGCGAATGTCACGTCCAGCGGGAACCCGATACTGGATTCGTCGAGTCCGGGCGGAACCCAAACCGCCCAGATTCAATTCGGTATCACCTCGTCCACCATTCAGCCGTCATCGCGCCTGGATCCCACGCGAGCGACTGGATCCGCCAGCGCGAACGTGCAACTGGTCACGCCGGCGATCAATGCCGGCAGCTACACGGTCACGGCCCAGTTCCCCGGCGATGATCAGTACACGCCGGGCTTCGGCTCCTTCAACCCTCTGGTTGTGAACCCGGCGCCGACCAGGATGGTCCTCGTCAGCACCCCGACGCCGGGCTCGACGGCGGCGTCGCTGGACACCGTGACCCTGCAGGCGACGGTCAGCACTGACCAGACCACGATCCTTGGCGGTGCCGGTCCCAATCCGGGGATGGCTGACGGGGCGGTGGCCTTCTCGGTCGCAGGCAGTAACCCATGCGCCGCCACGGCGTCGTCGGCCTCCACGGCAGGTCTCGTGGTCACCTGCTCCACGAACCTCAGCACCATTACCGGGCACAGCGTCACGGCGACCTTCAACCCAACTGTGACCGCGCCCGTCAACTATGCAACCAGCAATGCAACGCTCACCGGTACTCAGACAACCGTCACCAGCACCGCCAACGGGGACGGCGTCAGCGAAACGCTCAAGGCCACCGTGACTCCGAACCCGTCGGCCGACGGGAACGTCAGCTTCTACGACGCAAGCACCACACCGATAACAGTGCTTTGCCCAGGCGTGACGATTTCTGGTGGCGTGGCATTGTGCTCGAGCCCCGGCACAACCTACGCAGCGCTTGCGAACCATAACGTGGAAGCGGTCTACGCCACGACGGGCTCGACCTTCGCCCCCAGTATCGGGAGCCTGACTCAGACCACAACCACCCTGAGCACCAGTGCGACCGCCGCCACCGGGGTGACGCTGACGGCCACGGTGACGCCCGGCGCGGGGACGGCCAATCCGGCCGGAAAGGCGACCTTCACGGACGGCACGGGGGCGTCCATTACGTGCAGCAACGCGACCACGCCTCCCAACCAGGTGACCGTGACGGCGGCCGCGGGCAATACCAGCGTGGCGACGTGCCTGACCGACTTCAGCAGCACGACCGGAATCGGGAGCAAGCTGGCGCTGAAGGCGAGCTACACGGCGGCCGACGCCAGCGTATTTGGGGCGAGCTACACGAACCCGACGGTGACCGGGACCAGCACGGCACTGGCCAACCCGGGTCCGGTGCCGAGCGGCCAGGCATTGACGCTGACGGCGACGGTGACGCGCCTGGGCAGCGGCAGCGATCCGACGACCGGCAGCGTGCTCTTCTTTGACAACGGCACGAAACTCACCACCTGCGTGGGCAGCAATGGGGACGGGTCGGTCACCCTGACCGGGTCCGGGCCCAATGCCAACCAGGCGTCGTGCACTCTGAACAGTGGACTCAGCCCGGCCGGCACCCACCCGCTGACGGCGATCTACAATCCCGCGGCCGGGAGTGGCGCCGCCTTCGGCAGCAGCCTGTCGCCGGGGCAGAACCTGGTGGTGTCGCAGAGCACCCGCACTACCCTGACCACCGCTGCGACGGCCGCCAGCGGGGTGACGCTGAAAGCCACAGTGACGCCCGATGCAGGGACGGTCAATCCGACCGGAACGGTGACCTTCACCGATGGTACGGGGGCGGCCATCACCTGCAGCAACGCGACTACGCCACCCAACCAGGTGATCGTGACTGCGGCCACGGGCAATACCAGCGTGGCGAGTTGCCTCACAGACTTCAGCAGCACCACCGGCATCGGGGGCAAGCTGGCGCTGAAGGCGAGCTACACGCCGGCGGATGCCACCGTATTTGGGGCCAGCATCACCACCCCGGCCGTGACGGGGACGAGCACCGCGCTGGCCAACCCGGGTCCGGTGGCGAGCGGCAAGCCGCTGACGCTGACGGCAACGGTGACGCATCTGGGCAGCGGCATTGACCCGACGACAGGCAGCGTGCTCTTCTTTGACAACGGCACGAAACTGACCACGTGTACGGGCAGCAATGGGGATGGGTCGGTCAACCTAACTGGGGGTACGGGCGCCAATACCAACAAGGCGCTCTGCACCCTCAGCAGTGGGCTGACCCCGGCCGGCAATCATCCGCTTACGGCGATCTACAATCCGGCGACGCCCGCCGCCGGGAGCAGCGCTGCCTTCGGCAGCAGCCTGTCCGCGGGGCTGAGTCTCGTGGTGTCGCAGAGCACCGCCACCACGCTGACCACCGCGGCGACGGCCGCCAGCGGAGTGACGCTGACGGCGACGGTGACGCCCGACGCAGGGGCCGTCAATCCGACCGGGACGGCGACTTTCACGGACGGCACGGGCGCCGCCATTACGTGCAGCAACGCGAGCACGCCACCCAACCAGGTGACAGTGACTGCCGCTACGGGCAACACCAGCGTGGCGAGTTGCCTGACAGACTTCAGCAGCACGACCGGGATCGGGGGCAAGCTGGCCCTGATGGCGAGCTACTCGCCGACGGACGCCACCGTGTTTGGGGCCAGCAGCACCAGCCCCGACGTAACCGGGAGCAAGAATACGCTCGCCCTCAACAATGCCGCGCCCGTATCGATTACCGCGACGGTCACTGACGAAGGCTCGAGCGCGAATCCAACCACGGGCACCGTGCTGTTCTTCGACAATGGGAGCCTGATCACCAGCTGCGCGGGCAGCGACCCAGTCGATCATTCGGTCGGGGTCAACAGTTTGGGCGTGGCCGTGTGCAACCTTGCCAGTTCGGTCAGCAGCGCGGACGTATTACGGGCTATCTACAACCCGCCAGCACCATCCGCAGGCAGTAGCGCGGCCTTTGATACCAGCCTTACCGACCCTGGCTTAACGGTGCCCTAGCGGCCCCGGTCACCGCGCGCGTTTTGCCGTCAGGCTCTCGACGCGAACAGCAACGGCGAGCGGTCCGTACAGGCGCCTAAAGGCCGAGTCCGCCAACCAGTTACGGACGACAAGCGCGCCGCCAGCGACCATGCAGGCGTTCATGACCCGCCGCCAGGATTCCTCTTCGTAGGCGGTCGACATGATTCGGCTGATGGCATCGGCCTCGGCATCGGGAGGGAGCCGTTCATCCACCACGGCCGAGCCGGCCGGCTCTGGTCGGGTGGAGGGTTGGAAGGCGCTGGCATCGGCGACCAACTGGGCGGTGCGCATCGCGTCGTAAAACGCCGACTCCGATTCAGGGAAGACTTGACTCTTGGCGAGCCGGGTCGCAGATTCCAGGGCCTTGAAGTATTCCGGCGACTGCCTGACCTCGAGGTCCGGGATGGCACCCACGCCGGGCGCCGCCGTGGTCACCCGTTCCCACTCCTCGGGGGTCAGCCGGCGGAGCCGGTCAAGGAACGCCTCGACCTCGGCAGTGTTGGGCCCGAACCTCTCGTCGCCCACGTGACTTAGAATACGCGCCATTCCATGGTCATAGGAGTCGCCTCGTGCCTGTAGTCCAGTGGGTCGTCAGGGTCGGCTACGCCGTGGAGGCGCGCGACGGTCGCCTGGGCACGGTGCGCGAGATCTTCGAGGGGCTGCCGCAATCCGCGCAGGCCATCTTCGTTTCCACCGAGCCCTACATGCGAGTCGTCGACCGGGGCCAGCCCGACCTCCACATTCCGTTCGAGGAGATCGTCGACGTCAGCGAGGTCAAGCAGGCGGTCTACCTCAAGCGCTCCGTCAACGAGATCAATGCCCTCAACTGGACGCGCGACCCGCGCCGGCCGGACATGGCCCCGGTGCCGTTTTTCCCGAGCGCGCGCTCCGAGCCTGAGGTCAAACCCGACGCCAACGGCGGCGTGCCACCACGGCCGCGGGTCGAGAGCGGCGCCTGGTCGCCGGGGGAGGCGGCGCCACGGCCGGAGCCCGGCAAGCGCGTCCGGATCGGCGACCGGTTCAAGCCGGGCGAGCCAATTCCTGTCCCGGCCCAGTACATGTGCACGGTCTGCCGCTTCCGCAAGCACTCGCGCCAGTTTCTCGAAGAGAATCCCGACGGCCGCTTCCCGTCCGCACATCATCCTGGCGCGCTCTGGGAACTGGAAGACTTGCGCCCATAGGGCGCTGACCTGATTCGACCCAGCAGAGCTCGATCTCGGGTCCGTATTCAGAAACGCCTTTGTTAGACTTAGCCGCGTACCGTGCTGAGCGACTATTTTCCCTTGCTCATTTTTCTCATCGCGGTCTTTGTCTTTGGTCTCATCGCCCTTTATTTCCCGCCCTGGCTCGCCGGCCACCTGCACTCCGCGGCCAAAGACTTGCCCTATGAGTCCGGGATCGTGCCCCGCACCGGCGCCCGGCGCCGCTTCGCGGTCAGCTTCTATCTGACCGCCATGCTGTTCATCATCTTTGACGTCGAGGCCATCTTCATCTATCCCTGGGCGGTCAATGTTAAGGGGCTGGGCTGGTTCGGGATCGCCGAGATGGGAGTCTTCGCCGCCGTCCTGCTGGTCGCCCTGGTCTACGTCTGGCGAAAGGGAGCGCTCGAATGGGGGAGCTGAAGCTTCGTCCGGTGCCGACGCCGACCGGCCGCGCGGCGGGCCCGACGCCGCTCAATGCGCTGGGCGACAACGTGCTCACCTCCACCCTCGACAAGGTGATCAACTGGGGCCGCTCGAGCGCGATCTGGCCCGCCCTGTTCGGGCTCGCCTGCTGTGCCATCGAGATGATGGGCACGGTTGGGCCCCGGCACGACCTCTCCCGGTTCGGCTCGGAATTGTTCCGGGCCTCGCCTCGCCAGGCCGACCTGATGATCGTCTCGGGACGGGTCTCGATCAAGATGGCCCCCGTGCTTCGCCAGATTTACGACCAGATGCCCGAGCCGAAGTGGGTGATCGCGATGGGGGCGTGCGCCTCCTCCGCCGGCATGTTCAACAACTACGCCATTGTCCAGAGCGTGGACAAGATCGTTCCCGTCGACATCTATATTCCCGGTTGCCCACCGCGACCTGAAGCCCTGATCGATGCCGTCGTCAAGCTCCAGCGCAAGATCCGCGGCGAGCCGCTGGTCAAGCGGTCTGCCTGACGCGGGCCCCGTCTTGTCGGGAGGGGAGTCCGGCCAGATGACGGTGAGCGCGAGCGCGCCGCTCGTGGAGCGCCTCGGCGAGCGCTTCAAGCAGGCGCTGCAGGAGAGCTCCGATTTTCGCGGCGACTTGAGCATCGTTGTCGAGCCGGCGGCGGTCGTGGAGGTGGCCCGCTACCTGAAGGAAGAGGAGGGCTTCGACTACTTGCTCTACGCCACGGCGGTCGACTGGCCGGCGCGAGATCCCCGCTTCACCGTCGTCTGGGAGGTTCGTTCCCTTCAGAACAAGACCCGGATCCGGATCAAGACCACCGCCACCATGCCCGAGCCGCACGTGCCGAGCCTGACGTCGGTGTGGACGGCCGCCAACTGGCACGAGCGTGAGACCTGGGATCTGCTCGGCATCAAATTCGATGGTCATCCCGACCTGCGGCGGCTGCTGATGCCGGAGACCTGGGAGGGACATCCGCTGCGAAAGGATTACGTCTCCTTCGGTGAGCCGGTGATCTTCAGCGACCAGAAACTCGAAGGGCTGGAGCCCGACGTCATCCGTGGCTGAGACGCGCATCGCCGCCCAGGAGCAGTTCGGACCCGGACCCGAGCAGATGCCGTTCGGCCCAGAGCACGAGCCGCCGACCGATTGGATGGAGCTCAACATGGGCCCCCAGCATCCGAGCACGCACGGCGTCCTTCGGGTACGCCTCAAGCTGGACGGTGAGATCGTCCGCGACGCCGATGCTGAGGTCGGTTACCTCCACACCGGCTTCGAGAAATCGTTCGAGGACAAGACCTACACCCAGGGGATCACCTTCAGCGACCGGATGGATTACCTCGCGCCGCCCATCAACAACGTCGGCTTTGTGTCATCTGTGGAAAAGCTGATGGAGATCGAGGTGCCGCCGCGGGCCCAGGCGATCCGCGTGATGATGATGGAGCTGGCCCGGATCGCGAGCCATGAGCTGTGGCTCGGAACCGCCGGACTCGACCTCGGCGTCTACTCGGGCTTCTTCTACGCCTGGCGTGACCGCGAGCTGGTGCTCGACCTGAACGAGCTCTACTCCGGCGTTCGGATGATGACCTCTTTCACCCGGGTTGGTGGAGTTGCTTGGGACCTGCCCGACGGTTGGCTCGAACAGCTGCAGCGATTCATCGACGTGATGCCCAGCCGCATCGACGATTTCGAGGCCATGCTGAGCGACAACCCGATCTGGCACCAGCGGCTCAAGGGGGTCGGCGTGCTCTCGCGGCAGGATGCCATCGAAGCCGGTGTGACAGGCCCGATGCTGCGCGCATCGGGGATCGACTACGACGTGCGCAAGGCTTTCCCCTACTGCGGTTATGAGCAGTACGACTTCGAGGTGCCGCTGGGCACCAACGGCGACTGCTACGACCGCTACCGGTTGCGCGTGGCGGAGATGCGTGAGAGCCTGAAGATCCTGCAGCAGGTCATCGATACGCTGCCTGGCGGACCGTGGCTGACCAGCGACCGGAAGGTGGCCCTGCCGCCGCGAAGTGAGCTCAGCAAGAGCATGGAGTCGGTCATCCATCATTTCCGCCTGGTAAGCGAAGGCTTCAAAGGACCGGTTGGTGACGTCTACGCCTTCGTCGAGAGTCCGCGGGGGGAGCTCGGTTTTTATCTCGTTTCCGATGGCACCAACAAGCCGTATCGGATGAAGGTGCGGCCCCCTTCCTTCTGTAACCTCCAGCCGCTGCGGCAGCTGGTGAAGGGCGTCCTGGTGGCGGACGTGATCGCAATCATGGGAAGCATGGACTTCATCCTGGGAGACGTCGATCGTTGATGCCACTCGCTAAGTCGACGGTCGAGCACATCAGGGACCTGGCGGCGCGATATCCATCCAAGCAGTCCGCCATCATCCCAGCGCTGTGGGCGGTCCAGCACGAGCAGGGGTACGTCACCAAGGAGGCGATGGCCGAGATCGCGGAGCATCTCGGCTTGCCGTCCTCCCTGATCGAGGCGACTTCATCCTTCTATTCCATGTTTCTGACCAAGCCTGAGGGCCGGCACGATGTCGTCATCTGTGTCAACGCCCCCTGCATGTTGCGCGGTGCCGACGAGATGGCCGTCTACCTGCAGCGGGCGCTGGGCGTCCGGGATGGACAGACGACCTCGGACGGCGCGATCACCTGGCACTCCACGATTGAATGCCTGGGCGCGTGCGGCGGCGCGCCGATGATGCAGGTCGATCATCGCTTCGAGGAGAACCTGACCGAGGAGCGGATCGACACCATCATCGAACGGCTCCGGCAGCCCGTCGCCGCCGGCGACGGCGCCGACGTCCCGGCCGCGGAGCCACCGAAACGGAAGACCGCGCCCAAACGGGTAAGGACGGAGAACTGATGCCGGTCAAGCCGGTGCTCACCAAGGACTTTGCGACCGAGAATCTCGAGCAGCTCAAGGTCTACGAGCGGGCCGCAGGCTATACCGGGTTCAAGAAGGCGCTCGAGATGCAGCCCGACGAGCTCGTCGAGCTGGTCAAGAAGAGCGGACTCCGTGGCCGCGGCGGCGCCGGCTTCCCAACCGGTAACAAATGGAGCTTCCTGCCAAAGGGCGTCTACCCCCGCTACCTCGTGTGCAATGCCGACGAGAGCGAGCCCGGGTGCTTCAAGGACCGGTATCTGATCGAGAAGAGCCCGCACCAGGTGCTGGAAGGGATCCTGATCGCGAGCTACGCGATCGGGAGCAACCTGGCTTTCATCTATATCAGGGGCGAGTACCTTCCCCAGCACGATGCGCTCGAGACCGCCATCGCCGAGGCGCGCCAGGCAGGCTATATCGGGAAGAACATCCTTGGCAAGGGCTACGACATCGACGTCATCCTCCACCGCGGCGCGGGCGCCTACATCTGCGGCGAGGAGACCGCGCTGCTGACTTCACTGGAGGGGTATCGCGGCGAGCCGCGTTTGAAGCCGCCGTTCCCGGCCATCAAGGGCCTCTACGGCAAGCCAACGATCATGAACAATGTCGAGACGGTCTGCAACCTGCCGCACATCGTGAACAACGGCGCCGACTGGTTTGCGGCGATGGGCACGCCGACCGGAAAGGGCACCCGGGTCTGGTGCTTGAGTGGGCACGTCAACCAGCCGGGTAACTACGAGCTGGAGAACGGTACGCCCATCCGCGAGCTGATCGAGGAGCACGGCGGCGGCGTCTGGAAGAACCGCAAGCTCAAGGCATTCCAGCCTGGCGGCGCCTCGATGATGGTCCTGCTGCCCGAGCATCTCGACGTGGGTCTGGACTTCGACGCGATCCAAAAAGCCGGCTCGCTGGCGGGCGCCGGCGCAATGGTCGTGATGGACGAGACCACCTGCATGGTCGATGCTGCTCGCCGCTATGTGAAGTTCTTCAGCCACGAGAGCTGCGGTAAGTGCACCCCCTGCCGCGAGGGCACATTCTGGATGGCGAACCTGTTCGACCGCTTCGAGGCGGGGGACGCGAAACCCGGCGACATCGACCTGCTGCTCGACATCGGGTACAGCATCGACGGCCGGTCGTTCTGTCCGCTGGGTGATGCCTCGACCTGGTTCCCACGCAGTGTGATCAAGTTCTTCCGCGACGAGTTCCAGCAGCACATCTCGGAAAAGGGCTGTCCTTTCAAGAAGCCGGTCGAAGAGGCCGTCGCATAGTGTCCACCGTGCAGACCGACCAGGTCACGCTCACCATCAACGGCCAATCCGTCACCGTGCCGAAGGGCACGCTGATCCTCGACGCCGCCAAGAAGATCGGCATCGACATCCCGATCTTCTGTTCGCATCCGAAGATGGCGCCGGTTGCCGTCTGCCGGATGTGCTTGGTCGAGGTCGAGAAGATGCCGAAGCTCCAGCCCTCGTGCGCGGTCTATGTCGCCGATGGGATGGTGGTCAAGACGACGACCGAGCAGGTCGGCAAATACCAGAAAGACGTGCTTGGCCTGCTGCTGATCAACCACCCGCTCGATTGCCCGATCTGCGACAAGGGCGGGGAATGCCCACTGCAAGACCAGACCTACCAGTACGGTCCCGGCGCCAGCCGCTTTGATTTCCCCAAGGCGCACTTCGACAAGGCGGTTCCGCTCTCGGACAAGATCCTCCTCGACCGCGAGCGCTGCATCCTCTGCTGGCGCTGCACGCGCTTTAGCGAAGAGATCTCCGGCGAGCGCGAGCTGGCGCTGATCCAGCGCGGGGTGCACACCATCATCGGCACCTTCAACGACGAGCCGGCCGAGTCGAATTACCAGGGCAACTGGACGGAGATCTGCCCGGTGGGCGCCTTGACCTCGCGACAATACCGCTTCCTCAGCCGCCCCTGGGACCTCGATCGCACCGCCAGCGTCTGCCCTGGCTGCAGCATGGGCTGCAACATCCAGATCGATGCCCGCAGCAACCGCATCGGACGCTTCCAGTCACGCGAGAACGCCGCCGTCGACGACAGCTGGCTCTGCGACTTCGGCCGGTTCAGCTTCCCGAACTTCCAGCGCCAGGGACAGGAGCGCCCGCGGGTGCGCCGCAACGGCACCCTGGAAGAGGTCTCGTACGAGGAGGCGATCGCCTTCACCGCCGACGCGCTCAAGCGGGCCGGCGGCCAGGTCGCCGGCTGGGCCTCGCCCGCCGATACCAACGAGGAGCTCTTCCTCTTCCGCCGACTGTTCCGCGAGGTGCTGCAGTCGCCGCACCTGGATCACCGCAGCACCGTCGTGGCCGACGCCGAACCCGATGACATGACCTTGCCGATCGCCGACATCGAGCGTTGCGACCAGGTCGTGGTGCTCGGTGGTCAAGCCGTGATCGATGCGGCGCCCGTGCTGCACTTGCGGTTGTTCAAAAGCGAGCGCAAAGGCGTCAAAGTCCTCAAGATCGGCGCCAGCGAAGTTGCTGAGGCGGTCGCTAGCGTGCGACCGGATTGCACGGCGGTGGGGATCCTGGCGACCGAGGCCGATAAGCAGGCGGCTGTGGACCTCCAGGCCAAGCTGGCCAAGAAGGTCAAGGGCAGTGTGCGCCGGCTGATGGTCACCGTCGGCCCCAACGGGCGTGGCGCGAAAGACCTCGGCATCCTTCCGCACTTCGGTCCTGGATACGCCTCGTTGAACGGGCAGGCGGGGAAGGGGAGACTACAGTGGCCCGGGGCCGGCGTGAAGGGGCTTTACGTGCACGAGTCGAGCCCGCTCCACGGCTTCACGCCCACCGACGCCGAATCGATGTGGCTCGCCAGCCTGCCGCTGGTGGTCTTTCACCGCTTCAAGGCGTCTCCGCTCGACGACCTCGCGCACGTGATCCTCCCCGGTCACGCGTTTACCGAAAAGTACGGCACCGTAACCAACATGGAGGGCCGGGTACAGCGCATCAAGCGAGGCATCGATGCCGAGTGGGTCCGCGAGGACTGGCGCGTCTTCCAGCAGATCGCCAATCAGCTGGGCGCCTCGTGGGCCTACGAATCGGTCGACGACATTACCGGCGACCTGGTCCGCGCGCTGCCCCCGTACGCCGCCGTCAATGACGGTGCGCGGGTGCTCTGGAGTGAGCGGTCATGACGACCGAGGTCATCGTCGTCACCCTGATCAAGGCCGCGATCGTGATCGGCGCGCTGCTGACCGGCTTCGCCTACCTCACGCTCTTCGAGCGCAAGGTGCAGGCGCGCATGCAGCAGCGGCCCGGCCCAAACCGGGTCGGCCCATGGGGGCTGTTGCAGCCGGCCGCCGACGGGCTGAAGCTATTCTTCAAATCGAGCAGTGCGCCCTCGGGCCGCGACCGCTTCCTCTACCTGCTGGCGCCGATGATCTCGATCTGCGCCGCTCTGGGCAGCTTTGCCATCATCCCGATCAGCGGCCCGGGCCCGATCAACCTGTTTGGCCATTCGATCGGCTGGTACGTGATGAACGTCAACATCGGCATCCTCTGGTACCTGGCGGTCACCTCGATCGGGGTCTACGGGATCTTCCTCGCCGGCTACGCCTCGAACAGCAAGTACTCGATGCTGGGCGCGCTCCGGTCGTCGGCCCAGATGATCAGTTACGAGATGGCGTTGGGGCTGTCCCTGGTGCCGGTCTTCATCCTGGCGGGATCGGTCCGGCTGGTCGATATCGTCAATGCGCAGCACACCTGGTGGTTCATCATCCCGCTGCTACCGGCGTTCTTCCTTTACCTGATTGCCGGCATCGCCGAGACCAACCGTGCGCCGTTCGATCTCCCGGAAGCCGAGACCGAGCTCGTCGCCGGCTATCACACCGAGTACTCGGGATTGCGGTTCGCGCTGTTCTTCATGGCCGAGTACATCAACATGATCATCGTCAGCTCGATCGCGACGATTGTGTTCCTTGGCGGGTGGTGGGGGCCCGCCGGGATCCTGCCCGGGCCCTGGTGGTTCGTCCTGAAGGTGGTCGCGCTGCTGTACGTCTATGTCTGGCTGCGGGCGACCCTACCGCGGATGCGATATGACCGGCTGATGGCGCTGGGCTGGAAATCGCTCTTCCCGCTGTCGCTGGCAATGATGATGGTGACGGCCGTCGTGGTGGTTGCCGCGCAGGGGGTGTTCTGATGGCGCTCAAGGAGGTCTTGCTGGGGCCGATCTATATCGCCCGCGCGCTGGCGACGACCTTCAAACACAACGCCAAGCCGATCGTCACCATCGAGTATCCCGAACGGCAGAAGCCCGTCCCGCCACGGGAGCGAGGCAAGCACATCCTCCACCGCTATGCGGATGGACTGGAGAAATGCGTCGGGTGTGAGCTCTGCGCCATCGCCTGCCCGGTCGGCTGCATCGTCGTCGAGGCGGCCGAGAACACGCCGGAGCATCGGGTCTCCCCCGGTGAGCGCTACGCCAAACGCTACGAGATCAACCTCCTGCGCTGCATCTACTGCGGAATGTGCGAAGAGGCGTGCCCCTACGACGCGATCACCATGGGTCCCCGCTATGACCTGGCGGATGACCACCCCGACAAGTTCATCGCCGTCAAGGAGGACCTACTGGAGCCGCTCAGCGCGAGCGTCAACGACACCGCCATCCCGTCCGGCGCCCCCTCGGCGCAAGCGGTAGCGCGCAAGTGGTAGTCGGGTTCGCCCTCGTGGCGGCCTGGGAAATCGTCACCGCCGCCGGCGTCGTCGCCTTCAGAAGGCCGATCTACAACGCGCTCTCGCTGGTCGCGAACATGCTCGGGCTGGCGGTGCTTTTCTTGATGCTGAATGCCCAATTCCTCTTCGCCGCCCAGGTGATCGTCTACGCCGGCGCGGTGATGGTGCTCTTCGTCTTCATCATCGCGCTGATGAACCCGGAATCGGACGTCACGCTTCCGCCGCGCGGCAACGAATGGATCTATGGTGGGGTCTTCGGCGTGATCTTCGCCGCACTGCTGGTCAGCCTGCTCTTCAACCGCGGGCTGACGGGCCGGCCCGGCACCCTGACGCCAGAGGCGATCGCCGCGGTTGGCAACGTGCAGACGGTCGGCATCGCGCTCTACACCAAATTCCTGTTCCCGGTCGAAGTCACGTCGCTGCTGCTGCTGATCGCCGCGGTCGGCGCCGTCTACCTGGCGATGCGGAGGATCCGCTGATGCCGGTTCCCGCCTATACCTTCTTGCTGCTAAGCGGCGTGCTCTTCACGATGGGGGCGGTCGGCTTCCTGGTGCGCCGCAACCCGCTGGTGGTCTTCATGTGCATCGAGCTGATGCTCAACGCCGTCAACCTGGCGTTTGTTGCGATCAGCCGCTATCTGAATTCGCTGGACGGTGTGGTCTTCGCCTTTCTCGTGATCACGGTCGCTGCGGCGGAGGTGGTGGTTGGCATCGCGATCATCGTGCAGGTCTACCGCGCCGGCCGGCCAATGGATGTAGACGACCTCGACTTGATGAAGGAATAGCGCGATGATGGACACGCTGGCGCCGTTCGTCCTAATTGCGCCGCTCGCCGGCTTCCTGGTCAATGCCCTCTTTGGTCGCTTGCTGCCCCGCCGCGCCGTCGCGTGGATCGGCGCCGGCAGCGTGGGCATCGGGTTCATCTTCTCGCTGAACCTCCTGCTCCAGCTGTTGACCGGTGCGCACCCACTGGATCAAACGTACTTCACCTGGTGGCAAAGCAGCGACTTCAACGTCCCCTTCAACCTCTATGTCGACCAGCTGTCCAGCCTGATGATCCTGGTCATCACGGGGGTCGGCTTCCTGATCCACGTCTACTCGATCGGGTATATGCGTGAGGACCCTGGATACTCGCGCTTCTTCGCCTACATGAACCTCTTCGTCTTCTCGATGCTCCTGCTCGTCCTCTCCGGCAACCTGCTGTGGCTGATCATCGGCTGGGCTATGGTCGGGCTCAGCTCCTACCTCCTGATCGGCTTCTGGTTCGACCGTCCCACCGCGGTGCTGGCGGCACGGAAGGCCTTCGTGATGAACACCATCGGCGACGTGGGGATGGTCTTCGCCGCCTTTCTGATCTTCCTCAACCTCCGGGTCCTCGACTTCCAGGGTCTCTTTTCCCGCGTTCACCAGCTGCCCAAGGGGGGTGGCGTCATCACCGCCATCTGCCTGCTGCTGCTGGTCGGGGCGGTGGCGAAGTCGGCGCAGCTGCCGCTCCACACCTGGCTGCCTGACGCCATGGAAGGTCCCACGCCGGTCTCGGCCTTGATCCATGCCGCGACCATGGTGACCGCGGGCGTCTACCTGGTGGCGCGCATGCACATGCTCTACGATTGGGCGCCGGCCGCAGCGGCCACCGTTGCTGTGATCGGTGGGGTCACCGCGTTCTACGCGGCCACCATCGGCACCTCGCAGGTGGACATCAAGCGAATCCTCGCCTACTCGACCATGAGTCAGATCGGCTACATGTTCCTGGCCGTGGGGATCGGTGCCTACGCCGCCGGCATGTTCCATTTCATGACCCACGCCTTCTTCAAGGCGCTGCTCTTCATGGCCGCCGGCAACGTCATTCACGCGTTCCATGACGACCAGGACATCCGCCACATGGGCAATCTGCGGGCCGGCTTGCCGATCACCTTCTGGACGTTCTTGATTGGCACGCTATCGATCAGCGGCTTCCCACTGTTCGCGGGCTTCTTTAGCAAGGACGAGATTATCCGCGCGGCTCTGAGCGCGGCCGGCAGCGAGTTCTGGCTTGGACTCCTTGCCCTGATCACCGCCGGGCTGACCGCCTACTACATGTTCCGGCTCTTTTTCATTGCCTTCGGCTGGGAGTGGCTGTCGCATGACGACCGTCATCTCCACGAGGCACTACCGGTCCAAACCGTGCCGATCGTCATCCTCGCGGTGGGCGCCGTGGTGGGCGGCTACGTCCCGGTGGCGAGCTTCCTCTCGCCGGTCTTCGGTCACGCGGTCGAGGTCGGGACCGGCGCATTCATCGGGCTGGCCGCGTTGTCGGTGCTGGTCGCGCTGGCCGGCTTCCTTGCCGCCTATCTGCTGCACGCCCGGCGGCCCGATCTCGCGGTCGTCTGGCGAACCCGGCTCGGCCCGATCCACACGCTGGTCGAGCACAAGTATTACGTCGATGAGCTCTACGACCGGGTCTTCGTTCGGCCCGGCCTGGCCCTCGCCCGGTTCCTCAACGACGTCGTCGAGCCGCGCGTCATCGACGGAGCGGTCAACGGCATCGCCAACTTCTTCCTCCTGGAGGCTCGTGAGTTCCGCCTGATCCAGACTGGCCGGGTGAGCAGCTACGCACTCTGGACGCTGGGCGGCGCCATCGGGATCGTCGTGGTGGTGGCTGCCTTCCTCGGGTACCTGCCGGTGAGGCTCGGCGGATGAGCTGGTACACGCTGCCCGCCAGCGTGCCCTGGTTGACGCTCTCCCTGGTGATCCCGCTCGCCGGTGCGCTGTTGGTGGCGCTGACCCCGGGCGAAGCGCGCCGCGTGGTCAAGCAGCTTGGTGTGCTCAGCGCCGTCATCACGCTGGTGCTGGTGGCGGCGATCATCGGCGGATTCCAGCAGGGGGTCGGCAATCTCCACCTCCAGTTCGAGGAAACGTTGCGGTGGATCCCCTCCGCGGGGATCAGCTATCACCTGGGGGTCGACGGTCTCAGCCTCTTCCTGCTGGGGCTCAATGCGCTGCTCTTCCTGCTGGCGATCGTCATCGTCGATCCGCTCACGCCCCGGCTCAAGCAATTCATCCTGCTATTGCTGATCCTCGAGGCAGCGACCGCCGGCATCCTGCTGTCGCTGGATCTCATCCTTTTCTATGTCTTCTGGGAGGCGATGCTGGTTCCGCTCTACTTCCTGATCGGCGTCTGGGGGGAAGGCCGGCGGGTCTACGCGGCCTTCAAATTCCTGATCTATACGGTGATCGGCAGCTTTGCGATGCTGGTCGCGATTCTCGCGGTCGCGGCAATCAACTTCTCCCAAACCGGGCAGCTCAGTTTCGACTGGACGGTGCTGGTCCAGCATCCCGCGGCGGGAATATGGCATTTGCCGGTAGGGCTGGGGACCATCGGCATCCAGCAGTTGCTCTTCATCGGGTTCGGCCTCGCCTTCGCGATCAAGATGCCGATCTTCCCGCTGCACACCTGGCTGCCGCCGGCCTATACCTCGTCGCCGATCCCGGTCGTGATCGTTTTCGCCGGCCTGGTCTCCAAGCTCGGCGCCTATGGCTTCCTGCGATTCAACCTGGCCCTCTTCCCGGACGCCGCGCATAGCCTGGGCGGTCTGCTGGCGGTGCTGGCGACCGTCGGCATCCTCTATGGCGCCTTCATGGCGCTGGTGCAAACCGACCTCAAGCGCCTGGTGGCTTACGCCTCGATGAGTCACCTCGGGTTCATCGGGCTCGGCATCTTCGCCGGCAATCTGCTCGGGATCGAAGGGGCGCTGGTCCAGATGATCAACCACGGGGTGATCATCGCCGCGCTCTTTCTCGTCGTCGGCATGATCGAGCGGCGCGCCGGCACGCGCCTCCGTGCTGAGCTCCAAGGCCTGGCAGCGACCGCCCCGCTGTTCGCCGCCCTCTTCCTGGTGGTCTCGCTGGCCGCCCTTGGCCTGCCCGGCCTGAACGGCTTCGTCGGCGAGTTCTTGATCATGCTCGGCGCCTGGGCCTCCTTCATCCCGATGGCGGTCGGCGCCGGTGTCGGCGTCATCCTCGCGGCCTGGTACGTCCTCCGCTTCTACCAGGGCAGCACCCAGGAGGCGCCGCCGCGGCCGACCAGCTTCGGCGAGCTTCGGGCCGCCGAGGTTGGTGTCCTGGCTCCGCTGTTGGCGTTGATGGTGCTGATCGGCGTGAGCCCCGCCTTCTTCCCGGCCGCCGTCGACGCGACCGTCAAGGCCTTACCGGTGCTGCTGCGATGACGATCAACCTCAGCGGCATCGGCATCGACTACGGCGCCATCCTCCCGGAGCTGGTGGTGGCCGGCACGGCCATCGTCGTGTTGTTTCTCGAGCTGGTGGTGCCACCCGATCGGCGCCGATGGCTGGCGGCCGTGACCGTAATCGGGCTCCTCGGCGCACTGGTTGCCACCATCCCGCTCTGGGGCCAGAACCGGTCCGCCTTTGGCGACACCGTAATCGCCGACAGCCTGGCCGCCTTCTTCAATGTGCTCCTGATCGTGATCACCATCCTGTCGGTGGCGATCTCGCCCCGCTACTTGCAAGCCCTGGACCTGGACTTCGGCGAGTACTACATCCTGATCCTGGGAGCCACCGTCGGCATGATGCTGCTGGCGGCCGCCACCAGCTTGATGACGATCTTCCTGGGGATCGAGCTGCTCTCGATTTCCCTCTACGTTCTCTCTGGCTTTGCGCGCACGGCGCTGCGCTCCCAGGAATCGGCGCTCAAGTACCTGCTGCTGGGCGGCTTCGCCACCGGATTCCTGCTCTACGGCATGGCATTGATCTATGGGGCGACCGGCAGCACTACCCTCCGCGGCATCGCCGCCTTCACCACGGCCGCCTCCTCGAACGCGGGGGGCAACGTCCTGCTCTTGCTCGGGATCGGATTCCTCTCGGTCGGGCTGGCCTTCAAGGCGTCGGCCGCGCCCTTCCACATGTGGACGCCCGATGTCTACGAGGGCGCGCCCTCGATTGTCACGACCTTCATGTCGGTCGCCACCAAATCGGCGGCGTTCGCGGCCATCGGCCGCGTCTTCATCGCCACCTTTCCCTCGATCTCGAGCCGCTGGTATTTCCCGCTGGCGTTGATCGCGATCTTCTCGCTCTTCATCGGCAACCTGGTGGCGATCACGCAGGACAACCTCAAGCGGATGCTCGCCTACTCTGGCATTGCGCACGCCGGCTACATCCTGCTCGGCGTGCTGCCGGGAACAGCGCAGGGCTTCTCCGCCACGCTGTTTTACATTGCTGCCTATGCGGTGATGAACTTCGGCGCGTTCGCTGTGGTCACCGCCATCGCTGCCGGCGGCGAGGCGACCGCCGACCTCCGCCACTGGCGAGGCCTTTTCTACCGGCGGCCGTTCCTCGCCACCGTGATGACGATCTTCATGCTCTCCCTGGCCGGCATCCCGCCGACCGTCGGATTCTTCGCCAAGCTCTTCGTCTTCCAGGCCCTCGTCAACGCCCAGATCTGGGCGCCCTTGATCGTTGCCGTGGTCATGACGATCGTCTCCTTCTATTACTACCTGCGAGTGATCGTCGTCATGCTGGCGGCTCCGGAGGAGGCGCCGGTCGAGCAGCGGCCCCTCGGGATTCCGACCAGCACCGTGTTGGGCGCCGCCGCGCTGGCGACGGTCGTGCTCGGGATCTTTCCCGCGGTCGTCCTCGACTGGGCGACCCGGGCGGCCTCCCTACACTTCTAGGATCCAATGAGCCTGCGCGCCACCCGTGCGCCCATGATCGCACCGCCGGATCAATCTCCGTCCCCCTTTGGGGGAGGGCAGGGTGGGGGCTCTCCGGCCGCTGCCGCTTTGAGAATTGCTGCTCGAGCCTGGCGCGAGCTGCGCAAGATGCGCACCGCCATCATCCTGCTCGCCATCCTCGCGCTGCTGGCCGTCATCGGCACGCTCTTGCCGCAGCTCCCGCAGAACCCACGCGGCGTGATGGGCTACGTGCTTCGCCATCCGGCGACGGCGCCCTGGTTCGCCCGGCTCGGTCTCTTCGACATCTTCAGCTCCTGGCCGTTCATCATCGTCGCCGTCTTGATGTACACCTCCATCGGCGCCAGCATGTTCATCCGCGTGCCGGCCGCCTGGCGGCGTGCGAAGGATCCGGCCCAGCGCAACCGCGGGCTCTGGGCGGAGATGGCGAGCATCATCTTCCATGCCAGCTTTTTCATCCTGCTGGTCGGTGTGATCTATGGCAAGGCGGGCGGCTTCCTGGGCAACGTCGCGGTGGTGGAGGGGGACAGCTTTACCGAAGCGCGCCTTAACTACGACAACCTCAGCGAGGGCGTGCTCGCCACACAGCACGCGAACTTCCAGGTGAAGGTCGATAGCTTCAGCGCCAGCTACTGGCCGAGCGGCGCGCCCCGCGACTTCACCTCCCAGGTCCGCATCTA
>DATNMN010000156.1:0-13187 GCA_035602295.1 Candidatus Dormiibacterota bacterium | reverse complement strand
AAGTCGGTGACGCTGCCGATCGTGCACCGGAGGGTGCCGATCGTCGCCGACGACGCGGTGGACCAGGAGTTCGGCACCGGGGCGGTCAAGGTGACCCCCGGGCATGACGTCACCGATTACGAGATCGGGGAGCGCCATCACCTCGAGGTGCGCACCATCCTTCACCTCGACGGCCGGATGAACATCCCGGAAGTCCCGGAGCTCGACGGACTGCCGGTGCCCAAGGCGCGCGAGCGAATCGTCGAGATGCTGCGCGCAGAAGGCGCGCTCCAGAAGATCGAGCCATACCACCACTCGATCGGTCATTGCGACCGGTGTGGTGCCGTCATCGAGCCGCTCGTCTCAGCGCAATGGTGGGTCAAGATGAAACCCCTCGCGGGGCCGGCGATCGCGGTGGCGGAGAGCAATGACCTCCGCTTCCACCCTGAGCGCTGGCGCGACCAATACCTGCGCTGGATGCATAACATCCGCGACTGGAACATCTCCCGCCAGCTCTGGCTCGGCCACCGGATCCCGGTGTGGACCTGCGCCAACGGTCACGCCATCGCCTATCTGAAGGATCCCCAGGAATGTGAGCAGTGCGGCGACCGGCACCTCACGCAGGACCCCGACGTGCTCGACACCTGGTTCTCCTCAGCGCTGTGGCCGTTCGTGACTCTCGGATGGCCCAACGACACCGAGGACCTGCGCCGCTTTTACCCAACGCAGGTGCTGGACACGGCGCGCGACATCCTCTACCTCTGGGTGGCGCGAATGGTCTTCATGAGCCTGCATTTTCTGAACGCGGTGCCGTTCTCGGACGTCCTGATCCACGGGACGGTGCTGGCGCCGGATGGCCGGCGGATGAGCAAGTCGCTGGGTACCGGACTCGACCCGCTGGATCTCATCGAACGCTTCGGCGCCGATGCGACTCGCGCCTGGGCCGCCTACTTCGGTACTGGCGGGCAGGACATCCGTTTCTCGGAAGAGAAGATCAAGTCGTACCAGCTGTTCGCCAACAAGCTGTGGAATGCCACGCGCTTGCTGGTCAAGAAGCTCCCCGAGGGTGCGGCCCCAATGCCGATCGATGAGGGGGAGCTGGAGCCGGCCGATACCTGGATCCTCGGGCGGCTGAGCGCCGTGACCCGCCTGGTCACGACCTCCTTCGAGCGGCTCGAGTTCGGTCCCGCCATCGATTCGCTGTACGACTTTGCCTGGAAGGAGGTGGCGGACGATTACCTCGAACTGATCAAGCCACGACTGCAGGCCGGCGATAAGTCCACGGCGACCGCTCTGTCGGTCGCGATCCACGTGCTGGAAACGATTCTCCGCCTGCTGCATCCGATCATGCCGTTCGTGACGGAGGAGCTCTGGCAGCGGCTGCCCCATGACGGCGAGACCATCATGTACGCGGCCTGGCCGTTGCCCGACGAAACCATCGAAGACCAGAAGCTGATGGAAGAGATGGCCCACCTGCTGGAGGTGGTCCAGGCGGTGCGCCATCTCCGCCACACCGCCGATCCGCGCGCCCGCCGGCAGCCGGCCGAGATCATTTCACCGCGACCGCTCCTGACCGAACCGATCGGCCGTCGCTACCTCGCCACCCTGGCCCAACTCGAGCTCAATGGCAAGCTCCCCGAGGGTGCGCCCCACGCGGACGTCGTGGTCGGTCCGACCACCGTGCGCATCGGCCTGCCGGCGGACGGCGGCTCCGACGCCCAGCGGCTCCAGGGCGAGCTGCAGAAGAAGCAGCAGGAGATCCAGTTCCTCGAAGGCAAGTTGAACAACCCGGACTTCACCGGCAAGGCGCCACAAGCGGTGGTAGAGAAGGAGCGGGCCCGCCTTCTCCAGGCGCAGCAGGCGGTGGAGCGGCTACGAGGCCTCTTGGGCGAAACGGCCGAATTAGGGTAAGGTAGCGGAGTCAAATTCTGTGACTGCTGAGGAGGCGCATTGCCGAACCTATCGTCGTTAAAGCCGCTGCTGTTCATCGTGATCTTCTACCTGCTGGCCTTCTGGCTGAGCCTCTCCTACTGGGCGTTCCGGGATGCCCGGGAGCGCTCGAACAGCGTGATCTTTCATGTCTTTGCCACCGGCCTGTCCCTCGTGCTACCCATCTTTGGGCTGTTCATCTACATGATCATCCGGCCCCCGCTGACCATGGCGGAGCGTCGGGCGCTCGAGCTGGAGACGCAAGCCCTCTCGGAGCCGGGTGGTCCCGCGCGCGAGCTGCGGCCGTGCCCCAGCTGCGGCGAGCCGATCGATTCGCAGTACGTCTTGTGCCCGCACTGCAAGACCCAGTTCAGTAAACTCTGCCCACGGTGCAACAAGCAGCTCAAGCTCGGATGGAGCGTATGCCCCTATTGCGCCGAGGAAGTCCCGCTCCAGGGCCCCGTCTCGAGTCCGCGCATCGCGCGATAGCGCCGCTCGACTCGCGGGTTGGCTGACCTGCTAACACAGTAGACATGCCGTTAGCGCTGCAGGCGCTCCTGCCATTCATCGCGCTGCTGGGAGCGGCCGCGATTGTTCGCCAGCGGCCTCGCAGCCCGGGCAACGGTTGGATTGCCGCCGCCGCCACCGGCCTCGCGGGCGTCATCGCCTTGGTCGAGCTGCTGCGCCTTTCGCCCGGCGAACACGTCGATGTTCCCTACCTGACCAGCTTTCCCTACGCTGATCTCGCGATCCGTCTCGACGGGCTCTCGCTCGCCTTCGCCACCATCACGCTGATCACGGCCGCCCTGCTGATGATGGCCCGGCAGCGGTTGCGCGGCGATCGCCGTGACCCGTGGGCTGGCTGGTTGCTCACGAGCGCGGCAGCCTGCACCGTGATCCTCGCCGATAACCTGCTGCTCGTCTACATCGCGCTCCAACTCCTGACCCTGGCCGGGAGTGGTGCGCTCGATGAAGCGTCGCCGCGCCGGCGGGGCCTGCGCCTCGTCGTCCAGGTTGCCGACATCGGCCTGTTGCTGGCGGCGGCCAGCGCCATCCAATCGGTGGGAACGAGCGCCTTCTCCGGGGTGCCCTCCGACACCTTCGGGCTGGCAACCTTCGTGCTCGTGCTGGTGCCGGTCGTGGTGCGGATCGGCGCGCTCACCGTTCTATGGGGAGGGCCGAAGGCGGCCGTGTCGTTCGAGCCGGCGATCGCGTGGCTTGCGCCTGCGGGCTACCTGCTGCTGCGATTGCTGGCGCTGATGGCTGGGCGGCTTCCCGACCGGACGACCGCGGTCGTGCTGTTCGGCGTGGGTGTGCTCGGCGCCCTGGTGTTCGCGGGCCTCGCCCTCTCCCGGCGCGCCGGGCCGCGGGTGGCGGGCTTGCTGCTGGCGGCGCAGGCCGGGCTCGCGATCGCGCTTTCGACCGGGGATCAACCGCTGCAGACGGTGGCCAGCACCTGGCTCTGGCTGATGCTGGTGCCGCTCGCCGGCCTGGCCTCCGTTCGCACGCGCGATGGATCAGCGCCGGAAGCGCTGACGCTGGTGAGCCTCGCCATGGTCCCCGGGAGCCTGGCCTTTTTGGGTCTGTGGCTCGCGGGTCTCGCGCTCAATGCCCGCGGATTACTGCTGGCGATGATCCCGGTCGGGCTGGTGGTGGTCGTGGCGGTGATGGCAGCCCTCAGTCACGTGAAGGTGCGATGGTCCCGGCAGCTCGACGTCCCGACACTATGGGCGGGCATGCTCCTGCTGGTGGCCGCCTTTCCCATCATCGCGATCAGCGCGCTCGTCGTTCCGGCCGCAGCGACGGTCCGCCTGGTCCCCCGGGGGATGATCGCCGCGAGTCCGCTCGGGATCGCCACCGGTTTTGGGACCTTCCCCGCGCTCCCGTTGTCGCTGCTGGTTGGCATCGGGCTTGGCCTTTTGGGATGGCGCCTCCATGGCCGGCTCCCCTGGCGCGGACGAGGAGTCGGAGGCGGTCGCGGGTTTCCATCAGTCCTGCCGGGACGGCTGAGGCTGCCCAGGTTGCCAGCCTGGAGTCACTTCGTCCTCTGGGGGGCTTTCGCCGCCGTCGTCGGCGCGGTCGCGACCCGGCCATGATCCTCTACCTGCCAGCGGCACTGTTCGCCGTCAGCCTGCTGGTGGCCTACGGCACGGTTGGCCGGAGACGGCAGGCGGCAACGATTGGGGCGTTGCTGGCGGCCGCCTGGTCGCTGGCGCTGTTAGCGGACCCGAGTCTTACGGCCTGGGCGATCGGACCGATCGTGGCGACCCTGCTCCTCCCGCGCCGCGGCGCGCGCGCGCGCTCGAGCTTCGAGGGGTTGACCCAGCGCGTCATCACCATCGTCGGTGCGCTGCTGGTGGCGATCTTCCTGGCATCACGCTTGCCGGTCGGCGAGAACCCCGTCCTTCTCAGCGCGGTGCCCTGGATTCTGGGCGCCCTTGGTGCCGCCTGGTTTATCAGCCCGATCGACCAACCCGAGCGGCTCCAAGGGCAGGTGCTGATGGTCGCGGCGACCGGGGCGATCCTGCTCGGCGCTGTCCCGGCTGGGACGCTGACCGCGGCGATGGCCGGGTCGATGGCACTGATGCCGATCGCCGGCGAGCACTGGCGTGTGCCCGGCCGCCTTCGGCCGGCGCTGAGCGCGACGCTACTCCTCCTGGCCGCGACGGCGGCGCTGCTCGCGGCCGCCACTTCAGTCAACGTCTCCCTGGTCCTCTTCGACATTGGGCTGAATGTCAGCAGCGTGATGCTGCTGGGCGCAGCGATCCTCCTGGTCGCGGGGGCGGCCGCCACGCCAATCGGCATCGAGTGGGCCGCCGCGCTCGGTGTGCTGACGCTCGCCGCCGCCGCGCCAGGTGTGCGATGGGCGGCGCTCGCCGGGTTGATCACGGTCGCCACGACCCTGGACCGGCGCGGCGAACGTCCGGCGTGGCTGGCAGCCGGCGCGCTCGCGATGACCTCCGTGCTGGCGCCCCTGGCAGCGGCCTCATGGAGTGCGCGGGTTCAGGTGGTCGCGCTCGCGGCCGGCCTGGTGCTGATGCTGTTTGCCGCTCGAGTCGCGACGCTACGCGTGCTCGTGCTCCCGACCACCGCGCTGGTCGTCATGCTCGCACTCGGTTCGGTTAACGCCGCGGGCCTGGTGCGCTTCCAGTGGATCGCCGCGGTCGGCGCCGTGCTGCTCGTGGCGCGCCTGACGCTGACCTGGTTGCTCCCGGACACCAGTGGGCGCGAGGTGCTTCGCGACGGCTTGATCGCGGCGCTCCTGCTCATCGCCATCAGCGCGCGCGATGCGCTCGGTCTTGGCGCGCTCGCCGCCGTGCTGCTGATCGATGCGGCCATCGTTCGCATCGACGACATCCCCCTGTCCTCCTCGTGGTGGTCGAGGCTCGTGGTGCTGGCGCGCTCCAACTGGCCCGGGTCGATCACCTTCGCCGCGGGCACCATCACGGTGGTCGCCGGGCTCCAGGCGGGGCTGGCGCTCGGCCTGCTCGCCGCCACGCTGCTCGCGGCGCTGCAGCTGGCGCCGCTCGTCGATCGACACGCCGCCGCCCCCGCACCCGAGCGGCCGCGGTCGGCATTGCAGTGGGTGGGGCCAGCGCTGTCGATCGGCTGCGGCATCGCACCGGCCCTCGTGCTGCGGATGATCCAACTGGCCCGTTGAGCATTCTTCTGGCGACCTCGTCCCCGCGGCGGATCGACATTCTCACGCGATCGGGTATGCCGTTTGAGGCCGTCGCGTCCGGGGTCGACGAGCACCCGCCCGAGCCGCTCGGGCCGCTGCGCTTCGTCGCCTGGGCGGCGGCCGCCAAGGCGGAGGCGGTCGCTAAGAAGGCGGCCGGCCGCGTCGTCGTGGCCGCCGACACCGAGGTCGTCTTGAACGGCCGGATCTTTGGAAAACCGAGGGATCGCGCTGAAGCCGCCGCATTCCTGCGTGCGCTGTCGGGCAAGACCCACCAGGTCTACACCGCTGTCCATGTGATCGATGGGCGCTCCGGTCGGCGAGCGCAGGGTATCTCCCGAACGCATGTCACTATGCGTGAACTTTCGGAGCGCGAGGTCGGCGCCTACGTACGAAGCGGTGAAGCGCAGGATAAGGCCGGTGCCTACGCTATACAGGGCAAGGGCCGTCGCCTGGTGCGATCGATCCGCGGGCCGTACGACAACGTCGTTGGGATGCCGATGCGCCTGCTGACCCGGTTGCTGGGTGAATGCGGGATCCCGGTCCCGGCGAACAATCCGGATGAATTTAAACGCCTCAAACGCTCGCATGGCGATACGAACGTCTCAAACGCTCGCATCGCACGTACGCGCGGCTCGCGTGGGGCGACGCCCCGAGCGCCGCTCGCTTAGCCTCCTACTCGTTGTGCTCCTCGGGTCTCTCGCGCTCACGGCCTGCGGACCTGGCGAGAGTTCGCGGCTGGTCGTCACTCAGAGCACCGATGTGCCGAGCGGCGCCGACCACAAGGGCCATCTCGCCCCCGGGGTGTTCATGGGCATCACGCTCTCGATCCGCAACACCGGGGCGGGGCCGGCCCGCGCCGTCACCGTCGAGGACGTCCTGCCGGCGGGCTTTCGTTATTACGAGCTGACCACGCTGGGCGGTAACGCGATCCGCACCAACACCAGCGATCCCGCGGCGCAGGGCAATCCGGTCTGGGGCACATGGACCATTCCGGCCGGCAATGGCAACACGGTGAGCGCCCTGATCCTCAGCTTCAAAGTGCAGGCTGCGCTCAAGCCCGGTGACTACCAGAACAAGGTCAAGCTCACGACATTGGCGGGTTCCGACGTCCAGGGCGATCCGGTCGGCCTGGTCGTTGAGCCGCGACCGGCGCTGACCGTGGCTGCGGCTGCGGCCAACGCCCAGGTGACAACCGGCGGCTCGGCAACCTACGTCGTCTCGGTGAGCAATGTCGGCTCGGCCGCTGCTAAGGGCGTGGTCGTCTCGGTGAGCCTCGCGCCCGGATTTCTCTACACCACGACGACCGGCTATGAAGGCAACAGTGTGCGGGTCTCCGCCGTCGATCCACCCGGGAACAGCCTGTTGCCGGTCTGGTCCTCGTGGGATATTCCGGGGGCGGTCAACGGAGCGGCCGGACTCCTGCGGTTGACCTTCCAGGCAAGGGTGCTGCCGGCGGTGGTGCCGGGCCTCTACAACCTGACCGTGGCGGTGACCAGCGCGAAAGACGTCCCGCCGCAGACGATCGGCAACACGGCCCCCGTCGCCGTTGGCAAAGGAACGACGATCCCGATCACGATGATGGTCGCCCCGACCTCGCCCTATGTCGCGCAGAACGGCACCGTGACCTATGTGATCACGGTCGAAAACGACAGCACCGACGCGGCAAAAGGGGTAACCGTCACCGACACGCTGCCGCTGGGCTTTACCTTCCAGTCCACCAACAGCATCGTGATCAACGGGCAAAACGTCGGGTCGCGGCTGCAGCCGCCCGCGGGGGGGGCGACGCCGCAGTGGGGGCCGTTCACCCTTCCGGGTGGCGGGTTCAACGGGTCGACCCTGGTGATCACCTTCACGGCCAAGCTCGCTGGCGCCACGCTTGGCGCGCACCCCAACGTCGTCTCGGGCAACAGCAGTAACGCCCAGATCACGGGTGGGTCAGACCAGGCGCCTGTGATCGTCACTGCGAGCTGACGGCCGTTTATGAGTTCGGTCTTACCGCGCATTTGGGAGAATAGGGACCAGTGTCCAGAACGCAGCGCGAACTGAAAGCGCTTCGCCAGCAGCAGCGTGAGGAGGCTGCCGCGCGCCAACGTGCGCGCGACCGTCGCAACCTCTTCATCATTGCCGGTGTCCTGGGTGCGGCCGCGGTTGCCATCCTGCTGGTCGCGCTCGCCCTCAACCAGGCAGCGAACCAGGCAGCGAAGCAGGCGGCGGCCAACCAGCTGCCCTTCAAGGCGGTTAGTGGCACCATCGGCACCGCGGTCCCCGACGAGGGGCGAGCTCACGTGGACCCGTCGACCACGCCGACCTACAAGTTCTATCCGCCCGCCTCAGGACCGCACTATTCCGCCACTGGCATCGCCCCGGTGCCGTGGAAGACGATCGCCACCTCCAGCAGCCCGCTGGTCGAGGGCCAGTACATCCACAACCTCGAGCACGGCGGCATGGCGATCCTCTACAACTGCTCGACGGGGGCGGACTGCACGACGCTCAAGAATTCGCTCGAGAACTACGTCACCAACCTGGCGCCCAACGAGCCGACCTTCAAGGAAGTCAAGGTCGTGATCACGCCCTACAGCCAGGGGATGCAGAAGAAAGTGGCGCTGGTCGCCTGGGACTACATCGAGTTCCTTGACACGTACGACCAGAACGCGATCACCCAGTTCTACGAAAACCACGTCGATAAGGGTCCTGAGGCAATCCCGTGATAAACTACGGAGTCGCGCCCGGGGGCGCTATTGCCATGTTTGCCATTGTTGCCACCAGCGGAAAGCAGTTCAAGGTCTCAGAAGGCGACCGGATCCTGGTCGACCGGGTACCGGCTGAGGTCGGTCAGACCGTCCGTCTCGACTCGGTCCTGATGGTCGGCGGCGAGGACAAGCCGATGGTGGGCACCCCGTTCGTCTCCGGCGCGGCCGTGGAGGCGACGGTGGTCGCGCATCGGTCGGGCGACAAGATCATCGTCTTCAAATTCGAGGCGCGCAAGCGCAAGCGACGCAAGACCGGGCACCGGCAGCAGCTTTCGGAGCTGCGGATCGGGGCCATCCGGCCGCCGGATGGGAAGAGCGCGACGGGACCGGCGGCGGGCGAACGACCCGTGACCGCCACGCAGCCGGTGACGAAGCCTCGCCGAACCAAAGCGAGCGCGGAAACGACCAAGCAGGAGTAAGCAATGGCACACAAGAAAGGCGCAGGCAGCTCACGCAACGGACGCGACAGCGTCGGCCAGCGGCTGGGCATGAAGACGGGCGCGGGCCAGGCGGTCAACGCCGGCACCATCCTGCTTCGCCAGCGAGGGACAGCGATCTTTCCCGGGACCAACGTGGGGATGGGGCGCGATCACACGCTTTTCGCACTCATCGACGGGGTGGTCCGGTTCGAGCGCACCGGTCACGGGCGCAAGAAAGTCTCGGTCCTGGCCGAAGCCGTTTAGCCCCCGGCCGCCCGGGCGCTTATCGACGCGCTCGCCTTTCCACTCGTCACGCGGCCTTTCCACACCGGGGCCGCTTATGACCGGGGCTCGCTGATGTTCACTGACCGGGTCAAGGTCTTCGTCAAGGCCGGCGATGGCGGGGCCGGGCAATTGAGCTTTCGCCGCGAGAAATTCGTGCCGCGCGGAGGCCCGGACGGAGGCAACGGGGGTCGTGGGGGAAATGTCGTGCTCGAAGTGTCGCGGCAGCTCAACTCCCTGCAGGACTATCGCTTCAAGCACCACTTCGCCGCCGATCGTGGGGGGCGGGGCGGCGGCAGCCGGCGCCACGGCAAAGACGCCCACGACATCGTGCTGCCGGTTCCACCTGGAACGTTGGTGAAAGACGAGGAGGGAAAGACCCTGGCCGACCTGGTTGCAGACAGGCAGCGGCTGGTGGTCGCCCGCGCAGGACGGGGTGGGCGCGGCAATGCCAGCTTCAAGACATCGACGCGCCAGACGCCCCGCTTCGCCGAGCTCGGCGAACCTGGCGAATCCCGCTGGTTGTGGCTCGAGCTCAAATTGATCGCCGACGTGGGACTGGTCGGCCTCCCTAATGCCGGCAAGTCGACGCTCCTCTCGGTCGCCAGCGCTGCTCGCCCCAAGATCGCCGATTATCCCTTCACGACCCTCGAGCCCGTGCTGGGTGTGGTGGAGCTGGCCGATGAGGTGAGCTTCGTCATGGCGGACCTCCCCGGCCTGATCGAGGGCGCGGCCGAAGGCGCCGGCCTCGGCCTGCAGTTTCTGCGTCACGTCGAGCGGACCCGCGCTTTGATTCACGTGATCGATGCCAGCTCGGGGGATCGACAGAAACTCTGGAACGATTACCAGCAGGTCCGCACCGAACTGAAGAAATACAGCCCCGCGCTGGCGCGCCGTCCCCAGTTGATCGCGCTCAGCAAAATGGACGCGGTGAGCGAGTCATCCGAGGTGGTCGCCTTCCGACAGCGGTTGGTCAAGCTGCGCCGGCGGACATTCGCGATTTCCGCGGTCACCGGCGAAGGCGTCCAGGACCTGCTCTGGGCTACCTACCGGACGCTCGAGCGGCGACGCGACAAGGCCTCGGCCGAGCCGCTGCCCGCGCTCAAGGTATACCGGGGTCCCAGCACCGCCGAGCCCTTTACCATCGAGCCGGTCGAGGGCGGGTTCCGCGTATCCGGCGATCAGCTCGAGCGGCTGTTGGCGATGACCGATATGACGAACCCGGAGGGGCTGGCGCATTTTCAGCGCATGCTCGACCGCTGGGGGCTGAACGACGCACTGGCGAAACACGGCGCTCGGGGTGGGGAGACGGTGCGGATTTCCCAGGTGGAATTTCTCTACGACCCGGAGCGCTGACCGTGCCGGGCGTGATCGGCATCATGGGGGGAACGTTCGACCCGGTACACAACGGGCACCTGGCAGCGGCTCGGCAGCTGCTCGAGGTCGCCGGTCTCGCGGAGGTCTGGCTGATGCCGAACGCTACGCCGCCCCATCGGACGGCGGCCCCGGTCGCGAGTGCCGATGACCGGCTGCGGATGGTGCAACTGGCGACCGACGGCCAGCCGGGGCTGCTGCCGTCATCGCTCGAAGTGGAGCGGGGCGGCATCTCCTACACGATCGATACGGTTCGCGAGCTGGCGCGCAGGTTTGCGGGGCGGCAATTCGCCATCCTCCTTGGGTCGGATGCCGCGCTCCAGATTCGTAGCTGGCATGACGCCGATTCGCTCCTCGACGAGACGCACTTCGTGATCTTCAATCGCCCGGAGACAACCATGGCGCCGCAAACGCTCCACGAGCTCGGCTTTGCGCCCGCCCGCACCCAGATTGTTCATCTCGACACCCCGGCCATCGCCGCGCACCAGGTCCGGGATCGCCTGGCGCGAGGGACCCAAATCGACGACCTGGTGCCCGCCGCCGTTGCCGATTACATCCGGACGCACCACCTTTACCATGGCTGACGGATCAGCGAGCCCCGGTGTGGAAAGGCGAGCGCGTCAAACTGGGATAATCAGGCCAGTGACCCCCCTTCAGCTCAGCCGGCTCATTTCGGATGCGGCGGAAGACAAGAAGGCGCGGGGCATCGTCCGGCTGGATATCCGGCAGAAGAGCTCGATCGCGGATTACTTCGTGATCTGCGAGGGCGACACGGACCGCCAGGTCCGAGCCATTACCGACTCGATCATCGAGGCCTGCAAGGCGAAAGGTGTGCGGCCGCTGCGCACCGCGGGCTACGAAGATGGCTCGTGGGTGGTCCTCGATTACGCCAGCGTCATCGTCCACGTCTTCCTCCCCGGCGAGCGGTCGTATTACGACCTCGAGTCGCTCTGGAAGGCGCCGGCCCGAAAGGGGGTGCTGTCCAGCACCCGGAACGGATCGAAGAAGGCGCCGGCGAAGGAAGCCGCCCGGCCTGCAAAGAAGCCGGCGCGGCCGACCAAACGGCGCATCCGTTCCGCCTGATCCGGTGATCGGGGCGCTTGTGCGCCACGTCTAAAGCCGACCGCCGACGCTGTGGGATAATATCGTCCGCCCCCCTGTATTAGGGCGTGGCGCACGAACATGGGCCCGAAGACACCCGCCGCCCCGCCCCATCCCCACGTCACCGTCGACGATGTGTGGCGCGGCGCCCTACCCGAGGGCACGCAATTGGTAGCCGGGAATACCGGAACCCGGCGCGAGGTGGTCTGGTGCACGACGCTGCGCGCCCGGCAGCCGGCCTTTACGCCGCTACGCGGGGGCGAGCTGCTGCTGATCGATCCCCAGGTGCTGACTGCGGTGGACGCTCGGCTGACCCTCGCGCGCCTGTTGGAATCGCTCGCCGGGCAGGGGGTGGCAGGGGCTGCGGTCCTCGGTCGCGTCTCGCCCGAGGCGCGCCGGGTCGCCGAGGCGCACGCTCTGCCGCTCTTCGCGCTGCCGGGCACCCTGCCCCTCGACCAGATCGAACAGCAGGTGTTGCGTTACATCGTCGACGAGCGCGCCGAGCTCCACGAGCGCGCTCAGGACCTGCACCGGCAGCTCAGTGAGCTGGCGCTGGCGGGACGCGGCCTACCGGCGCTGCTGGCCCGGCTCCACGAGCTGACCGGCGTGCCGGTGCTGCTCGAGCGCGACTCAGGCCTCGACTATGTGGGCGGTGGCCGGCTCGCGGAAAGCGCGGCCGCGGCAATCGCACAGGAACGTCCGGCGCTCGAGGAGTGGCTGCGGGAAGTTCCCCTCAGCGCCTTCGATCCGCCGGTCGCGCTGCGGCCGCTGGCGCACGGCCAGTCACGGCTGATCGCGCCCATCCTGGTGCAGGGGAGCATCGCCGGCTTCCTCTCGCTGCTTGGCTCGGACGGTGAGCTCGGCGAGATGCACCGGCTCGCGGTCGGGCGCGCGGCGCATGCCTGTGCCATCGAGCTGGTACGCGCCCGCGCGGCACGTGACGCCCGCGACGAGGTCGAGGAAGAACTGCTCGACGTGCTGACCGCGGGCCGGCCCGGCACGCACCAGGCGGCCCGCGAGCGGGCCAAGCGCAAGGGCTTCGACGTCGATGCGAACTACCTGGTGATCGCGGCCGAGCCGGTGGACGCCGGGCTTGCGCCCAGGATCCGGGCCGCCTGGGAGCGTCAGCTGGCCACCATGCGGCTGACCGCGTTGGTGCGCGAGCGCGGCGACGCGACGCTGGCCCTCGTCAGCCTCGCCGGGCGGCGCGCACCCGACCCACGATCCGTCGTCGATCACCTCCATCGGGCCGCCCGGGCCTCCGCCAACACGCCGGTGGCGCTCGGCTACGGCGGCGTCCGATCCGGGGCCAGCGAGGTGGCGGCCGGCGCCCGCGAGGCGGAGCAAGCCCTGACGATGGGCCGGCGCCTCTTCGGCCCTGATAGCGCGACCGCCTTCAACGACCTCGGCCTCTATCGGCTGCTCTACGCGCTGCAGCCGCTGCCCGAGATGCGGGCCTTCCGCGACGATTCGCTGGCGCGGCTGCGGGCCAAGGATCGGGCCGGTGTGCTGCTGCAGACGCTCGGTGCGTACCTGGCGACCAACGGCAGCCCCACCGATGCGGCGGACCGTCTGCACCTGCATCGCAACACCGTGCTCTATCGCCTCGGCCGGATCGAGGACCTCCTCGGTGTCGACCTGCGCAATGCCGAAGTGCGGCTCTCGCTGCAC
>DATNMN010000155.1:0-7066 GCA_035602295.1 Candidatus Dormiibacterota bacterium | reverse complement strand
TGGCCCTCACCAGATCACGGTCAACGCGGTCTCGCCGGGCCAGGCGCGGACCCCCATGCTGATGGACGGGCTGGATCCTCAAGTGCTCGAGTCGATGGTCAAGGCGACACCGCTCGGCCGCGTGGCCGAGCCCGAGGAAATTGCCGGCACCGTCGTCTTCCTCGCCAGCGATCACGCAAAGTTCATCACTGGGGCCACTATTAACATCAGTGGTGGCTTCCTGATGTACTAAACCTTCGCCAGTACGCGCTCGCTACGGTAGCGATCCACGACCTCTTCGATCACCTCAATGCCAAGCCCCGGCCCTGCCGGCGGGAGCACCCACCCGTCCTTCCACTCGAACGGCTTCTTGACGAGCTCGTGCTGCATCGGGTTGCGCAGCGGCTTGAACTCGAAGACTTTGCAGGCGGAGCTGCTGAACGAGATCGCCAGGCTGGCCGCGCTGACGATCGCCGACGACCAGGCATGCGCATTGGCCTGCCGTCGATGGGCCTCGACCCGCTCCGCGACCTTCTTGAAGCCGGTGATGCCTTCGGCGCGGCCGGGGTCCACGCCCACCACGTCGACGGTGCCCGTGTCCAGGATGCGCTGGTACCCTTCCAGGTTCCACTCCTTCTCGCCGTACGCCATCCGGGTCGTCGTCTTGGCGCGCAAGGTCGCATACCCATTGGGGTCCCAGGCGCCGAGCGGCTCCTCGATCCACGCGATGCCGTACTCCTCCATGGCGAGCGTCCGCTCCACCGCCGTCGTGACGTCCCACTTGATGGCAATGCCGAGGTCGATCATGATCGGCAATCCAGGCCCGATCGCCTCCCGGACCGCCTTTACGAAGGCGACGTCACGGTCGTGTTCGTACCCTAGCCGGGCGTTGCCGCGTTTGCCGAAGCCGACCTTCGCCCCCTGCAAGCCCGAGGCCACCCAGCCGGCGATCTCCTCGGCCATCTTTGGGATTTCTTCGTAGTGGGCGTGGCTGGACGCGATCGCGGGCAGGCGCTCGTGGACCGGACCACCGAGAAGGTCGAGCACGCTGCGGTTGACTGCCTTTCCCTTGAGGTCCCAGAGCGCGATATCGATGGCGCTCACGGCGTAGGACGCGATGCCGCCGTTGTAGCCATACCACCAAGCCTGGTTTTTCATGGTACGCCAGTGGGTTTCGGTCTGCACGGGATCCTTTCCGACGATCAGGGGCGCGAAGCCCTCGATGATCGCTTTGGTCGCCCAGGATGCTTCGGGGAACTGGGTGATCGACTCGCCCCAACCAACCTGGCCGTCGTCGGCGGTGATCTTGACCAGACAGAGGTGGCGCAAGGCGTTGAAATCGTTCGGTTCAGGGTAACTGACCGGGATCGCCTCGACGGTCTCGACGCGCATGACGGATTATGCTACGGCAAGATGCGGAGGATCGCATACAGTCTGAGCTGGCCGATCTGATCCGCCGCGCGGAGGCGCGCGAAGCCCAGCTCGCCGCCAAAACGATGCGGCGCCGGGCACCACTTCCGCTCCGATACTGGCGCCAGGACGCCCACTTCACGACGCCGGCGTCGGATGAAGCGATGGCTCGCAAGGCCGTCGAAAAGGGCACCGAGCCGGTCGGTCGCATGATGGACCGCCTGGGGGTGACGGCCGCCATGCTGGCCGAGCGACTCCAGCTCGCGGCCGCGCAGGTCGACGCGCTCCTCGCCCGGCCCCGCCGCGCGCCTCTGGTGATGCTCGACGGCGAGGATGCCCAGGCCCTACGGGAGGATGTCGCCACGCAGGGGCTGGAATCCGCAGTCCGCGTGCTGCGCGATGGCCAATGGAGACATGCTCTTCGCTTCTATCGACCACGCGGCCTCAACCTTCCTAGTGCGGCGCGCAGCCTGGTCTCGGTTCTGTACGAGACGGGCAAGGGAATCGCCCCCGCCAACTATCCGCTCGATGGGATCGTCTTCCCCAAGCTCGAGACCGTCGACGAGCTCGACTGGCTGCTGACGACCCTGGACGATATCGAGCAGACGCTGACGCTCGAGCCCGGCCGGATCCGGGTCGCGATCCTGATCGAGTCCGGGGCCGCGGCCGGACGGCTGGATGCGATCGTCGACCGTGCAGGCCAGCGCCTGTGTGCTCTCATCTTCGGGTTGGTCGACTACTCCGCCGACCTGGGTCTCTCCACCCTCTCCTACTATCACCCCGTCGCGGAATGGGCGCGCGCCGAGATCGTGAACGCGGCCGGCGCCGCCGGTGTTCCGGCCATCGATGCCATGACCGTCGATTACCCGGTGGCCGATCCGGCTCTGGACGCGAGCGCGAACCGGACTCGCTTCCTCGATCGCATGGAACTGGCCTACCGCGATGCGGTTCATGCCCGCGAAGCCGGCATGGCCGGGAAGTGGGTGGGGCATCCGGCCCAGCTTTTCGTCACGCTGCTGGCCTTCGATGGCGCCTTCGACCGGCAAGCCCTCGAACAGGAAGCGTTGAAACTGCTCGCCTATGAACGATCAGAGCGCGAAGAGGGACGCGGAGCGACCATCATCAACGGCGTGATGTCGGACCGGGCGACCGACCGCCATGCACGCGTTCTCCTGCGCCGCGCCGCCGCGAACGGCTGGCTTGACCCCGACCGCGCGCTCGCCCTCGGCGTGATCGCGGATAGCGAACTGGTTGACGCGCGGGCCGCCTGGCAAGAACGGGAGGAATGAGCACCATGTGGGAAGGCCGATTTTTCGAAGACTTCCGAGTCGGCGACCGCTACCGCCATCCGCTCGGACGCACGATTACCGAGACCGACAACATCTGGTTCACGCTGTTGACCAACAACACGCACCAGGTCCACTTCAACGCCGATTACGCTTCGCGCACCGAGTTCAAGCAGCCGCTGGTGGTGAGCACGTTGACGCTCGCCATCGTGACCGGGCTCTCGGTCGGCGACGTCTCGCAGAACTCGGTTGCGAACCTCGGGTGGGACAAGGTCCGGCTGCCCAACCCGGTCTTCGCCGGAGATACGATCTATGCCGAGTCCGAGGTGTTGGAGGCCCGCGCGTCGAAGTCGCGCCCGACCAACGGCGTGGTCCGGGTTCGGACCCGCGGCTTCAACCAGCGCGGCGAGACTGTCATCGAGTACGAGCGCACGGTGCTCGTCTACCGGCGCGGGGCGAAACCCGACGCCGGCCCGTCAGCCGGCTGATTCGCGGACGCCGACTTCGTCGAGGTGCACCAAGAGGTCGTGCGGATCCTCGTAAACCCGATACGCACCGGCCGACTGCAGCTCTTCGCGTCCGTATCCGCCTGAGAGCAAGCCGACGCCCAGCGCGCGCGCCCGCCGCGCCGCCAACAGGTCCCACACGCTGTCGCCGAACACGATCGAGTTGGTGATATCGACCCCTAACCGCTCGGCTGCCGCGAGGAACAGATCCGGGTCCGGCTTGGCGTGGGCCACGTCGTCACGCGTGATCACGACCGTGGGCTCGACACCGAGGAGCTTGATCGACGGACCGGCGGTTTTGATGCTGCCGCTGGTGGCGATCGCCCAGGGCACATGCTGCCTCGTCAGCCGACTCAGCAAGTCGTGGGCGCCGGGAAGAGGGCGGACCTCCCCTAAACGCCGAACGAAGGCTTCGCCATGTTGGGAGAGAAGCCGCTTGGCCTCCTCCGGAGTGAGCCGCTTGCCCGTCTCGCGCAGTAAGGCGTTGACGAAGAGGCCGCCGCTCATGCCGATGCGCCGGTGGATCCGCCATACCGACAGCTCCATCCCGGCGTTCGCGAGCACCTCGTGCCAGGCGAGCACGTGCTGATAAACGCTGTCAACGAGCGTCCCATCGAGATCGAACAACAGCGCCGGCGGCTGTTCTGCCACAACCCAAGTGTGGCATGGCGGCAGCGGACGAGGCTATTCAGGTGTTTAACCTCCGTTTAACCCGGGAACTGTAGACTGCGACCCTATGTCACGAATTCCTCGACTTGCGATCATCGCCCACGACGGCAAAAAGGCCGACCTGGTTGCCTTTGCCACGTTCAATCGCGATCGGTTGGCCGAGTTTCGGCTAGTAGCGACGAGTTCGACCGGCAAGCTCCTCAAGGACAAGGTTGGGCTCGAAGTCGAATACGTCGAATCCGGGCCGCTTGGCGGCGACGTGCAGATCGCGAGCCGCGTCGTCGAGGGTGAGATCGACGGCGTGATCTTCATGGTCGATCCGCTGTACCGGCACCCGCATGAACCCGACATCCAGACGCTGCTCCGGATCTGCAACGTCTGCAACGTGCCGCTGGCGACCAACAGCGCGACCGCCGACGCGCTGATCGGCTCACCGTTGCTCAGCGAGCTCCGGGCCGCCAGCTAGCCCCCGTCGCGTATTAGGCTAGCGAGCTCCGGGGTCGTGCGGATCGGATCGAGATCCGTATCCTGCTTGGCCCAGTCACGCAGCTCGGGACGTAATTTAATCCCCTCGCGCAGGTACGGCAGCGCCTCGGCCGCCCTGCCGTGTTTCGCGTAAAAGCAGCCGAGATTGTAGGCGGCGACGCCACGCGCACGAGCGTCCGGGAAGGTCGCGATAGCCAGGTCATAGCCCCATTTCGCAGCATTCTCGGCCGCGGCATCGTCGCCCCGGTCGCTGTGCCAGCATCGATAGTGACGTTGTCCTGACGACGGCTGCGACCGCGGCCGGAAAGAAGAGCACCGCGAGGGGGCATTGCGACTTTTACTTCAGCACCGGCACCGGTTTGTGCACCTATCAGAGCGGGACGCATGCGCTGGCCGGCTTCCGGGCAACTTGGGTGGTTGGTCCGACAACCACAGCACACTTGTTCTCCGTTATCGGTAAGTACTCGATCGGCGGGAACAACGACTGACAGGCTACTCATGCCTGGATCGCTCACGTGGATGGAGGTAGGTTCGGTAAGGAAGCAATGGCAGTACGAGGCACGGTTAGTGTTGAGACGTTAGAGCAACTCCTTGATGCATTCAATCGGCACGACCTTGATCGGATCATGGAATTCTTTCTCGGAAGACGCGACCTTCGATATGCCTCGGGGACCTCAACCATGGGGCACCCGTTTCATTGGCAAGAAGGAAGTTCGCAGGGGACTGGAGACTCGCTTCAGCGGAATCCCCGATTTTCATTACGGTGAAGACCGGCACTGGGTATGTGGTGATCGAGGTGTTTCCGAGTTGCTTCTGATCTGGATCAGCGACGTCAGCGACGGGCTGTGTTAGCCGCAGCAACCGTCATCGCTGCGACATTGGGAGTGATCACGCTCACGTCCAACGGAGGGCCGCTGATCATTACCGCGGCCCTGGGTGTCGTAGCTATTGCCACTGACTCAGCCTAGGGCTCGTCGTTAATGAGCCATCTTGATCCATCGCAACCTTCCGGCTGGCTCGACTTTTGGGTGATCGAGACCTGCACGAGCTAAGCGCCGCTTCCCATGCTCCAAACGAAAATCGTGCCGTTCTTAACAGCCGACGGTTTGGTGGAATGGTCCCCGCAATTACGCTGAGCGTCGAAGCCGGCACCTGGAGGTCGCAGAGCGGGGATTTTAGCCTGTGGCGGACACTAATCGAACAAACGAATACGAGCGCCTCTGCCCGACCTTGCAGTGCACCTGCCTTGGATATTCGCCCTCATCGGTGGCGCCGGAGCGTCGGGTGGTTTAATTGCCAGCATGGGTACGGTGCTTGGCCTTAGGTCGTGTTGATGCCTCGACCACCTTTGCCTGCGCTCCAACGACTAATGCGCGTTTTTACGTGGACGGTGGTCTTCGGGCTAGTGCTATTCGCGATTGCTGTTGCACTGGGCGTCATGCGCCTTTTGCCTGCAGCTGGAGCCTGTCTTGGTGGAGGTCTTTGCTTGCTTACTGCCGGACTTTGGGGGCGGCATAGTACGCGACGGATGATCGACGGCATGCCTGAAGGCTGACGGGAATGACTACGTACGCGGCGTGAACCTCGGTCCGGGCCGGCGTGTGGATTCCCTGAGTCTCTGCCAGGATTCCGCGAACGAGCTGGCCAGTGCCGGCATCGACGTATCGACAATTGATGCCAGGTCGCAGGCGGAAAGCCGTTGTCATTGCCCTGGGCCTGGTCTGCGGCACCATTCTTGCACTGGCTGTAGGCCATCCTTCATTTGGTCCACGCTTGTCAACGGCGACACCCGAACAAGCAGCTAAATCGGGAGCGCTCCTATTCAATCCGCTTCCGTGGGATTTCCCGAACATTACCAAGGCTCAGGCTGAGGCGGTCGCGGTAAGTCAGGAAGCGCCCGGTACCCCTGCCATTAGCGCGGTGCTGGCGGAAGTAATCAAAACCAATCCTAATGCCGAGCTTCCGCGTCTATGCTGGGTCGTCGAACTTCCTGCTGCAGCCGCGCAGTCAAACGGGCCGAGGGGATCGGCGCCCATAAAGGCCGATTACTACCTTTCTTTCATAGATGCCCATTCGGGAGTGTTCTTGTGGGGCGTCGCCGGCAAATGACTGGCATCCCCGAGTTCGTGTTGATGTAGCCCCTGGCGGACTCGAACGTTGAACTCGAGTCCTGGAATCGTTTAGCGGACCGGCACTTCCTCCCCGTCCTGGGACCAGCGCGTATGGAAGGAACCCGCGCGGTCGATGCGCTTGTAGGTGTGGGCCCCGAAGTAGTCGCGCAAGCCCTGCACCAGGTTCGCCGGCAGGCGTTCGCGACGATAGGCGTCGTAGTAGGCCAGTGACGAGCTGAAGGCCGGCACCGGGATGCCGCGGTCGACCGCGACACCGACGACGCGGCGCCAGGCATCCTGCGCCGACGCCATGGCATCGCGGAAGTAGGGCGCAAGCAACAGGTTCTTCAAGCCGGGCTCTGCCGCATAGGCGTCTGTGATCCGGTTGAGGAAGCGGGCGCGAATGATGCAGCCGCCACGCCAGATCCTGGCGATCGACCCCAGCTTCAAATCCCACGCGAACTCGTTCGATGCCGCCTGCATCTGTTCGAATCCCTGGGCGTAGGCCACCATCTTCGAAGCGTAGAGCGCGCTGCGCACATCGTCGATCAGCGATGCCGGCGCAGCCGCGCGCATCGCGCCGTTAGGACCGGCGAGCGTCCGCGAGGCCAGCTGACGG
>DATNMN010000154.1:0-20907 GCA_035602295.1 Candidatus Dormiibacterota bacterium | reverse complement strand
ACTCTCAGGCAGGTTGCCCACGTGTTACTCACCCGTCCGCCACTAGCGCTAGCCACCCTTGCGGGCAGCTAGCACCCGTTCGACTTGCATGTGTCAGGCACGCCGCCAGCGTTAATCCTGAGCCAGGATCAAACTCTCCGTAAAAACCTCGACCCAACAGGGCTGAGGTTAAAGAATCGAATTGGGGTCCCTACGACATTTCGAAGGGCCTTCTCGGAGAAGTCCGTTCCACTCTTCAATTGTTAAGGTGCTCGCCTGGCCCTAAGCGGCGCGGGATCTCCTCCCGCCTCTCGGGCAGCTTGAGAATGATACCCCATCGGGCAGCGCAATTGTCAAGAAGGTGCAGACGCCTCCTCAGCGTACCCCTACTGGGAGGTCCTTAAACCGTTCGCCGGCGACCGCTACTTGATCGGCGGGAGGTGCTCGAGCTCGTCCGTCGCCAGATCGGTGTAGACCCGCCGGGTCGTGATCTTCGGGATCCGGTCAGCGCGGACCTCGACCTTGTGGCCGCCCCGTGCCAGCTTCAGCACGATGCCGTGGAAGATGTCCTCCTCTTTGTCGCCCAGGACCTCCTCCATGCGGCCGATCTCTTCCCCGGACTCCCCGAGCACCGGCGCCTTCTCGGGCATCGCCAGCCAGGCGACCTCCCGCTCCTCGTCGAGATCGTTCCCGTCCATTAGAAGGCCCGCCTCCCCGAGAAGGCCCGGGCCAGCGTGAGCTCGTCGGCATACTCCAGCTCGCCTCCGACCGGCAGACCGTGGGCCAGCCGGGAGGTTTTGACCTGAAGCGGCGCCAGCTGCTCGGCAAGGTAGGCCGCGGTTGCCTCGCCTTCCATGTCCGGATCGGTGGCCAGGATCACCTCGGAGACCGGCTCGCGGCGAAGCCGCGTCAGCAGTTGGGCAATCTTCAACTCACCCGGGCCGACCCCGTCGATCGGAGATAACGCACCGTGCAAGACGTGGTACAGGCCGTGGTACTCGCCGGTTCGCTCGATCGCCAGGACGTCCAGCGGCTCCTCGACGACGCATAGCACCGCCCGATCGCGCCGGGCCGACAAGCAAATGGAGCAGCGCGCCGCCTCGGCGATGAAGAAGCACTCGTCGCAAAAGCGAATCCGCGCCTTGACCTCGACCAGGGCCGCCGCCAGCCGGTCGACCGACTCGCGCGGCGTGCGCAATATATAGAAGGATAGGCGCTGGGCCGTCTTCGGCCCGATCCCCGGCAAGCGTCCGAGCTCTTCCATTACCCGCGTCAGCGCCGCCGGAACGTCGGCCACCGCCCCTACCCCATCAAGCCGGGCGGTAGTCCGATTCCCGCAGTCACTGCGCCCATCTCCTTGCTTGCGAGCTCGCGCGCCTTGTCCATGGCGTCGTTGACTGCGGCCAGCACCAGGTCCTGCAACATCTCGACATCGGCCGGGTCGACGACTTCAGGCTTGAGCGTGACCGACAGCACTTTCTGGTGACCGTTCGCAACGACCTCCACCATGCCGCCGCCCGCGGTCCCGGTCACGGTCTTGTTGCCCAGGTCCTCCTGGATTTTTGCCATCTTGGCCTGCATCTGCTGGAGCTGCTTGAGCATCTTGAACTGCTGACCCATCAGCCTCTCCCTCGCGGGGTGACCCGCAAATTCGTTGCATCGAACCGGTTCATCGCCTCTTTCACCAGCGGGTCGTCAGCGATCGAGGCCGATCCGCGCACCGGTGCCGGCGCCGCGCCGGCCGCCTTCTTCTCCTCGGCGACCAGCTCGACGCGGGCTTCGGGCCCGAAGACCTCGCGCACGGCGGTCAGCAGCGTGTCCCGGTTCTTCGCACCGTTCATCAGCTCGGCGTGGGCGGGATAGCGAAACTCGATGCGCACCAGGCCGTCGGTCACGGTCGCCAGCCGTGCGTCCATCAGCAGGCTGCCAACCGGCTTCGGCAGTTTCTGCTTCAGGGCGTCCCAGCGCGCGTCCGGACCAAAGACCGCCGGCTCCGCCTCCATCGCCGGCTCGATCAGGCGCTCACCGCCCACGGCCTCGCCGGTCGGTGCCGCCACCGGCACGACCGCGTGAACGGGTTGAGTCATGTTGGACAGCAGCGTGACCTCCAGCAGCAGCCGCGCGTCGGCTCCCTTGCGCAGCTCCGGCTCCATTTCCATCAGGCCCTTCCACAGTCCCAGCAAGGCGTTCCGCCCGGCCGCGCGCCCGATGCGCTCCAATCCGGCCGACGCGGCGCCGCCCAAACTTTCCGCATCCCGGTAGCCGACCGACAGCAGCGCCGCCTCACGGATGGCGCCCAGAAGCCCACGGACCAGTTGCCGCACGTCGCCGCCGGCGTCGTAGAACCGCTGGAGCTCGTCCAGTGTCTGGGCGGCGTCGCCCTCGGTCGCGTAGGCCAGCATTCGAACCAGCGTGTCCGGGTCGGCGAGCCCGAGTAGCTCGCGCGTTTTTTGCACTGTCAGCTCCTCGCCGCCCTGTGAGATCAGCTGATCCAGCAGCGTGATCCCATCGCGCATGCTGCCGCGGGCCAGCCGCGCCAGGAGCGCCAGGCTCTGCGGGTCCACTTTGACCTGCTCCCGCTCGACGATCAGCGCCAGTCGGGCCGCGATCGCCCCGGTCTCGATCCGCCGGAAGTCGAATCGCTGGCACCGCGAGGCGACGGTCAGCGGAATCTTGTGCGGTTCAGTCGTGGCGAGCACGAACACCACATGGGCGGGCGGTTCCTCCAACGTCTTCAACAGCGCGTTGAAGGCCTCGGTCGTCAACATGTGCGCCTCGTCGATGATGTAAATCTTTACCTTCAGGACCGCCGGCAAGTACTTGACCCGCTCCCGCAAATCGCGGATTTCGTCGATGCCGCGGTTGGAGGCCGCGTCGATCTCAATCAGGTCGACGGCGGCGCCGCTGGCGATCTCGACGCAATTGGTGCAGACGCCGCAGGGCTCCGCCCCCTGCCGGTTCAGGCAATTGATCGCCCTCGCGAGGATGCGGGCGGTCGACGTCTTCCCGGTCCCTCGAACCCCCGAAAACAGGTAGGCATGGGCTACGCGGCCCTGTTCCACCGCGTTCTTCAGGGTTTGGGCAATCGCATCCTGCCCGACCAGGTCGCCAAACGTCTGCGACCGGTACTTGAGGTAAAGAGTCTGGTACGCCATCGGCTGCCTCGACAATTCTACGGGGCTGGCCGGTCTCAAAACTGAGCCGGGTGCGGCTGGGGAAACAAAAAAGAGGCCGCCGAAGCGGCCTCTTTTCGATCAGACGTTAGTTCTCGCTGTTGCCGTCCGTCTCCGCGGTATCGGTCGCGTTAGTCTTCGACTCGTTGACACCGGCCTGCTCGTTCTGGTCGTTACAGGCGGCGGGGTCTACGTACTGGTGGTCGCCGTCAAAGTTGCCGTCTTCGCCACAGGCCGTCGTCGCGGCCGGCTTCGGGGCCGGCGTGGCCGGCTTGGTCGCGGGCGTGGTCGGCTTGGTCGCGGGCGCGGCTGGCTTGGTCACAGGCGCCACAGCCGGCTTGTTGTCCTGCTGGGTTTGGGTCTGCTGCTGGCCATTCTGGTCCTGCCCAGCAGCGCCCGCATCGGGCTTGGCGCTGGCGGCGACACCGCTCAGCAGCAGGAAGCCGCCGGCGATCATTGCGATAAAGAGCTTACGCATATGAGTTCGATCACTCCTTGGGGCGAGGCTGACTGCCCCGTCCACTTATTGAACGCACTGATCGTACTGGCTATTCGCGACGGCGACGCTTACAGACTGCTTTCGACGTCAAAAACGGTGCCCGCCTGTCACACGCAGCGCATGTCCGCGTCGAAAGACGGTGACTCGGTCAGTCGATCAGCTTCATGACGGCCGGCGTGTAGGCGGGCGGATTCACGATCGTCGGATCGATCTGGGTCCCGTTCGGCATGATCGGCGCCCGCACGAAGTGCAGGGTCACCATCTGCTGGCTACAGCTGACCGCGTCGATGAAGACCGTGACGAACCCGATCGGGGTGACCATCGAACCACCCACGTCGCCGTTGAGCACGGCCATGACGGCCACCCGGGGGCTGTCGACGCTGAAGCTCCGCCAGGTCTCGCTCGTGTGCCCGACGGCGTTGATGCGGGCGTTCAGCGCGTCGCAGGTCACCTGGGTGATCGTCGTGATGTCGTTCGCGCGGTAGGGCACGTTGAGCTTAATCAACGTCTTGAGGCCGTTGAGCCAGGCATCGGCCAGGGTTTGTCCGGTGACGGTGAACGTCGCGTAGTTCACGTTACCCGCGCCGCCACCGGCGGGGCTGAGGTTCGCCTTGTACTCCTGGCCGTCCACGTAGCTGGTGGGGACCGAGTCCTTGTTCACCGCCATCGGCAGCATGCCGAGGATGTTGCTGGTGTATCCCCAGGCCCCGGTGGCCGTGGTCTTCACGTCGTACTTGGTGATGCCGACCACCCGAATGAAGAGCGTTTCATAACTGGAGGCCACCACCACTTTCATGCCGCGGACCAGCGGGTCGCTCCAACCGGTTGCGGTCGGATTGCCGTAGACATCGGTTGGGGTGATGGTCAGGGCGGTGTTGATGCCGTCGTTCTTGGTACCGTCCGGGTCCGGCGCGCCGTTCGCTTCGGCGGCCGCTTGCGCCGCCTTGACGGCCGCCGTCTGGAAGGCGCCGGGGTAGTTGCTTGCAAAGCGATTCTGCAGCAGCACGTAGCTGCCCGCCAGGGCGCCGGCGTCGGCGGCGTTCTGCATCTGGCGCCGCGCATGAAAGGCCTGGCCGCCATCCATGACCAGTCCGAGGAAGCCGAGCAGCGTCGTCATCATCAGGATGAAGATGAGCATGGTCTGCCCGCGCTGGCGGCGGCGCCGCGTCTGATGGGAGCGCTGGTTCTGCCTCATTCGATCACCATGGTGGTCGAGCTTCCGATTCGGAGCGCTCCGCCACCCCAGAAGTTCGAGATCAGCGGGGTGATCGCCCGGAAGTCGTAATTGACGTCGACGCGCACGGCATTCGGGTTCTGATAGATGCGCTGGTCGCCCGGCAGCGGGTTGCAGTTCGCGCTCGCATCGGTCGTCACGCCGGTGCTCGAATCAACCCAGTAGACCGTGATATTGGAGTCGGCGATCACCATGGTGGTCCCTGCCTCCTGCTTCACTCGGTATTTGATGTTATTGGGATCGGCCTTGCAGGTCGTTGCGACCGCGCTCGGATGGGTGGTCCCATAGCGGGCGCCCTCGCGCGCCGCATTCGCGATCGACGTCCAGTAGTAGAAGACCCGCCCAAAGTCCACGACTCCGAGCAGGATCAACATCAGGACGGGAAGGATCAGCGCAAACTCAGTTAGCGACTGCGCTGATTGCCGGCGCCGCCGCGTGGACGTATTTCGCAACATGCAAACGCCAGTGTACGGGCGAATTCTTGCGATCAGACCCACTGCGGCACTCTATTGACCACGTCGCGACAGGGTCGCAACAGGTACTCCTCGCGGTTGTTTCGCAGCCACACCGTAAGGCCGTACGTAAGGCTTCCCCACCGTCGTACGCGAAGGGTCATGGCTATTCGACCCTCACCTCAGCGTCGCTCTTCAGAGTGAAGGCGGCGCCCGTGATCTGGCTCAGGATGGGGACGATCGGCCGGAAGACGTACTCGGCGTGCACCTTGACCAGGTCCCCGGTTCGCGGATGCGTGAGCGCGTAGCCGTTGTCCTGGACGATGGCGCCAGTTGCGAAATCCCAATGGGCGCACTGGGTCAGGTTCGCATCGGTGCCGTCGAGGTAGATGACGGTGATGTTGGTGCCGTTGTTGACGATCGTGAGGCCGGCGGTCTTCGCGACATACTGGATCTGGCCCTGCACCGAGGCAAAGGGCGCCGGATCAAGCTTGGAGTTGCTCCCCGCCCCGTTGTTCGACCACTGGACCGCCGCGTAGCGGGCGCCCTCACGAACGGCTTCGGTCAGCACCGTGTACTGGTAGTAAGCGCGGCCGATGTCCGTGATCCCGAACAGGAAGAAGACGATGATGGGCGTGACCAGCGCCATCTCGACGAGGGACTGCCCGCGACGCCGCCGCCAGCGGGTCATCATTGGCTCAGCCGGAAGATCTTGGGGCCGTTCGCCGACGGGTTCCCGAATCCGTTGTTGCCCGGAACGCCGGTCGCGAGCACGAAGTAGCCGCCAATCGTCATCCCGTCTCCAGGCCTACTCGCGTCGAACGTCACAAACTGCGTGTAGAAGGCCAGGAATTCATTCATTTGCAGCGAGACCGTGTCGGCCGCGCACGGCGGGCTGCAGTTGGTACCACCGGCGGCCTGGTTGATCCCGACGATGAACACCCGCGGGTTCAGCGCGTGGAAACCTCCCGCCGTCGGCTTGTCCGCGTTGTAAATCGGCTGCGCCAGCGAGTCGTTAACCCGATCCAGAAGCCCCTGCGCGAACCCAGCCGTGGTTGGGTTGTTGGCTTCCGCGTAGTAGAAGGTGCCGAGCTGGAGCGTCGTCGTCAGCCCGTAGTGTGTGGTGGTTCGATTGGCCAGCGCGAGGCTTGAGGAATCGGTCGGCTTGTCATGGATGATGAAGAAGTTCGCCGGTCCGAGCGGCGTCGCCGGCGCATAGAAGGCCGCCGGGATCGGCTTTCCCGCGTTATCGACCTGGCCGGCAACGCAGCAGTTGGCCAGCCCGGCCGCACCGCCGTTGGTCTGCATGATGACGGCTTGGTAGAGAACCGGCGCGGTTCCCGCGCCACCCACCCGCGGCACGCTGTCCTGGTTGAGCGCAAGCGGAATCGCCCCGACCAGCGAGGTAGGGGTGCCGAATTGCGCCATCGCGGTCACGGTCGGGCGGATCGTCGTGATGCCAAAGGTCTGGAAGAGGAACGTGCTCCGGCTCCCGGAGATCGTCACCTTCATTCCCTGGGAGATCTGGCCTACAGGGATGACCGGAAGATTGTTGATGTCGAGGGAGTAGGCGACGCCGGTGCCGTTGACCCAGACGATGGTGATCGTGTCCGGCGGCGAGGTGACCCCGTTGAGGCCGGCGAATTTGATCGCGGCGTTTCGCTGTGCCGTGAAGTCGATCGGCTTCCCGTACATCACCTGTTCGAGCCCCAGATGCGCGCCCGCCATCGCGGCAGCATCAGCGGCGGTCTGCATTAACCGGCGCTGCGTAAAGCTGTTCCCAACGTCGACGGACAGCGCCACCATGCCGGTGAGCGCGATGATGCTCAGGGCAATCAGGACGATCGCCTGGCCTCGCTGCAATTGTGTCGGGCGCCGCTTCATTCGAGCCTCGTTTGCGCCGTCGTCGTGAGCTTGAGCGGATTTCCCATGATGTTGGCCATCAGCGGCGTGATGGGCGTAAAGTCCGAGACGACTAGGATCCGGACAGCGTCGCCCTCGTGCGGGCAGCTCTGCGCCGCGTTACCCGACGCTGGCGCGACATAAGGCGCGTCCCACTTGATGCTGTTCGTGGGGAAGTCATAGTGGGCGCAGAGTTTGGCAGGCGTTAGCGTGGTGTCGTAGTAGCTGATCTGGATATGACTGGCGTCGTTCGGGATGTTCAGCCCGCCGTCGGCCAGCTTCATCCGCCCCTGCACGGTGTTCTGGGGCGGTGCCACGACATTCGAGGTATTGACGTAGCCGTACGCCGCGTACCTCGCGCCCTCACGCGCGACGTTCACCAGTGCGATGTACTGGAAGTAGGCGCGGCCAAAGTCGACCAGGCCGAACAGCATCAGCGTCAGCAAGGGAGCGGCAAGCGCCATCTCGACGACGGACTGCCCGCGATGTGCTGCGATCGATCGTCTCAGGCTCAACATGCGTCCTGATTAGACAGCTCTTAACTTGCCACAAGCCTTGCGCGTGCAAGCCTCGGTTCCCAACGGAGTGACGAGGCTGCCACAACACTGTGAAAGTCGCGCGATAACGCAGGCGGTGCCTGTTTTATTCGACCCTGAATTGCCTCATTGCGTCAGCCGGAACACCATCGGGTTCCCGGTGCCGTTGGTCGGCACGCCCAGGCCGCCGCTGCCGGGCACGCCGCTCGAGTTCACCCAGTACCCGCCGATATAGATCTTGTGGCTGGCGTCGTACAGGACGAACTGGATATAGAACGCAAGGAACTCGAAGATTGTCGTCGGGCTCGTCCCGTTCGAGTTGACGTTGACGGCGGTCATGAAGACGCGCGGGTTATACGGGGAGAACTTGTTCGCGATCGGCTGGTCACCGGCGTAGACCGGGTTCGCCATCGACCGGAGGATCCGGTCATCAAGGCCGAGCGCGAAGTTGTCATTCGAAGGCTGCGACGAGGTATCGATGTTGTAGCTCGGCCCGATGCTAAGCGTCCCGTTGATGCCGTTGGACGCGCTGGACCGGGTGGCTAGGGTCGCGCTAGTCGGTGGATCGTTGAGGATGTGGAAGTTTTCGACCGGCACCGAACCGCCAAAAAAGGCGGCCGGGATCGCATAGCCGAGGCTGTCATTCTGTCCGGCCACGCAGCAGGCGGGCCCGCCACTGTCCGTCGTCACCAGCACTGGTATGTAGAGCGAAATTTTTGACGAGTTCGTATCGTTGTTCATCATCAGGGGGGACGCCCCCACGAGCGCGTTCGCCGTGCCGAACTGAGCCATGGCAGTCACGGTGACGTTCACCGTCGAGATGCCAAACACCTGGAACATGTAAGTGGTGCGGCTGCCGGTGATCGTCACCTTCATACCCTGCACAACCTGACCGCCGGGCACGATCGGCAGGCCGCCGCCTGTGTTCGTATACGCTGTGCCGCTTGCATTAACCCACACGATCGTGATCGTGTCGGGAGGTGAGAAGACCCCGTTGAGGTTGGCGAACTTGATCGCGACGGCCTTCTGCGCCGCGTAGTCCTGGGTTCCGCCGGCATTTCTGATTTGTTCCATCCCAAGGTGGGTTCCCGCCATCGCCGCCGCGCTGGCCACGGCCTGCAATTCGCGGCGTTGCTGGAAGGCGCTCCCTACGTCGACTGTTAGCGCCAGCATTCCGGTAAGGGCCACGATCATGAGCGCCACCAGCACGATCGCCTGGCCTTGCTGCCAACGACGCGTTCGCTTTTTCACTCGATCCTCGTCTGCGACGTGTAAACCAAACGCAAGGGATTACCGATCAGCCCCTGCATCAGCGGCGTGATCGGCGTGAAGTCGGACGTCACCTTGACCACCACGGCGTCACCCTCTTTCGGGCACTTCTGCTGGCCCGACGTGGGCGCCGTGTACGGCGCGTCCCACTTGATGCTGTTCGTCGGGTAGTCATAGTGGGCGCATTGTTTGGCCGGCGATACGGTGGTGTCGAAGTAGGTAATCTGGATATGACTGGTGTCGTTTGGGATTTTCAGCCCACCGTCGGCGAGCTTGATCCGCCCCTGGACGGTGTCCTGGGCTGGCGTCCCGGCATTTGTCAGGTTGCTGAAGCCGTAAGTCGCATACCTCGCGCCTTCCCGTGCCGCCTCGACGACGGCGATGTACTGGAAAAAGGCGCGGCCAAAGTCCACGATGCCAAACAGCATCAGTGTCAGCAGTGGAGCTGCGACAGCGAGCTCAATCACTGACTGGCCCCGCTGTCTCGACTTACGCCACCCGTAAACGCACATAAAAGCTTTCTAAATTACACAGCCCTAGAATTTCCAGAAGCCTTTCACGCGGGCCCCAGATGCCCCGTCCCCGTAGCAGCACTGTCACGACCCGGCGCAGTCGGCACAGAAATATTCGTAACGGTCCGGCTCGCAGACCGTCACGATCATGTGATCGCGGGCGCGGTCTTGCCAGGCACGCCCGCGGTCGAGTCCCAAATTTGGATGTCCGATTTCCGCTAGCCAAGCCCTGGCTCCGTACCGCAGAATGCAGACTGTGCGGGCCTTCAGTCTCGATTTCGAGCGCTGCTACCGGGCCGTTGAGAGCCGCGACACTCGGTTCGACGGCTGGTTCATCACCGCCGTAAAGACGACTGGGATCTACTGCCGACCTAGCTGCCCCACACCGGTGCGCCCCAAGCGCGAGAACGTCCAGTTTTACCCGACGGCGGCGGCCGCGCAGCTCGCTGGCTTCCGGGCCTGCAAGCGATGCCGGCCCGACGCCTCGCCTGGCTCGCCCGAATGGAATGTGCGCGGTGATCTCGTCGGTCGCGCCATGCGGTTGATTGCAGAGGGCGCGGTCGATCGCGACGGCGTCGAGGGGCTGGCGCGCCGCCTCGCTGTCAGCGAGCGTCATCTGCATCGACTGCTGCTGAGCGAGCTCGGCGCCGGACCGCTTGCGATCGCCCGCGCGCAGCGCGCCCAGACCGCTCGCACCCTGATCGAGACGACGGACCTCCCCTTCACCGATGTTGCGTTCGCCGCCGGCTTCGAGAGCATCCGGCAGTTCAACGACACGGTTCGCGACGTGTTCGCCCTCACCCCGACGGCTCTTAGAGCGGCTGGACGGCGTCGCGGCGATATCGTCGAAGGCGAGCTGACGCTCCGCCTCCCCTACCGACCGCCGCTCGATTGGCCGGCACTGTTCGGTTGGTTGCGCACTCGGGCGGTGCCCGGCGTCGCGGAGGCCAGCGGCCGCGCCTATCGGCGAACACTCCGCCTCCCGCGCGGAGCCGCGATCGTCACGCTCGAGCCCGTCGACGGCCATATCCGGTGCACGCTGAAGCTCGAGTCGATGTCGGACCTGACGAGTGCTGTGCGGCAATGTCGCCGGTTGCTCGACCTCGACGCCGATCCGTTGAGCGTGGTCGAGGTGCTCTCCAGGGACCGGCGCCTTTCGAAGGTGGTAAGGAAGCGCCCGGGTTTGCGCGCACCGGGTGCGGTGGACGGAACGGAGCTCGCGATCCAGGCGGTTCTCGGCCAGCAGGTCTCACTCGCGGCGGCGCGCACGCTGTCCTCGCGCCTCGTGACCGCGCACGGCGATGTCATCAAGCTCGCTGATCCCACGTTGACTCACCTCTTTCCTCGCGCCGATGCGATCGCGGCGGCCGATCTCTCGGAGCTCGGCGTGCCGAGGACCCGCCGAGCGACGCTTCATGCGCTCGCTGATGCGGTCGCTAATGGGACGCTTGTGCTCGACCCGGGGGCGGACCGCGCCGAGACCTACCAGCGGCTGGTGGCGCTACCCGGGATCGGCGAGTGGACAGCCGGCTACATCCTGATGCGGGCGCTCGGCGATCCGGACACGTTTCTGGCGAGCGACCTCGGCATCAAGAAGGCGGGCGAGCGGCTCGGCCTGGGCGACAACGCGCGCACAATTTCCGACCGCGCGGGCGCCTGGCGCCCCTGGCGGACCTATGCAACACACCACTTATGGGCAACGCTCACCGACACCTAGCAGGAGGTCACCCGATGCCAACCAAGCCCGTCCTTCATAGCACCACCCACCCCACGCCGGTCGGCGAACTCACCCTGATCGCCTCCGACCGCGGCTTGCGCGCGATCCTCTGGCCGAAGCTCTCGCCCCTTCGTGCCGGGATCAGCCCTCGTCCGCGCCGCGACCCCGATCATTCGATTCTGCAAAAGACCGTCCAGCAGTTGGATGAATACTTTGCGGGCAAACGGACGAGCTTTGAGCTGCCACTCGACCTCGAGGGCACACGCTTCCAACTCGCAGCCTGGCGCTCCTTGGCCGACATTCCATTCGGTGCCACCACCACCTATGGCCGGCAGGCGGCGGCGCTCGGAATCCCAACGGCCGCGCGCGCGGTGGGCGCGGCGAATGGGGCCAATCCCGTCTGCATCGTGCTGCCGTGCCACCGCGTCATCGGCGCGGATGGTTCGCTGACTGGCTTCGGCGGCGGCCTCCCAGTAAAGCAATGGTTGCTGGACCACGAAGCGCAGGCGCTGACGACCCGTACTATCGTTTCGCCCCAATGGCCGCAACGCCAACCCGTCCAGACGCGCTTATCCATGCCCGTGGCCTGACCAAACGCTTCGGCAGCCTTGTCGCGGTCGACGGCGTGGACTTCGATGTCGATCGAGGTGAGGCCTTCGGGTTCCTTGGCCCCAACGGCGCCGGCAAAACATCGACGATGCGCATGATCGGCTGCGTCTCGCGCCCATCGGGCGGGACCCTGCGCGTGCTGGGCATGGATCCGATCCACGACGGTCCGCGGATACGGGCCCGGCTCGGTGTGGTGCCGCAGTCGGACACGCTCGACACCGAGCTGCATGTCGATGAGAACCTGTTCACCTACGCGCGCTACTTCGGCCTGCCACGCGATGTCGCCCGGCGACGCGCCCAGCAACTTCTCGATTTCGTGCAACTAGGGGACCGTGCCCGGGACAACGTCGAGTTTCTCTCCGGAGGCATGAAGCGCCGGCTCACCATCGCGCGCGCCCTGGTCAACGAGCCAGAGCTCCTACTGCTCGATGAGCCCACCACCGGACTCGACCCGCAGGCGCGGCACCTGGTCTGGGACCGTCTCTATCGCCTCAAGCAGCAAGGCGTGACGATCGTCCTGACCACGCACTACATGGACGAGGCAGAGCAGCTCTGTGATCGGTTGGTCGTCATGGACAAGGCGAAGATCGTCGCCTTCGGATCGCCGCGAAGCCTGATCGACCAATACTCCAGCCGGGAGGTGCTCGAGCTTCGCTTTCCGATCGACAGCACGCCGCCGCTCAATGAGCTCGATGGACTGGCGCACCGCACCGAGGCACTCCCGGACCGCGTCCTCCTCTACACCGATGATGGCGAGGCGGCGGCGGTCGCGGTACACAGCCGCGGCCTGCGGCCCGCGTCGATCCTCGTCCGGCGCAGCACACTCGAAGATGTATTCCTCCGCCTCACTGGGCGGAGCTTGATCGAATGACAGGTCGGGCGTGACTGGCGCGCTTCGCGTCCTCGAGCACCATCTGACCGTCTACCGTCGCACCTGGAAGGGCTCCGTCTTCATGTCGTTTGTCTCGCCCGTCCTGTTCCTGACGGCGATGGGCCTCGGGCTTGGCAGCTTGATTTCGCGCGGCCCGGTCCGAACCGTCGATGGCGTCTCCTACCTCGTGTTCATCGCGCCCGGACTGCTCGCAGCGAGCGCGATGCAATCGGCCTATGTCGAAACGACCTACCCGATCATGGCGCGGATCCAATGGACGCGCACCTACGAAGGCATGCTGGCAACGCCGATTGCGGTCCTCGACGTCCTGGTAGGCGAATTTGGCTGGCTCACTTTCAGGCTGGCACTCGGCAGCTGCGCGTTCTTCGTGGTCATGCTGCTCTTCGGCACGATCCATTCCGTGCTGGCGGTGCTGGCGATTCTGGCCGCCGTACTCACCGGACTGGCGTTTGCGGCGCCGATCCTCTCCTGGACCGCGACCCGGCGCACCGACCAGAGCTTTGCCCTGATCGGGCGATTATTGATCACGCCCCTGTTCTTGCTGGGCGGCGTCTTCTTCCCGCTCCACCAACTCCCCCAGCTCCTTCAAGGAATCGCCTGGCTCACCCCACTCGCCCATGGCGTGGCGTTGGCACGCAGCCTCTCGCTCGGCGTGCTCGGGGCGTCCGCCGGTCTCCACCTCGCCGTCTTGCTCGCGTATGCCGCGATCGGCATGGTCGCCGCACGGATCACCCTGCAGAAGCGGCTGGTCCAATGATTGCGCTGCTGTCGCAGCGGCGGTTGCTCCAACTGCCCGCCCCGGACCGCGCTGCTCACCTCGTCGAGCGCAACGCGATCCTCCAACGGCGCGGCTGGCCGGTCATTATCTCGGGCTTCATCGAGCCGTTCCTCTACCTGCTCGCGATCGGCTTCGGGGTTGGCGCACTGGTGGGCACAACCGTCGTCGTGAGCGGCCACCCGCTCCGCTACGCGGTGTTCGTCGCCCCGGCGATGATGGCCTCCGCCGCGATGAACGGGGCGATCTACGAGACCTCGTTCAATTTTTTCTACAAGCTGAAATACATCAAGCTCTACGACGCGGTGCTGGCCACGCCGCTCGGCGTCGCCGACATCGCGCTCGGCGAGATCGCCTGGGCATTGCTGCGCGGCACCCTGTACGCATTCGGCTTCATCGTTGTCATGGCCGCACTTGGTCTCGCGATCTCACCATGGACGCTCCTCGCCCTGCCGGCCGCCATGCTGATCGGCTTCTCATTCGCCGCCGTTGGAACGGCGGCATCGACCTTCGTCCGCACCTGGCAGGACTTCGACCTCGTGCTGACCGTGCTGATCCCCATGTTCCTCTTCTCAGGGACCTTCTATCCAATCGCCGCATACCCGGGGCCATTGCAGATATTGGTGCAGTTGACGCCGCTATATCACGGCGTTGACCTGCTGCGCAGCCTGACGACCGGCTTCATCGGCCCATCGATCCTGTTCGATGTCGTCTACCTGGTGACCCTGGGCGCGCTGGCACTGGTGATCGCCGCCACGAGGCTCGAGCGCCTCCTGCTCAAGTAGCTACCGCACTGCTGACAGATCGCAACAACCCTACGAATACCGGGTGGGGCGTGCCCGGCGTCGATCGCAACTGCGGCTGGTACAGCGTGGCTATAAAGAAAGGATGGTCCGTCCGCTCAACAGCTCTCACCTCGCCGGTCTCATCGACGGCCACTGCCCGCATGCCATGCTTGCTGGCAATGTGCTGCATCTCAGGTGCGAGACCATAGCTACAGGTCGTGCGCTCGACCGCCTGCAAAGCCCCGTAGAGCCTGGCGAGTCGGGAGCGTGGAGTTAGCTCCACCGTAATCGTCTGGCCCTGGAGCGAGCAGCCGAGAAGAGAGATGACTTCAGTACCACGGGCCCCATACTCGGCATGGGTTGCATCTCGGATCCCGGCCAAGTTTCGTGCGTGCTCCACGAGCACATGCTGGAAGCCACCTCATGTTCCAACGAGCGGAATGCCTTTCTCGCGTGCACTCCGGATGATGTCAAGCGCTCCCTCCCGATTACGGTACGGGCTGCCTGGCCCGACTACGACCGCCGCGCCGGGGTTACCGATAAGTTGGCTGGTGATCGTGTCCGTTGGCACGATACGGACTTCGACGGCCGTGTTGAGGCTCCGCGAGGCGTGATCCAGGGCGGCGAGGGTGGCGACGTAATAGGCATGGTCCGGCGCTAGGTCGATCAGGACCGTGATGACCGGAGCCTGCATCCGACCGGCGTCGACCGCCGCGAAGCCGGATTTTGCGGCCGAGGATGTCGTCCGCCCCATCGCACCCGTTACATTACTAGGGCATGCATCCCGCCAATAACCTGACGCGCGATGAAGCCCGCCAGCGGGCCGAGTTGATTCACACCCCCCTCTATGAGATCTCCCTCGACCTCACCCGAGATAGCGACACCTTTGCCTGCGAGGCCACCATTCACTTCCTCTGCCACGAGCCGGGCGCCAACACCTTTATCGACTTTCTTGCGCCGTCGGTCGACAGCTGCGAGCTCAACGGTGAGGAAGTGCCCAAAGAGGCCTTCAATGGTGCCCGGATCACGCTCGAGAACCTGCGCGAGGCGAACGAGCTCCATCTGATCGGTACCTGCGACTACCAGAACGTGGGCGCTGGACTCTGCAAATTCACCGACCCAGTGGACCACAAGACCTATCTGCATTCGCAGTTCGAGACCTTCGACGCCCACAGGATGTTTCCTTGCTTCGACCAGCCCGACCTGAAGGCGAGCTTTACCTTCACGATCCTGGCCCCCACCGACTGGGTGGTCGTGTCGAACAACCCGGGCCAGGCCCAACTCGTGACCGGCAAGGAGAACGTCAAGCGCTGGACCTTTGGCGCAACCCCCAAGATGTCCTCTTATCTGACCGCGATCGTCGCCGGTCCCTACCACGGCGTGCGCGATCGACATGGCGACATCGACCTCGGAATCTTCTGCCGTCAGTCGCTGGCTCAGTATCTCGATCCCGAGGAGATCTTCACCGTTACGAAGCAGGGCCTCGACTTTTACGGCGAGGCGTACAAGTACCCGTACCCCTTCCAAAAATACGATCAGCTCTTCGTCCCCGAGTTCAGCGCCGGCGCGATGGAAAACATCGGCTGCGTCACCTTCAACGAGGCGATGCTCTTTCGCTCCAAGGTGACGGAGGCGGTCCGCGAGGATCGCGCCAATGCGATCCTGCACGAGATGGCGCACATGTGGTTCGGCGACCTCGTCACCATGCGCTGGTGGGACGACCTCTGGCTGAACGAGAGCTTCGCCACGTTCATGTCGGTGCTCTGCCAGGTCGAGGCAACGCGCTTCAAGAACGGGTGGGTCACGTTCGCCAACCAGTACAAAGCAGGGGCTCGCCGCCAGGACCAGCTACCCACGACGCACCCCATCGCCGCGGACGTGCCCGACATCCAGTCCGTGTACCTGAATTTCGACGCGATCACCTACAACAAGGGCGCCTGCGTCCTCCGCCAATTGGTCGCCTATGTCGGCCAGGACACGTTCCTTCGCGGTGTGCAGCGCTACGTCAAGCAGCGGCAATATTCGAACGCCAGCCTTGCCGACTTCCTGTCTGATGTCGAAGCCGGCTCGGGACGGGACCTCAAGGCTTGGTCAAAGCTCTGGCTGGAGACGGCCGGCCTCAATACCTTGCGGCCGGAGGCGACCGCGCAAAGCGAGACCATCGGTTCGCTCACCATCAAGCAGGAGGCACCTCCCGATCACCCGACGATCCGTCCGCACCGGCTCGCGGTCGGGCTCTACGACCGCACGTCCAATGGTCTGCACCTCCGCCGTCGAGTCGAGCTCGATGTTGCCGATGAGAACACCTCGGTGGGCGATCTCGTCGGCGAGCGACTGGCCGACCTGACACTCGTCAATGACCTTGACCTGACCTACGCGAAGATACGTCTCGACGAGCGCTCGCTAGCCACGGCCATCGACCATCTGGCAGAACTCAAGGACCCCCTGGCGCGTGCGATCACGTGGGCGGCGCTATGGGACATGCTCCGCGACGGCGAGATCCCGGCCCGCCGCTATCTGCCGTTGATCCTCAAGAACATCCACGGCGAAACTGACATCGGCGTCGTCCAGGACCTCCTGGCGCAGGCGTCTTCGGCCATCTGGGTGTATGGCGATCCCTCAAATGCCGAGACGGCGCTGAAGAGCCTGGCGGACCACGCGCTCACGGCGCTCGACAGCGCGCCGGCCGGCAGCGACCTTCAGCTCACCTGGGCCCATGCGTTCATCAGCGCCGCACGCTCTCCGGAGCACCTCTCGGTGATCCGCGGGTTGCTGGATGGCATCAAGGTCTTCACCGGTCTCAAGGTCGACACCGACCTGCGCTGGGCGATCGTCAATGCGCTGGCCGGTGTTGGCGCCGACGATGGTCTGATCGATGCCGAGTTGAAACGTGACCCAACCGACGAGGGTCAGCGTTATGCGGCGACAGCCCGTGCCACTCGACCCACGCCAGAAGCCAAGGAGCAGGTATGGGCAGCGCTTATGGAGGACCTTACCCTGCCGCTGGCCACGATGCGGTCCATGATGCGCGGCTTTCACCGCTTCGACCAGCGGCGGCTGCTCGAGGCATACAGCGCGCGCTACTTCCAGGCGTTGGCGAACATTTGGAAGGAGCGCGATATCGAGATCGCCCTTGCCTTCATCCGCATGATGTATCCGACGGTCGTCGTCGGCGAGGAAACGGTCAAGGCAACTGACCAGTATCTTGCCGCCGACGCTGTGCCCGGGCCCGTGCGACGAATCCTTCTCGAGGGCAAGGACAATATGCTGCGGGCGATGCGCGGCCGCGCTGCCGATGCCGCGGCAGCCGAGACGGTCCGGTCCCAACGGTAGGCTCGACGGCCGCGCCGGCGGAAGACTGCTGGGCGCTCTGGATTCGCCAGCGTCGCCAGGGCGGGACCGACCTTCCTCCCGACCTTGTTAAGGACCTGCAGCGACGACGCGATAGCGTCCTCGACCGCGCCGTACTCCAGCCCGGGGACGTCGTCCTCGATGTTGGCTGTGGGGATGGCCTGATCGGCTTTGGGGCGCTCGATCGGGTCGGGCCGAGCGGCCGTGTGATCTTCAGCGACATCTCCGCTGAGCTCGTCGCTCGATGCCAGGCTCAATTTCCCTCCCCCTCCGGAGGTGGGCAGAGTGGGGGCTCGTTGCTCGATCGGTGCCGCTTCATCGTGAATTCCGCCGACGATCTCCACGATGTCTCCGATAGCTCAGTCGATGTAGCGACCACGCGCTCGGTCCTGATTTACGTCGATCGAAAAGACCGCGCCTTTGCCGAATTCTTCCGGGTGCTCCGCCCCGGTGGGCGCATCTCGATTGGCGAGCCCATCAACCACTTCTCCTATCCCGAGCCGCGCGGTCGGTTTCTCGGCTATGACGTCGTGGCCATCGTCGACGTCGCCGACAAGCTCGAAGCGTTCTTCGACCGCGAGGAGCGGCCGAAGATCAGCTCGATGGTGGACTTCGACGAGCGCGACCTCGTCAGCCTCGCGGAGCGCACCGGCTTCGGCAATATCCACCTCGACTTGCAGGCGGATATCAAGGCCCCTCATCCACAGGAGTGGACCCGCTTCGTACAGAGTTCCGGCAACCCCCTCTCGCCCACGCTCGAGGAAGCGATGAATGCGTCGCTCACTCCAGGCGAGCGTGATCGGTTCACGACGCACCTCCGACCACTGGTCGAGTCCGGTACCGGCGCGCAACGTCGCGCCTTCGCGTACCTCACGGCGGAGAAGCCGCACCTGTGAAAGCCGATCCCCCGGAGGTGCGGCGGCTCGACGGAAAGCGCGTCAACCTGAGGCGATTCCGGCCGACTGATGAGGCGACCGTATGGGAGGGCCGCTCGTCGGCGGACCCGACCGCGCTTCCGACCGGGCCCGGACGGCGTAGCCATGTGCGGAAGCGGCTGCTCGCGTCAGGGCAATGGGTGCGCGGATCCCTTGACCTCGCCATCGAGTCCAACGGCCGCCTGATCGGTGATGTCCAGGCACGCAGGGGTGCGGGCCAGCGCCTGCCCCCCGGCGTGGTCGAGCTTGGAGTCGATCTCTACGATCCGGACCAGCGGGGTAAAGGCTATGGAGCCGAAGCCGTCGCCTTGCTCACCACGTGGCTTTTGCAGCGTGGCATCGCCGACCGTGTGCAGGCGAGCACTGCCGTTGGCAACCGCCCCATGCGCCGCGTGCTCGAGAAGCTAGGGTTCACGTTTGAAGGCGTGATGCGCGGCTTCATGCCGGTCGGCGCTGGCCGCGAAGACTTCGCCCTCTACGGCGTCACGAAGGCCGAATGGCGCGCCTCTCATCCGATCGCCGAGTCTCAATAAAGCAGTGCAGCGGCCTGTCGGGCAATCACCGCATCTTCGCGTGCTTCGACCCGCAGCAGTGCGAACGCGCTCCCCGGTGGGCTGATCACGGCATCGTTTCGGACATCGGTAGCAGGAAGCGCACCCAGTCCGAGTGGCGCGAGCCGCCGGACGATCGCGGACCGCGCCGACCCCGAGTGTTCGCCGATTCCGCCGGTAAAGACCAGGGCGTCGAGGCGAGCCAGCGCCGTGGCCGCCGCCGCGATGCCGGCCGCAGCACGGCTGACGAACATGTCGATGGCGAGACGGGCTCGGCGGTTCCCTTCGCCGGCGGCCTTCTCGAGATCCCGCATCCCGACCGCCCGGCCGGACACGCCCACCAGCCCGGACTCGTGATCGAGTACCGTCGCCAGCTCGCGCCAACCGGTTCGTCGCGTGCGCAGCATATATAGAAGGATGCCGGGGTCGATGGAGCCCGACCGGGTGCCCATCATCAGGCCTTCCATCGGCGTCAGCCCCATCGAGGTGGCGACCGACCGTCCGTTGAGCACCGCGGTCACCGAGCAGCCACTGCCGAGGTGGGCCACGACGAGTCCCAGCTCAACGACCGGCCGGCCCAGGAGTTCCGCGGCCCGACGCGTCGACCATTCGACCGACAGGCCATGGAAGCCGAAGCGCCGAATGCCGTACTCGCGATGCCAGCGCCAGGGCACCGGATAGAGGTACTGCTCCTCGCTGAGGGTCGCGTGAAAAGCGGTGTCGAACGCGGCCACCTGGGGGATGGTGGGCAGGGCTACTTGGGCGGCGCGGATGGTAGCGGCTGCCACCGGGTTGTGCAGCGGTGCGAACTCTGCCAGCGCCTCAATGCCCGTCAAGACCCGGTCGTTCACCCTCACGGCCGAGCGAAACTTGGTCCCGCCATGCACGACCCGGTGCCCGACCGCCTCGATCCCGGTCGCCTTCAGCTTCGACAGCAGCGACCGCACCGTTCGCTCGACGCCTTTCTGTCTGGTCGCGTCCGTTCCAAGCGACACCTCGTCTTTCGCAATGGCCGCGAAATCGACGCTGTCGACGACGCTGCCCTTGAGGGAGCTCGAGCCGACGTTCAGGACGAGGACTCGGGCGATTAGTAGGGCCAGGTCCAGTCGCGCACGTCTGGCACGTCCTCGCCGTGGTCCCGGGTGTATTGCCGGTGCCGGAGCCGCTCGTCCACCATGTGCTGACGGACGTGCGCCGCACGTGCGCCGAGTCCCGGGACCCGGTCGATGACGTCGATCACGAGGTGGAACCGATCGAGGTCATTGAGCATCACCATGTCGAACGGGGTCGTCGTCGTGCCCTCCTCTTTGTATCCCCGGACGTGTAGGTTGCCGTGGTTGGTCCGCCGGTAGGTCAGGCGATGGATGAGCCACGGATACCCGTGATAGGCGAAGATCACCGGCCGGTCCGTGGTGAAGAGCGCGTCGAACTCGGCGTCGGACAGCCCGTGCGGATGCTCGGATTGAGGCTGGAGCTTCATCAGGTCCACCACGTTGATCACCCGCACCTTCAGCTCCGGCAGGTGCTGGCGGAGCAGCTCCACCGCGGCCAGGCACTCCAGCGTGGGCACGTCGCCGCAGCAGGCCATCACGACGTCCGTTTCGCTGTCCTGATCGTTGCTGGCCCACTGCCAGATGCCGATACCTTCGGCACAATGCTTGACGGCCGCATCCATCCTCAGCCACTGCGGCGATGGATGCTTGCCCGCGACCACGACGTTGACGTAATGACGGCTG
>DATNMN010000153.1:0-2581 GCA_035602295.1 Candidatus Dormiibacterota bacterium | reverse complement strand
CGTCCGCCGTCTTGAGCGGGGCGGTCGATTCCTTCACGGGTTGAGCTGGCGGAAGCCTCGATAAATGCGCATCGCCTCCGCCTCCGCCTCGAGGAACGAAGGGGCGAAATCCCGGATGCCTTTGAGGCTGAAGCCCCACATGCCCGGCTTGTCGCGGCGGAAGTACGAGTTGGGGCGGTAGGTCGGAGGGTAAAACGTAATCGGCTCGCCCTCCATCTTCTTGATCACCGGTCGCGCGGCGAGCACGTCCTCGATCGGCATGCCCGACGGCAGCCGGCCCTGGCGGATCTCGAGGCGGCGGAGCTTGGCGATCGGGTTCTCCTCATCCTGTAACGCGGCCCTGGCGTGGAATCGCTGGGAGATGTCATTCAGGAAATAGAGCGTGGCGATGGCGTCGGTCTCGTCGCCGAGCAAGCGCAGGAAGCCGGCGGCGGACAGGGCCGGACCTTCCTCGTTGCGGAGATGCCGGAAGTACTCCATCGCGAACAGGTCGGTCGTGTTCTCCGTCGCCAGCCAGAAGGCGTCGCCCCTCCAGGCGCGGCTCCTCGTAAAGGCGCGTGCCTCATCCTCCAGCTCGGCCAGCCGAGTAGGGACGACATCGTACAGCCGGTAGAAAAGCACTCGGCGCATGGTGGTTTCGGAGCGTTCGTTAAGGCTGCGCGGCGGCGGCAGCGGCTTTCATTCTAAGTAGTCGCACGCTGTGCGGCGCCAGGGTGAGGCGCAGGCTATCTCGCTTGATCCCGAGCGAGCGGCCACCCCGTCGCGAAGACCAGAGATCGACGACCGAGAAGGTCCCGTCGGCCCCGATCGCTTCGTTGAAGTGCAGTCGGTACGGCCGAGCGGAATCGCTCCAGTTGTAGATCGCCACCACGGTGCTGCCGTCGGGATCGCGACGCACCCAGAGTGGCGGCAGCTCCTGCGGGAAGGCAAACCAGTGGTCCTGCGCCTCGCGCTCGGGAGCGCTGAAGAGGTGCACCGGCTCGGCCGCCGGACCGCCGACGAGTCCAAGCACATTGGGGTTGCGCAAGAGGGCCAGTCGGTCCGCCGGCAGCGTCTCCAGGTCGTCGCTGAGCATGAAGATCCCGCCCGATAGCGCCCCGATAGTGATCATCACCCGCGCCTCGTCGGGCGTGAGCTGCGGCGCCGGGGCCATTACGACGTCGGCATCGACGGCGAAGAGCGACCGGTCGAAGAAAAGCCGGGCGGCCTGGTTGCGCGCCATCGACAGAATTAGGGGGAAGCCGACGTGTGGTGGTCCGGCCTTGCCGTCCTCCATCTGGGGCACGCCGACATCGCCGCCCGTCCTCGCCCCATGCACCAGGCCCACGATCGGCATCAGCGGTGCGCCGCAGGCGAGGATGAACGCTTTCTCCGGCTTGCCCGGAGGGTTGACGGCGTCAACGATTTGCTTCAGGCCCATTCGCAGCGCCTGCGTTCCCGTCACCTCCGGGTCGTGACGCGCCGCCTCATAGGCAGCGCCATAGAGAAAGTCGAGCTTGAAGTAGGTGAAGCCGTCTTTGCGCAGCCCTCGAAAGAGGTCACCGAGGAATCGCTCGACATCCGGATGGGTCGGGTCGAGGACGTGGTAGGCGCGGCTGAGACGGGGATCGACCAGTGGCGTGCCGTCGCTCGCCTTGACAAGCCAATCGGGATGCGCCGCGGCCAGCTGCGAGTCACCGGCGACGTGAAAGGGGGCCAGCCAGATGCCGACCTCCAGCCGGTGGCGGTGGACCCGGGTCGCCAGCGCGTGCAGCCCATCGGCGAAGAACTCATTCGCGATCCAGTCGCCCCATCGCTGCCAGCGGGGCATCCACCCGTCGTCCAGCTGGATCACCGGCCGGAAGCCGTTCGACGAGCTTTTCGCGATCTCGGGCATTCGTTTGGCGAGGAACGCGGCGTTGCGCGCGATGTCGGCTTCGGTCACCGCCAGGCCCAGGTGATACCAGCTGCACCATCCGCGGGGAACGGTGGGAAAGGCGCGCGCACCGGCCGCGTGACCGGCGACCCTGAGGGCTTTGCGCAATGTCGCGGTTCCGTCATCGCCGTAGAGCAGCAGGATGGGATCGGACACCAGGCCGGTTGCTGGCAGGACTTCGAGACGGAGCTCTTCGGGCAGGCCCGAGCGCTGCTCGGGCTGGGACAACGGCGAGCCAGTCTGTTCGGCGACGAAGCTGGCGATGGTCGTGGGCAGCGAATCACCGTCGTGCTCGTCGCGGTGATAGTGCCAGCGAAAGTTGGTGGCGAAGCGGCTCGCTTTAAGCACCTGGGCGACGAACATCGTCTGGCCATCACAGATGGCCGCGGTCCACCAGGAGGAGGCGGGCGGCTTGTGGTCGCCCTCGGTGATCGCCTTATCGAGTGGATGAATGCCGGCGTAATCCCAGGACTGGTAGCCGTTGATGAGCGCGCTGGCGCGCCATGGTTCGTCCCCGACGTGCAGCGTGGCGCCATCCCCATCGACGGCGACCGGCCGCCAGCCGTTGAAAGTGATCGGCAGACTGCCGCTATTGTTGAGCTCGCACTCGATGACCACTCCGCCCTCGTGGGGGATGAGCCGCGCGGTCGCCAGCGCCGTGCCGGC
>DATNMN010000152.1:0-5704 GCA_035602295.1 Candidatus Dormiibacterota bacterium | reverse complement strand
CACGATTCGCTTGAGATCCTCGTCGCGCTGACATTCCATGACCGAGTGGACATTGCACACGCTGACGTACTGACGGTCTCGGTTCGCGACCCATCGGTCGAGCGTGTCGAGCGCCATGCGCATGTTGATCAGGCTGACGCCCACGCCGAGCACATTGGTTCTCGCCATCACGCTGTTGTGCTCTACGGGCTCAGTTTACCTCCCGCGCGGGAGCCCCCACCCTGCCCTCCCCCTGCAAGCGGGGGAGGAAAAACAAGGGGGAGGGAAATGAGTTAGCCGCAACCAACAGCCGTCGACAAGGCTGTGCAAATAGCATTCATGATTGCGGGCCTCGCACGCCCGACGCGGCGTACCAGGCGGGCGCGGGCGACGAGCTGCACGTTATCAAGGTTGGCGACCGATTCGATACGGACCCCGTCCGCCGGTCCCAGGCGAACCTCTGTCGATAGGCCGCGAATTGTCGAGGTGACGGGGGCGCTGATCACCGCCTGGAGCAACTGCCCCATCGGATCTCGGCTTAGAACCACGATCGGACGCACCTTATCCAGTCGAGCAAGCCACACCTCACCGCGGCGGGGCGCTCTACTGGTTGTTGTCGACCTCGGGATAGAGGGCCTCCCAGTCGGTCTCATCAGCGAGACCGCTCGCATCGGCCAGCAGGGCGATGGCCGTTTCGGGGGCGGTCGGCGGGATCCGACGGTAGGCGGCGATGTCTCGGCGCAGCCGCTCGGCATCGATAAGGCGATCGAGGGCAAGGTCGATGGTTTCAGACGTTGACCGCGCCGCCACCAAGGCGCGCGCATGGTTTGCTTTCGCTCGGTCGAGGGTAATCGTTACCTTCTCCTTCGCCATACTTGACATACTACCATAAGGTGGTAAATTCCCCCACCCTGGTGCTTGGGGCGCTAGCGCTAGCCCATCGACTGCGCGGTTAGTCGAGTCGGTGAGTAGATTGGCCCGCCGCCGGCGGCGGCGTAGATGGTGCCCGATGTGTTCTTATTGGCCTTCCACTCGAGAGTGACGGTGTAGGTGATGCCACCCGCGAGCGGCAGAACGGTGTGGACGAAGGCGGCGTTGGGCGAGAACGTGCCGGCAAAGCCGCCGCTCTCTTTCCAGGCGACCAGCGTCCCGGTATCGTACGTGCCGCCGCTGACAAAGATGCCGATGTCCTGGTTGACTCCGGCGGCCGCCGTCCAGAGATCTATATTGGCGCCGAGAACATAGTCGGACGCCGTTGCGGGTGTTATCTGCATCTTGAGATTGGTGGCGTCGATCGGAATCCAGTCACTGCCCGTGCTACCCGTGCGCGAATACTGCTGGTTGGTCGACACGTCGCTGATACCGGTCCCGCCGGGGTAGAAGCGCATGGTCAATCGAGTAGGCGAAAAGAAGGGCGAGGTGCCCGCACCTGAAACGATGGTTCCAGACGTCGACCTATTAGCTTTCCATTGCACCTTAATGGTGTAGGCGGTGCCGGCCATGAGTTGCACCACCGTTTGGGCGTATGCGGCATTGGGTGAGTAGGTTCCAGCAAAGCCGCCGCTTTCCTTCCAGCCGACGAGCTGTCCGCTGCCGTAGCTGCCCCCGCTAACGAAGATGCCGATGTCCTGGTTAACGCCGGCTTTGGTGGTCCAGAGATCGGCGTTGGCGCTCAGCAGCGCGAGTCCATTCGTCGCGGGCGTGAAGCCGATGGACAGGAATGTCGCATCCATGTCCTTCCATGTCGTACCGTCGCTGCCGTTCATGAGGTATTGGATGTTGGTGGCGGGCCACTGTGTGTTGTGGTCGCCGGCTGTCCACTGAACGAGCTCGGCGGTCAGCCGTGTCGGTGAGAAGTTCGGTCCAATGCCAGCTCCCGCGACGATAGTGCTTGTGGTCGGCCTGTTCGACTTCCATACGAGCGTTGCCGTGTAGGCCGTCCCTGAGGAAACGGTAATCACCGCCTGCACGGCGGCCGCATTGGGCGAGTAGGTGCCGCCGAAGCCACCGCTCTCTTTCCAGCCGACGAGCGCCCCGCTTGTGCCATATGTTCCGCCGGTGACCAGAATGCCGACATCCTGGTTGATGCCAGTCACGGTCGTCCAAAGGTCCGCATTACCTGTTAGCACTGCCGCCGAGGGGAATATCGGCGTGAACTTGACTGTCAGGTTGGCGGCATCGATCGGCTGCCAGGTCGCGCCATCGCTACCGGACAACGTGTACTGCCGCCCACTCACAACAGATAAGCCCGCGACGCCGATCCTGGCGATCTTGTCGGCCCTGTCTTCCGTGAACCACATGTTGCCGTCGGGACCAGGCGCAATTCCACCTGGCCCGCTGTTGGGGGTCGGGACGTTGAATTCGGCGATCGTTCCCGTCATCTTGATCCTGGCCACCTTATTGATGTTCGGGTTGTACTCGGTGAACCACATGTTGCCGTCGGGCCCAGCGCGCAGGTCGTTCGGGCCGCTTGCTGAGGTGGGAACGACAAACTCGGTTATGGTGTTGCCGCCGCCGGGCATGATCCGTCCGATCTTGTTCGTGTTGAATTCCGTGAACCACAGGTTCCCGTCGGGACCGGGCTCGATCTTGTTCGGCCTGCTGGCGGCCGTCGGAACCGTGAACTCGGTGACCGTGCCGGTAGAGGTAATTCGGCCGATCTTATTGGCGGTCTCCTCAGTGAACCACACGTTGCCATCGGGGCCAGCCGCGATGCCGCCAGCCCCCGGTTGAGCTGACGCGGTGAGACCAGTGAACTCGGTGATGGTGCCAGCGGTCGTGATCCGGCCGATCTTGTTTCCACCGGACTCCGTGAACCAGATGTTGCCATCGGGGCCGGCGGTGATGTCGTCCGGCTGACTGTTGGCCGTGGGAACGGTGAACTCGGTGATCGTGCCGCCGAACGTGATCCGGCCGATTCGGTTCCCTTGCCACTCGGTGAACCACAGATCGCCGTCGGAGCCTGCCGCGATGGCAATCGGCTGGCTATTCGCATTGGGGAGTGCGAACTCGGTGATGGAGCCCGCCGTGGTCACCTTGCCGATCTTGTTCGCGGTGTTTTCGCTGAACCACATGTTGCCGTCCGCGCCCGCGATGATCTCGGTCGTAAAGGTGCCCGTCCCCGGAAGCGGGTACTCGGTGACCTGGCCAACCGGGTCGGCGGCGAGCGCCGGTCTGACCGCGACCATGCCCGTCGCGGCTTGCGCGACGAGCGAGCCTCCGACGACGGCGACCCACAACCTGCGGCGCATCCCCTCCTCCCCAGGAGCGACGACTGCCGACTGGGTCTAGGCCCGCAGTCTAGCACCGTCGCGCCTGCTTGCCCAGGTAATAGCGCCAGGAAGACCCAAGGCCTCTGGGCCGGCAAACAGCGGTCGGCGAGTTTCTCGGTGACCTCAGCCAGCCGTCCTGTAGCTCAGTCCGGACTTGTATCTCAACAGGTTTCGCGGCCACCTTGGTGATCAAGTGGACCGCGCGATAACCATGGCTCGGTTTGGCCCGACGGTCGTCGAGCTTTACGTCAGAGAACCACCCGGTGTCCTGCATCTGAGAAAGCCCCGGTCGGAACGAAAAGAGGCACCCCCTCCCAAGCTCCCCAGAAGGCGAGGGATCTTGGAGCGATACTTCATGGCGATGCGCAGATCCAAATCGTTGGTGGTGCTGCTCGATCGGGATGGGATCATCAACCGCATGCGACCCGACTATGTCAAGCGCTGGGAGGAGGTCGAGATCATACCGGGGGCCCTGGATACGCTCGCCCGGCTCTCCCGCGGCGGCTGCGAGCTGATCGTCCTCACCAACCAATCCGCGATCGGCCGCGGCCTGGTCAGCCAAAAGACCGTCGACGACATTCATGACAGGATCGCCGCGCTGATCGAGGGCCGCGGAGGAAAAATCCGCGCCTTCCTCGTGTGTCCGCACACGCCGGCCGACGCCTGCGACTGCCGCAAGCCTGCGCCGGGGCTGCTCTTTCGCGCCCGCGACGAGCTCGGGGTCGACCTATCCACGGCGGTCATGGTCGGCGACCAGCTGTCCGATGTCGAGGCGGCGGGCGCCGCGGGCTGCCGGGCGATCCTGCTCGACCCCGGTGGCGACATGGGACGCAAGCCCGAGGCCGCGTGGACGACGGCTCGAAGCCTGTCCGACGCCGCGGACCTGATCTTGCGGGATCGCTGACGGATGATCGACGCCGTGATTCTCTCCGGCGGCCTGGGGCAGCGTCTTCGCCCGGTGCTGAGCGATCGGCCCAAGCCGCTGGCGGAGGTCGATGGCCGTCCCTTTCTTGAATGGCTGGTGTTGGCGCTGAAGACGGCCGGCGTCCACCACGCCGTGCTAGCCACGGGCTACATGGGCGAGGCGATCGAGCGCGCGCTGGGCGACGGTCGCTTCGGGCTGGAGCTGAGCTACTCGCGCGAGCCCGAGCCGCTTGGCACCGCGGGGGCCTTGCGCCTGGCTGCCGGCCACGCTCGATCGAACCCCGTGCTGGTCCTCAACGGCGATAGCTACTGCCGCTTTCAGCTTGACCCAATGCTGGCTCTCCACCGCGAGCGCCGGGCGGGGGCCACCATCTGGCTGCAGCGGGAAGCCGATGCCGCCCGCTACGGCAGCGTCGAGCTCGATGCCGACGGGAAGATCGTCCGCTTCCTGGAGAAGGCTGCAGACGCGGCGGCGCTCATCAGCTGCGGCGTTTACCTGGTGGAGCGCGCCGTCATCGACCGGATCCCGACCGGCCGGGCGGTGAGCCTCGAACGGGAGGTCTTTCCCGAGCTGGCCGGGCACGACCTCTACGGCATCGTCGGGAGCGGGATCTTCGTCGACATCGGGACACCTCAGGCGCTGGCGAAAGCCGATAACCTTCTCCACAAGGAGTTCACAGCATTGCAGACCGAGTCCACGACGATCCAGCACGGCCGCACCTACCTCGACCGGAGCCTCGAGGTGCAGCGGCGCGGCTTCGACGCCTGCCTGGAGCAGGTGGTTCTGGCCGCCGACGTCATCTCGCAGTCGTTGCGCCGTGGAGGCCGGGTGCTGCTCTGCGGCAACGGCGGGAGTGCCGCGGACTGCCAGCACATCGCGACCGAGCTCGTCTGCAAGCTCTCCAAGCAGCTCGACCGACCCGCCATCTCGGCGCTGGCGCTGACCACCGACACGTCCGTCCTCACCGCTTTCAGCAATGACTCCGGCTTCGAGGGGGTGTTCGCGCGCCAGGTCGAGGCGCACGGGCGCCGTGGCGATGTGCTGATCGCCATCAGCACCAGCGGCAACTCGGCCAATGTCGTGCGCGCGGTCGAGACCGCGCGCAATCTCGGCCTGATCACCGTGGGGTTGCTGGGTGAAGGCGGGCGCTTGACCCAGAAGGTCGACCACGCGGTGGTCGTCCCCGACCGCGATACGCAGCACGTCCAGGAGACCCTGCTCCCGCTCGAGCACCTGCTCTGTGACCTGATCGAGACGGCGCTCTACGGTAGGCCCGCCGCGGGTGAGTCCCGCCGTTGATCTTTCGGGCCCGCGCTCCGCTGCGCATCAGCTTCGCTGGAGGCGGGACGGACCTGTCGCCCTACGTCAACGACCGCGGCGGTCTGGTTCTGAACGCGACCATCGACCGGCACGCCTACGCGACGGTGCGGCTCCGTGACGATCGGGTGATCAGCGTCAAGTCGCTCGATTTCAAGACCAGTCTCGACTTCAGCGTCGACGAGCCACCGCCCTTCGATGGCAACCTCGA
>DATNMN010000151.1:0-7677 GCA_035602295.1 Candidatus Dormiibacterota bacterium | reverse complement strand
AGTCCAGGTGCCGCGAACAACTCGAGCACCAGCTATCGATCGCGTAGTTTGGCGCCCCACACCACGGACACCGGATCATGCTGGTCGCCTCCTCAAGCTGGAACCCCTTCTATCAGCTGACTTGATAATTCGTAGCACATTGCCGACACTCATTCAAGCTCGTTGCTTCCGACAAAATGGACCAGCGCTGTCCCGCGCGCACGTCGTCGGGTTAAGGTTGGTCAGTGTTGCCGCCCGACGCCACCGCGAGCCTCCCTCTCCCCTTCCCTCTGAATCTCGATCTTACGCTCGGACCAGTGCGGCACGGTCCATCCGATCCCACGATCCGCTTTGGGACCGACGGCGTCTGGCGGGCAGCCCGAACGCCTGACGGCCCAGCCACCATGCGGCTCCAGCATGGCGGTAGGTGCGTGGTCGCCGAGGCGTGGGGCGCCGGTGCGGGCTGGCTTGTTGATCAGGTCCCAGCGCTGCTGGGATTCGATGACCGGCCGGAAAGCTTCAAGCCCGCGAGCGGCCTCCTCTGGGACTTGCACCGCCGCCATCCCGGACTGCGCCTTGGGCGGACCGGACTCGTCTTTGCAGCGATGCTGCCCACCATCCTCGAACAGAAGGTGCCGAGCGTCGAAGCCTACGCCTCGTATGCCCGGCTCGTGCACACGCTCGGCGAGCGGGCACCGGGAAATGCCAGCTTGATGCTGCCGCCGTCACCGCAGCGCCTGGCGTCCACTCCATACTGGGCGGTGCACCGGTTCGGCATCGAGCGCCGGCGCTTTGCGGTGATCCAGTTGGCGGCGAGTCGGGCGGCGCGCCTCGAGTCGACGACGGCGCTCGAACCCGCCGAGGCCCGACGCTTGCTGATGACATTACCTGGCATCGGCCCATGGTCGGCGGCGGAGGTGTCGGCCGTCGCGCATGGCGATCGCGATGTGGTGTCGTTAGGCGATTACCACCTGCCGCACCAGGTCGCCTGGGCGCTCGGCGGCGAAGTCCGCGGCACCGAGGCCCGCATGCTGGAGTTGCTGGAGCCATACCGTGGACATCGGGCTCGCGTCATTCGCCTGCTAACGCTGGGCGGCATCCAGGCGCCGCGCTTCGGCCCGCGGATGAGGCTGCGCCGGATCGCGGCGATCTAAGAGGCTTTCTTCGCCGGTTGGAAGTAAGGGTTGGTACCTGCGGCGTGATCGGTCACGTCGATCACCTCCACGATCTGCGGGACCGCCGCCTTGATGGCCACTTCGATGCCCTGGCGCAGCGTGACGTCGACCTGGGCGCAGCCCTGGCAGCCGCCACCCAATTGGACATAGGCGGAGCCCCCACGCACCTCGAGTAGGTCGACAAAACCGCCGTGGGCCGCGACCGACGGATTGATCTGGCGGTCGAGCACCTCCTGGATGCGAGCGGCGACCGGGTCGCGCCAGCCCTCGTTCGGATTATCGATCCGCAGCGCACCGCCCAGGGCCGACGGATCCAGGTCGATCACGGCCCCCTCGAGGTTGGCGGCACTGCCTGGCTCGACCAAAAGCCCGATATCCGGGGTCTCGATCTTGATATCCGTGGCCGGCGCGTCCTCTGGTGCGACGAGGTCCAGCTCGTACACGAACTGGCCTCCGCGCCGACCCGCGATGGCGATCCGTAAACGCGCGTCCGGGTGGCCGCTCTTTGCGCGGACGGCCTCGATCTTCGCCTTCGCGGCGGGCGTCACCGTAATCGCGGGCGGCATTGCCGTCATTCTATTCATGGTCAACTAACAGAGATGGCGCGCGTCCTTCTGCTCATCCCCAGTCGCACCTACCGCACGCATGACTTCATGGAGGCCGCGTCCCGCCTCGACGTCGAGGTCGTCGTCGGCTCCGAGCACCCCTCCGCGCTGGCCAAGCTGATGGAGGGACGCCAGCTCCGGCTCGACTTCCACAACCTCGAGCGCTCGACGCAGCGAATCGTCGCCTTCGCCAAGGATCACTCGCTGAACGCCGTGGTAGCCGTCGACGACACCGGGACGTTGTTGGCGGCATCAGCCTCAAGGGCGCTTGGGCTCGCGCACAACTCGGTCGGCGCCGTCGAAGCGGCGCGCGACAAGGCGCGCATGCGTCAACGGTTTCAAGCGGCGGGCCTGTTGACCCCCGGATTTCGAACCGTGGACGTCGACGAGGATCCGGCTAGTTTTGCGGCCGGGGTGCGCTTTCCCTGCGTGGTCAAGCCGCTCGATCTGTCCGGCAGCCAGGGCGTGGTGAAGGCGGACGACATCGGCAGCTTTCCCGTTGTTCTGGCACGCGTCAGAGCCATCGTCGCGGCATGCCAGCGAGACGGGTTGCGGCCGGCGGTCCTGGTCGAAGACTTCATCGCGGGCGAGGAGGTGGCCGTCGAGGCGCTGCTGCGGGATGGCGAGCTCGACCTGCTGGCCATCTTCGACAAGCCCGACCCCCTGAACGGTCCCTTCTTCGAGGAGACGATCTACGTCACGCCGTCGCGGCAGACGAGCGAGCGGCAGGCCGAGATTCGGGACATCACGGCGCGTGCGGCGCGAGCCCTCGGACTTACGGACGGCCCGATTCATGCCGAGCTTCGACTCAACGATCGAGGCATTTGGATGCTCGAGCTGGCAGCGCGGTCGATCGGCGGGCTCTGCTCGCGCACCCTGCGGTTCGGATCCGGCATCTCGCTCGAAGAGTTGATCCTGCGACACGCCGCCGGGCTGCCGGTGCCGGCCCACGACCGGGAACGGCGCGCTGCGGGCGTGATGATGCTGCCGATCCCAACTGACGGTCGGCTGAAAACCGTCGCCGGACAGTCGGAGGCGCGGCAGGTGCCGGGCATCGACGGGCTGGTGATCACCATCCCGCCTGGCGAGCAGCTCGTGCCGCTGCCGGAGGGTGACCGCTATCTCGGCTTCATGTTCGCGCGCGCCGACTCGCCTGGCGCGGTTGAGGCCGCCCTGCGCCAGGCGCATGCGCACCTTCGCATCGTCACCGATGGCTGACCGCAAACGCATCGTGATCGTCGGCGCCGGGTTCGGCGGCCTAGCCTGCGCCAGGAAGCTCGATGGTGAGCCGGTCGACGTCATCCTGCTGGATCAGCACAACTACCATCTGTTCACGCCGCTGCTCTACCAGGTGGCAACCGGGCTGCTGAATCCGAGCGACATCGCCTACCCCCTCCGCACCATCTTCCGCAACTCGGCCAACGTGCGGTTTCGGCAGGCGACCGTCACGCGTGTCGAACTATCCAACAAGCTGGTGCGGCTCGACGGCGCCCCACCACTCGCCTACGACTACCTGGTCCTGGCGACCGGGAGCACCGACAACTACTTCGGCAACCAGGAGGTGGCGCAGGTGTCATTCGGGCTGAAGACACTCGAGGATGCGACGCGGCTTCGCAACCAGGTCCTGACTTGCCTGGAACGGGCCGATGCCGAGCCCGATCCCGAGGCGCGCCGTGCCCTGCTCACCTTCGTGGTCGTCGGCGGCGGCCCGACCGGCGTCGAGTCCTCGGGCGCGCTCAGCGAGCTCATGTCGATCGTCGCCGGCAAGGACTACCACCAGATCTCGCGCGCCGAGATCCGGATCATCCTGGTGGAGGGCGCGGACCGGCTTCTCAATGCGTTTTCGGTTCGCCTTGGCCGCTACGCGCAGCGGGTCCTCATCAGACGGAACGTCGAAGTCCGGACCGGCGCCCTGGTCAAAAACGCGAACGGCCATTCGGTGACGCTTTCCGACGGTACGGCGATCACCAGCGCCACCATCGTCTGGTCGGCGGGCGTCCGACCCAACGACCCGATCGGCGAGTCCCCCGTTCCCCGGTTTCGAAATGCGCGCATCCAGGTGGACGAGGGGCTGCGGATCCCCAGCGCACCCGGCGCGTTCGCCATCGGCGACGCCGCCTCACCACATGTCGGCGATCGCGAGCTGCCCATGGTCTCCCCGCCCGCGATGCAGGGAGGACGCTATGTTGCCGGCACCATCCTTGACGAGGTTCGCGGCATTCAGACCAAACGCCAGCCCTTCCATTACCTCGACAAGGGCACGATGGCGACCATCGGCCGCAATGCCGGCGTCACCCACCTCCCCGGCGGACTGGAATTCACCGGTTTCCTCGGATGGCTTACCTGGCTGTTTGTGCACATCTATTACCTCATCGGCTTCCGCAATCGCATCAGTGCGCTCGCCGCGTGGGCCTGGGACTTCCTTCGCCACGACCGCCCGATCCGCATCATCCTCGCGGCCGGTCCGGGGCCGAAGCGCATCTGAGCCTGGGGCCCATGCGTTACCTCGCCCTCGCGACGGACTATGACGGGACGCTGGCGTCGCACGGCACGGTCGCACCGGAAACGGTGGCGGCGCTGCGCCGGCTCGCGGCCACCGGTCGCAAGCTCATCCTGGTGACGGGTCGCCGGATCGATGACCTGACCCAGGTCTTTCCTGAGGTCGCCATCTTCGATCGCGTCGTCGCCGAGAACGGACCCCTCGTCTACCGACCGCAATCGCACGAGACGCGCGCGCTCAGCAAACCGCCGCCCCGGGCGTTCGTCGAGGAACTCCGGCGGCGAGGCGTGCAGACCCTGACCGCTGGCCAGGTTTTCGTCGCGACCGAGCAACCAAATGAACGAGTCGTCCTGGACGTCATTGGCGAGTTGGGCCTCGACCTGCAGGTGATCCTGAACAAGGGCTCCGTCATGGTGCTGCCTGCCTCAGTCGACAAGGCGACCGGGCTGCGCGCGGCGCTCGACGAGCTCGCCCTATCCCCTCGCGACGTCGTCGGCATCGGCGACGCCGAGAACGATGAGGCGTTCCTTTTGATGTGCGGATGCAGTGTCGCGGTGGCGAACGCCCTCGATTCGCTCAAGGCGGTTGCCGGTCACGTGACCGCCGGAGAGAACGGCGCCGGGGTCCGCGAAATCATCGAGTGGCTGATCCGCACGCCGGCATAGCGATGGGTGCGAGGGCCCAAGCCCTCGCACCCCGATCGACTACGTTCTAGTTGCCGCCGCCGCCGCCGCCGCCGCCTCCGCCGCCTCCGCCGCCATTTCCTCCGCCGTTTTCGCCACGTGGTAGATCAAGCTGCCAGGCGCCGCGCCCGTGAGTTGCGGCAAACAGCGTATGGGTCCCGGACGGAATCAGGAGATAGACGACCTCGACTTTCGGCATGCCGTTGCTGAGCGCTTCCCAGGTGTCGCCGCCGGCAGCCAGCCGCAGGACGCCAAAGTCCGTGCCGGCGTACAGGTCGCCGGTCTGCGGGTCGCGCGCCAGGGCCGTCACCGGCAAATCACCCATCGGTCCCGTGCCGCCGTCGAGGTCTTTCCAGGTCGCGGTCGCGCCGTCGTAGGTGACCTCGAACACGTGCCCCGGGGTCGTCGGGTCGTTGATGTTGTAGCCCGAGTAGGCGATCCAGGCGTGGTTGGGGTTGCTCGGGTCGACGACAATGCTGCTGACGAATCGATTCGGAGAATTCGGCGCCAGCGAGTCGAGCCTGGTCCAGGTGACCGAGGCAGCCGGTCCGTCCGCGTTCTTGGAGACGAACACGCGACCGGTGCCGGTGGCCGCCCAGAGGGTGCCGGTGTCACTCGATGCCCGAGCGACCTGCGCCACGAGGTTTCCGGGCTTGGTGCCGCGCGCCGCGGTTGTCAGACGACCCGCTGTTCCGCCCAGCTCTACCCAGTCGCCGCACCCCACTTGATTGCCCGCCGTCGTGAATTCGGGGCAGTTCGCTTCGAGGTAGGCCTGGTTGCCGCCATTGTCGGTGGTGCGCCAGACGCCCTGCAGACCGGCGAACATCGACCCGGCTTTCGCCAAATTCGGGTCGGCGATGATCGGCATGTAGAACTGTGACCCCTCGGGGCTGTTCAAGAGCGGAGCCGAGGTGACGACCCACTTGGTCGGATCGCCTCCCCGGAAGTTGGTGTCGGTGTACTCGCTGAAGAAGGTGTTGAAGCGGATGGTGGGATTGGCCGCGTTGTAGCCCGAAAGTCCACCGTCACCGTAAATGGTCTGGTTCCAGACCTTCCGGCTTCCGGTGTACAGCCAGGTGCCGTTGTCCTGTGTCCCACCCTGCAGCTCGCCGGTCGGGTTCTGGGGGTTGGCCGCGAGGTGCTGGAACTGCAGCGTGTTGAGGCCAGTGTTCAGACTGAACAGCTGCGTCGGTATGGCCGAGAGAAGCCGGTGGCAGGTCATCATGCTGGCTGGCCCAATCGGACGGGTGTCGCACTGCGACGACACGTCCGCGTAGGCACCGCTCGAGCGAACCAAACCACCGTCAGATCCTTCGAACCAGACGTTCGGGTTGCCCGGTAGGAAAACCAGCGCATGCTGGTCCGGATGGATGCCGTTCGGTGTCGTCGCAGACGTCGCATCCCACGTCATGTCGGTGAAGGTCCGGCCGTTGGGAGAAGGATCAGGCTCGCCCGCCGTCGTGGAACGAAGTACGGCGCGCCCATTCGATCGGAACCCGTACTCGCCGTACTGGTAGGAACCGATCACGAAGACGGTGTCTGGGTGACCCGCCGGCGTGAAGATGTCGTTGTCGTACCAGCACTGACCGGTGCAGAAGTCGAAGGTTGCATACCCGGGGTGGCCGTTGACCGGGTCAGTCAGGAGCTTCCAGCCGCCCGCGTTGGCGCCACTAACGACTAGCACGATGGCCGCCTGGTTCATATTGTCATTGCGCCAGACCTGGCTGTAGTTGCCCACCACCTTGCCGTCTTTGTCTTTAGCGGGCCCAATTGCACCGTCGGCGACGTATGCGCGCGTATGTCCGGCCTTTGTGGTCAGCGCGAACGATGTCCGGTCGCTGTTCTGAAGAGGCGAGGTCGGCACAAACACCTGCTCGAAGCTCCCGGTCGCCGCGGACGCCTGGCTCCGCCAGATTCCCTGCTGGTACGCGGCGGCGTACACGGTCGACGCGTTGCTCGGATCGAGCTCCACATGGTTGACGCCCCGTAAGGAGTTGTTGCCGTCCCAGACGAACGAGAACGAGGTGCCGCCGTTCGTCGACTTGTACAGACCGACCGCCGCGAAGCCGGGGCCGCTGCCGGAGCCGCCGGTCACCGAGCTGACGCCCCGGACGGCGCGCGTGGTGCCAACGTACAGCGTGTGCTGGTTGGTCGGATCGATGACGATCGAGCTGATCGCCCGGCCCTGGGCGAACGTGCTGCCTGACAGGAGGCTCCAGCTGTCGCCACCATTGGTCGACTTGTAGATGCCCATACCGGCCTCCGAGTCGCCAGAAGCGTTGGGCTCACCGGTCCCGACGTAGATCGTCCGCCCGGCGTGATCGGTCGGATCGATCACGATCGTCCCGATGGCGTTTGATGCGAAGCTCCCCGAAATGAACCGCCAGCTCGGCTGATTCGACAGCGCATTGTCAGTTCTCCAGATTCCGCCACCGGCCGCCCCGACGTACAGGCGGCATTCATCCCCGCCGCAGTTTGGCGAGATGGCCAGGGCCGAGATGCGGCCCGAGGTGACGAAGGGCGCCCCGGTGAAGGTCAGCACCCCCGGCATCTGGGCGACAGTGGGACCGATCGAGGTCCACTTGAAATTGCCGACATCACCGTTTTGCTGGCCACGCTGGTCGGCGTTCTGGAAGTCCTGCTGTGCGACCTTGGTCGCCACCAGCGGAATGTCGGCGGCCGGATAGGCCCGGTTCAGGAAGTCTTGCTCGGCCGCGCTGAGCGGACCCCCGAGC
>DATNMN010000150.1:0-3032 GCA_035602295.1 Candidatus Dormiibacterota bacterium | reverse complement strand
GAGGACGGCAGCGACTTCCAGCCCTCGGGTCCGGGCTCGAGAAAGGGGGCGACCATGGCGCGCACGACGCATCCGGTGGACGACACCATCCGCGTTCTCTTCGTCCAGGACGATCCGGCGGTGGCCGAAATGTACAAGTTGAAGCTCGAGCTCGATGGTTACCAGGTCACGATCGTCTCGGGCCGCCAGCAGCTGATCGATACGAGCGCCTCGGTGCGGCCGGACCTCGTCTACCTCGACATCCGCCGGAGGGAGCAGGACGGCATCGAGATGCTTCACGCTTTGCGCGACGGCGAGCCAACGAAAGACGTGCCGGTCATTATCCTGTCGGACCATCGGCCTGAGGAGATGGTGAGCCGCGGATTCACGTCGAACGTGATGGACTATGTGGTTCGGGCCAACGTTGCGTTGACGTCGTTGACAGACAACGTCGAGGACTGGGCGCGCCCGGAATCGGCCTAGCGGATCAGGCGGCCCGCTGCCGTTTGTCCGAATACATCGAGCGGTCGGCCGCCCCCAGCAGTGTATCTGGGGTCGTCCCGTCGGCAGGAAACGATGCTGTCCCGATCGACACCGAAATCGGACCGGCGGGGTCGTCCGGACTGCGCAGCGTCCCACCAATCCGGCGTGCCAGGGAGACGGCGCCCACCTGGTCCGTCGCGGGCATCAGCAGCACGAACTCGTCACCACCCCAGCGGGTCACGAGATCCAGCGAGCGCATGTTGGATGTGAGCACCGACGCCACGCGTTTCAGCGCCGCATCGCCGGCGGCGTGACCGCGCGCATCGTTCACTTGCTTGAGCCCGTCGACATCGACCATGATCACGCAGAACGGCTCGGGCGAATCGGAGGCAAGCCGCTGCTCGAGCTCCCGCTCGAAGGCGCGGCGATTCGCCAATCCCGTCAACGGGTCGGTTCGCGCGGTCGCGGCCAATCGCTCGATCAACCGGGCGTTGAAGATCGAGACCGCCGCCTGGTTCGCGAGGATCGTCATCAAACGCAAATGGTCGCCGGTGTACTGATGCAAGCCAACCTTGACGTTGACGATGATCCCGATCAGGTTGTCCTCGAAGATGACGGGAAGCGCCAGCATCGACTCATCGGTCTCGGTCGTCCCGGGGATGTGCACCGCCTTCGGATGCCGTTCGGTGTCGCCGACCAGTGCGCCCTGCTTGGTCTCGGCCACCCAGCCGGTGATGCCCTGTCCGACCTGGACGGCCAGCGTTTCGGCGGTGACGCCCTCGTACTCCGCGCGCTTGGTGTCGCTGAAATAGGCCGGCCGGAGCGTGTGGCCGTCGTCCTCGAGCAGGTAGATCCGGCACTGGTCGAACGGTAGTAAGTTCGTGATCGCGCTACCGATCGTCTCGCAGATCTCCGGTACGCTGACGACCTTGGCCAGGCCCGCACCGAGCTCCTGTATGGCATCGAGGTGCTGCGTCCAGGAGTGGGCAAGGGGCATTTTGCGGTCCTCGTGGAGGGCGCTCTCAGTCGTCCCTGCGATCGCGACCTCGCCGGATTCGATCACCTGGAGCAGGGCCTGCGCCACCTGCGGATCGAACTGCCGGCCGGCCTGGGCTCGGATCTCTTTCAGGATCCAGTCGAGCGGCCGCGCCTGACGGTAAGGCCGGTCGCTGGCCATCGCCTGAAACGCGTCGCAAGCATGAATGATGCGCGCCTCGATTGGGATCTGCTCGCCACTCAGCCCATCCGGATAGCCGCCGCCATCCCAACGCTCGTGCTCCGCGCGAACCATTGGCCGAATCCTGGCGAGGAACGGGACGGAGGCCACGATGCGTTCGCCGATCACCGGATGCTCGCGCATGACGGCCGTCTCTTCCTCATCAAGCGGCCCCGGTTTGTTGAGAATGTAGCCGGGCACCCCGATCTTGCCGATGTCGTGCAGCAGAGCACTGTACTCGAGAAACCGGAGGGCCTCCTCGGCAAGCCCCAGCCGCCGGCCGACGGCCCGTGCCAGCGCCGCGGTTTCGCGAGAGTGCGCCTCGGTGTGGCGGTCTTTGGCATCGAGGGCGGCGGCGAGCGCCTCGATGGTCGAAAGGTAGCTTGCCTCGAGCTCCAGGCGGCGCTGCTCGGCCAGCCGGTTCTCGGCGCGCAACGCCTTGCGTACCAGCGCCGGGATGTAGGCACAAATGACCATCGACGCGGCGAGCACGACCAGGGAACGCGCGTAGAAGCTGTCCCAACCTTGAATCGCGAGCGGAAGGGCCGCCACGAGGATGGCACTGATCAGCATGACGACAGCGGTGCGGAATTCGAGAATCGACGCTGTGAACACTACGATGATCAGGTACAGCACGGATAGATGCGAGTGCGTGCCTCCGGTGGCGAACACACCGACCGTCAACATCGTGAGCCCTCCGAAGACCACGGGCACGAACCACCTGGCGGGGGTCTCCGTCCAAGGCAGCATCCAGCACACCGCGCCGGCCGCGCAGGCGAGAATGGTGACCGCCCACTCGGCCGGATAGTTGACGTGCAGATCGCTTCCCAGGTAGTCCGTGGCCATCACGATCGTTGCGAGTCCCCAGAACGAGACCGCCGCGACCTTGAAGGTTGCGCGATGCAACGGGAGGGGCAGCTCGCCCTGTTTCATGCTGGCGAATACAACGCCTCCTGTTGGAGCTTCCGTCGCCCGCAAGCCCCGATAGCATGAGGCCGGCATGTTCTGGACTTTTGTGGAGGCCAGCCCGGCCTTGGGCGGTTCGGTCCAAATCGACGGGAAAAGGGGGCACCACCTCGCCCGGGTGCTCAGGGTTCGTCCGGGTGAGCGCGGCGTCGCGGTCTTTGCCGGGCGCGAATATGAATTAGAGGTCGTCGCCGTAGCGGGGGCGCGCATCGACGCCCGCGTGCTGGCCGACCGGCCGGCGCGCGGAGAAGCGAGCACCGCGGTCACCCTGTTGCAGGCGGTGCTGCCGAACCCCGATTTCGACGCCGTGCTCGAAGGCGGCAGCGCGGTCGGCATCCACCGCTTCGTCGCCGTCCAGGCAGCGCGGTCGATCGGACGCCCGCCGGTC
>DATNMN010000149.1:0-4396 GCA_035602295.1 Candidatus Dormiibacterota bacterium | reverse complement strand
GCCGGGAAGAAGTTGTAGAAGAGGAAACCGACAAGGACGCCCGCCAGGATGGCCGGCATCAGACCGGCGCTCGGCCGGTGCTGCAAGACGGCGATGATCGCGAGCGAGCCGAACGTAATCGCGCCGGCGCCCGCGGCGAGGCCGTCACTGCCGTCCGTCAGGTTGAAGGCGTTCGAACCCGCGGCCACGGCCAGCGCGCTGATCACGATGATGATCCAGCCGCTGATCGGATGGCGTCCGTCGAAAGGGACGAGCTGGCCGGTCAATCCCCAGCGCAGCGCCAGATAGCCGAGCAGCGCGCCCGTTGCGAGCTGGATCACGATTTTCTGCCGGGCCCTCAGTCCGAGATTGCGCCGGCCGCGGATGGCGGCGAAGTCATCGACGAAGCCAAGCGCTGCGCCAAGGGTCAGCGCGATCAGGACGAAGCCGCCGGCGACGGAGCGGTCGGCCGCTAGGTAGAGGACGAGCGCCACCAGCACGAAGACCAGGCCGCCCGCGGTTGGCGTGCCGGCCTTGCTTTGGTGGGTGGCCGGACCTTCCTCGCGGATCTGTTGGCCCATTCGCGCCCGGGCCAGCTGGCCGATCGCCGCCGGGAAGACCAGGGCGCTGATAACGAGGGCCGCGGCAAAGACGATGAGCGCCCTCATGGCGCCTCACGAATCTGCTCGACGACGCGCTCCAGCCGCATGCCGCGGGAGCCCTTGACCAGCACCTGGGTTTGAGCGGTGAGCAGCGGGGTCAACGACCTGACTGCTTGCTCGGCGCTCTCGACGACGAAAGCCCGATCGGTGGGCAGGCCGGCTTTGCGCGCCGCCTGCACGACGCGCGGGGCGTATTCCCCGACCGCGATCAGGATGTCGGCCGTTTTGCCGGCAAGGGACCCGATTTCTTCGTGGGCCCGCTCGGCGTGGTCGCCGAGTTCGAGCATGTCACCGAGCACCGCCACCTTGAGCGCCCCCTTGGGCGCGAGGCCCAGCACCTCGAGGGCGGCAAGCATGGATCCGGGGCTGGCATTGTAGGAATCGTCGATCACGGTGGCGCCGTTGCGCCCGGTCACGATGTTCATACGCCGGGCGGGCGGTGTGAAGCCATGGAGCGCCGCTGCGATCGCGGGACTGTCGAACTCGAATTCGAGGGCGACGGCCGCGGCGGCCAGCGCATTGGAGATGCTGTGCTCGCCTGGGAGGCGGAGATAGACCTCGGCTTTGCCTCGCGGCGTGACCAGCGTGAAAGCGCTGCCTTCGAGGCCATGCAACCGGATCCGCTCGGCGCGCACGCCGGCATCGCTCGACGCGCCAAACAGCGTGAAGCGTCGCGCCACCGCCGACATCGCCCGCACCCTCGGATCGTCGGCATTGAGCACCGCCAACCCGCCGGGTGCCAGTCCCTCCACCAGCTCGCGTTTGGCGGCGGCGACCGCGTCGATCGATCCCAGGAAGCCGACGTGGGCCAGTCCAACGTTGAGAACGACCCCAATCGTGGGCGGGGCCACCGTGGTCAGCTCGCGGATTTCCCCTGCCCGCGACATCGCGTACTCGACGACCAGGGCTCGATCGCGCGGGTCGATCTGAAAGATCGTCATCGGGATCCCGGTGTAGGTATTGAGGTTGCCTTCGCTCTTGTGCACGCGCAGCCGGCGCCCGAGCACATGGGCGATCAGGTCCTTGGTCGTCGTCTTTCCAGCGCTGCCGGTAATCGCGACAATCGGCAGCGCCTGGCGGCGCAAGCGATCGGCGGTGATGTCGAACAGGGCTTGCCGGGTGTCCGCGACCACGATCACCGCGGCGTGATCGGTCGCCTGTGGCGGTCGCTCGCAGAGGATGCCGGCGGCGCCCCGCTCGATTGCCTGGGGAATGAAGCCATGGCCGTCTTGCTGCTCGCCGCGCAAAGCCACAAAGAGGCCGCCGGGCTTCACCTCGCGCGAATCGGTGAAGAGCGCGCTCAATGCGACATCCTGCGACCCGCTGAGCAGGCGGCCGCCCGTCGCCTGCACCACGTCCTTTACCGACATCCCCACAGCACCACTATTGTCGCTGGCGGTTCTCGCTCCCATGTCACGGGGCGATCTGCCACTGGGTGATCAGCGCACTGGCCACGGTCTTCCAGATCGGGGCGGCCACATAAGCGCCCTCGAAGAGCACCTTCGGCTTGCGCGTGATCACCATCATGATGAACTGCGGGTGGTCGGCGGGGACAAAGCCGACGAAGGAGCCGATCGTCTGGTCCTTGGCATAGCTCCCGTTTTCCGGAATGCTCGCGGTCCCGGTCTTGCCCGCGATCCGGTTCTTGAAGCCGTCGATCCGGGCCGCAAAACCGGAGCCATGCTCGACCACGCCGATCATCATCTGCTGCATCTGCTGCGCAGCTTTGGCGCTGATGACCTGCCGGACGACCCGTGGCTGCACCGCGTGGCGTGTCCCATTGCTGTCGATCACCTGGTCGACGACGTGCGGCCAGACCAGGTTGCCGCCGGTGGCCACCACATTGATGGCGGTCAGCATCTCGAGGGCGGTGGTGTCGACACCCTGGCCGAAGGAGGCGGTCGCCAGCTCGATCGGTTTCCACTTGGCGAGATCACGGAGCGGCGCCGCCGTCTCGGCCGCGACGTCGACCCCGGTTGGGGAGCCGATGCCGAACTTCTGCAGATATTGATAGAAGGGTCCCGCCCCCTCGAGCTGCTGCGCCTTGATGGCGCCGACGTTGAGCGAGTTCTCCAGGACCTGCGTCATGGTCACGTTCCCGTGCGCCCGGTTGTCCCAGTTGCGAATCGCCACCCCACCGACCACGGCGACCCCGGTCTCGTTGAAGCGCGTGTCCGGTGTGATGGCGTGGTCATCGAGTGCGCCCCCTAGGGTCACGACCTTCATCACCGAGCCGGGTTCGTAGAGATTGGAAACGATCGGGTCGATGAACTGCGAGGTCGGCGTCGTCGCAAACTGGTTGGCGTTGTAGCTGGGCACATCGGCCCAGGCGACGATCCGGCCGGTGGTCGGCTCCATGATGATGAGCGAGCCGCTCTCCGCCTGGTACTTTTGGACCCCGTCGGCGAGCGCGCGCTCGGCGACCACCTGGATGGTGCCGTCCAGCGACAGTTGCAGCGAGGCACCGTTGACCGGATCACGACGCTGTCGGTCGCTGAGCACGATCGGCTGGTTTGCCAGATCCTTCACGGTCGCCTCGAAGCCATCCTGGCCGTGCAAGAGCTTGTCGTAATAGCCCTCGATGCCATAGTTGCCGACGCCCGCATCGTTGGCGAAGCCGAGGAGGTTGGCGGCCAGCGTGGAGCCGTTAACCCCGCCATCGACGTAGGATCGTTGCGTTTCGGCCACCTTGCCGATGCCCGACAGGCGAAGCGTGTCCAGTTGCTGCGCGACCGAGGCGGACACCCGCCGCGCCAGGTAGACGAACTTTCGAGTGGTGGCCAGCTTGGCCTGGATCGTGTCCGGGGTTACCGCCAGCAGTGGCGCCAGCTTGTCGGCGATATCTTGGCGCTGCCGCGCCGAAATCTGGTCCGGCGAGGCGAAGATCGAGAAGACCGGCGTGTTGGTTACGAGCAGCGCGCCATTGCGATCCAGGATGTTGCCGCGCACGGCGGGCAAGGTGATCGTGTCGTCGTGGTAAGCGGAGGCCAGCCGCGCCATATCGTCGTGCCGCCAGACCTGCCAGTAGGTCAGCCGGCCGAGCAACACCAGGTAGGCGCTCAGGACGAGCGCCATCAATGTAAGGATGCGACTGCGGGGTTCGAGTTCCTGGACGCCCCTCACCGTCGCGGCCCGGTTAGTGAGCTGGTTCGGAGTTCAGCGGGCGGCCGATCACGGCGCCCAGCACCGCCAGCACGCCGTCCCAAACGCCAGACCGGCCCTGGTTGGCCGGACGGGGCCCGAGCGCAATCGGTGATTGCGTCGAATGGACGTACTGCCACCGGCTGGGGTGGGAGAGGCCGAGCTGCACGGCCGCCGTGGCGACGCGGTTGGCGGCGCGGTCGCCGGCGAGCTGGGCCAGGAGTTGGTCGTGTTCGGCGGAGAGGCGGGCTTGTTCCTGCTTCAGCGTCGCGATCTGGTAGCTCGCCTGGGTGGCGGCCGCTGATTGGCCGACCAACAACAGGGCCGCTGCGATCAGCGCGGTCGCGCCCACGAGCGGCGAGATCGATGGCCGGCCGCGACTCCGGCGCGCGCGCGAAGGGGGGAACGCGCGCGCCGGAGGGGTCGGATCGGGCCGGCGGGGCCGCAATACTAGTAGATGCCCAGGAGGGAGGGGTTCCACCATGCGGCCGCTCAGGTATTGACTTGTGGAATGACATGGATCGGGTTCATAACTTCTCCGCGACTCGTAATTTCGCTGACCGGGCGCGGGGATTTTCCCGCACCTCGGCCTCAGAGGGAGTGATCGGTTTGCG
>DATNMN010000148.1:0-10202 GCA_035602295.1 Candidatus Dormiibacterota bacterium | reverse complement strand
AACCGGTCGGTCGCCCTCCAGGTCGAAGCCTCTCCCCAGCGGGCCCAGGAGGTCCAGTTCGTGACCCTCATCGCGGGCGGACAGCCAGGCGCTCCCGGCGCCAACGACGTTGAAGATGAACCCGATCAGCCCACCCGCCGGATCAGACCACGCGGCACTGTAGGGCCGGCGGAGGATCGTGTGGGGGGCGTTGACCCCCAGTTGAAAGAACTGCCCGGGAGCGACCGCGACCGCGGAGGGCGGATGGTAGAGCACGAGCTCGACCGCCCCGGCCATTGGGACCGAGCGCTGGACCACGACGGCAGGCGCAACCGCGATGCTCACGCGGGCACGACCTCGGCCGCGACGGCGCCCACATACTCGCCGAGGGTGGCGACGTTCGAGCGGTGCTCACGACGAGACGCCCGAAGCGCCTGCACCAAAGCCCTGGCGGTGTCGAGCGACGTGAGGCAGGGGATTCGACGCTCGACCGAGGCGCGACGGATCTCGTACCCGTCCCGGAGCGGAACGCCGGCGCCCTTGTCGGCGACCGGCCCTGACATGGACGCCGACACGGTGTTCACCACCAGGTGCACCTGGCCCGAATGGATGACGTCCACGACGTTCGGATGACCGTCCCGGAGTTTTTGCACGGTCGTCGCCGGGATAGCAGAGTCGCGCAGGAGCGCGGCCGTCCCTGCGGTCGCAAACAGCCGCAAGCCCAACGCATGAATCGCGCGAAGGATTGGCAGCGCCTCCTGCTTGTCACCGTCGGCGATCGAGCACAGGGCTGCGCCATCGGGCGGCAACTCCTGCATGGTCGAAAGGAAGGCTTTGTACTGTGCCGTTGGCAAGTCTTGTGCGATGCCCATCGCCTCACCCGTCGACTTCATCTCGGGTCCGAGCACGGCGTCGACTGCCGGAAGCTTCGCCATAGAGAAGACTGGAGCCTTCACCGCGTAGAGCGCCCGACTCGGCTGCAGGCCGCTCTCGTAGCCGAACTCTGAAAGGGGACGACCGAGTGCCGCGTGCGTGGCGAGCGTGACCATCGGCACACCTGTCACCTTGCTGAGGAACGGCACGGTCCGACTCGCCCGCGGATTGACCTCGAGGACGTGCGGAACGCCGTCCTGGATCACGAACTGGATGTTGATCAGACCCACCGCCTTGAACAGGCGAGCGATGGTGGTCGTCGCGTCGATCACTTGACTGGTCTCCGCCGGTGTGAGTGTGATCGGCGGGTAGACCGCGAAGGAGTCACCCGAGTGGATGCCAGCGCGTTCGATGTGCTCGAGAATGCCCGGGATCAGCACCGTGTTCGCGTCGCACACGGCGTCAACGTCGAGCTCACGACCGAGCAGGTACTTGTCGACGAGGATCGGGCCGCGAAGACCGAACGCGATGGCCGCCTCGACATAGCGTCGCAGGTCGTCGGGCGAGTGAACGATTTCCATCCCGCGGCCGCCGAGGACGTAGGAAGGTCGGACCAACACCGGGTACCCAACCCGGACAGCGATGCTGAGCGCCTCCTCAACGCTGGTGGCGGAACCGCCGGGTGACTGGGGGATGCCCGCGTCGCGCAGGAGTGCCTCGCAGCGCCGCCGATCTTCGGCCAGGTCGATCGTCTCGACGGTCGAGCCGAGGATCCGAACCCCCCCGGCGGCCAGTGCATCCGCAAGGTTGAGGCCGGTCTGGCCGCCAAACTGCACCATCACGCCGAGCACAGGGTCGCGTCGCAGCACGTTGCGCACGCCTTCAAGGTCAAGCGGCTCGAAGTAGAGGCGCGTGGATGCATCGAAGTCGGTGCTGACCGTCTCCGGGTTGCTATTGATGAGCACGCTGTCGTAGCCGGCCTCACGAATCGCGGCCGAGGCGTGGACGCTGCAGTAGTCGAACTCGATTCCCTGACCGATCCGGATGGGCCCGGAACCGATCACGGCCACCGCCTGCTTGCCGCTTCGAATGATTTCGTCCTCGTCCTCGTAGGTCGCGTAGTAGTAGGGCGTGACCGCCTCGAACTCGGCGGCGCAGGTGTCGACCTGCCGGAAGGTGGGCTCCATCGCCACGGCCGGCAGGCGGCCGCCGCTGAGCTCGGCGATGCGTGCGTCGTCGAGACCGGCCCGTTTCGCACGCCGCACGACGTCGGCGGGAGAGGGGATTTGGGAAAGTTCTGCCTCGAGCGCGGCGATGAAGGCGAGCCGGTCGACAAACCATGGCGCGTACCCGGTTGCAGCAATCACCTCGTCGTTCGGCGCGCCGTCGCGCAGCGCCTGGATGGCGGCCATCAGGCGCCGGTCGTTCGGCTGGTGCAGCAGGTCGGGACGACCCCGGAGTTGCGAGGTGTCGGGTAGCCGCTGCTCGAGCGCGCGGAGCGCTTTGCTGAGAGCGGCCTCGAACGTGCGCTCGATCGCCATCACCTCGCCGGTCGACTTCATCTGCGTGCCCAGCGTGCGATCGGCGGCCGGGAACTTGTCGAACGGCCAGCGCGGAATCTTGACGACGCAGTAGTCGAGGGCGGGCTCGAAGGCCGCGCTCGTCTGCCCGGTGACGGCGTTGGCGATCTCGTGCAGCCCCCGCCCCGCCGCGATCTTTGCGGCCACCCGCGCGATCGGATATCCGGTCGCTTTCGACGCCAGTGCCGAGGAGCGGCTCACCCGAGGATTGACTTCGATGACGTAGTACTGATCGGACGCGGGGTCCAGCGCGAACTGGACGTTGCAGCCACCCTCGATGCGCAGCGCGCGGATGATGCGCAGCGCCGCGGAGCGCAGCATCTGGTACTGTCGGTCCGACAGTGTCTGGCTGGGCGCGACCACGATGCTGTCACCGGTATGGACGCCCATGGGGTCGATGTTCTCCATGTTGCAAACAGCGATACAGGTGTCGTTCGCGTCCCGCATCACCTCGTACTCGATCTCTTTCCAGCCGGCGAGCGAGCGCTCGACCAGCACCTGCCGGATCGGGCTGGCCGCGAGCCCGTCGCGAACTACGGCCTCGAGCTCGAGCGGGCTTCCCGCCATCCCGCCACCCGTGCCGCCGAGGGTGTACGCCGGCCGCACCACCAGCGGAAACCCGATCGACGCCGCGAAGTCCCGGGCGGCATCGATGGTGGTCACGGTGGCGCTGTCCGGCACCGGCTCCCCGATGCGCACCAGGACGGCTTTGAAGGCTTCGCGATCCTCCGCCTCCCTGATCGAGGCGAGCGGCGTCCCGAGGACACGAACCTGGCAGCGTTCGAGCACACCCGCATCGGCCAGGGCCACGGCCAGGTTGAGGCCGGTCTGTCCACCGAGAGTCGGGAGCAATCCATCCGGTCGCTCGCGCTCGATGATCGCCGTTATCGCTTCGACGGTCAGCGGTTCGATGTAGACGCGGTCGGCGATGCCCTCGTCGGTCATGATGGTCGCGGGGTTGGAGTTCACCAGGATGGTGCGCACACCTTCTTCGCGAAGCGCCTTGCAGGCCTGGGTTCCCGCGTAATCGAACTCGGCCGCCTGGCCGATCACGATCGGTCCGGACCCGATGACCAGGACGCTGGTGGGACGGCGGACCGGCTCGCGCACCGGGATCGGCGGCGGTTGGATCCCTTTCACCAGGTCGAGGAACTCATCGAAGATCACCTGGTTGTCCTGCGGACCGGCTCCGCCTTCAGGATGGAACTGCACGGAGCGGACCGGCAGATGGTCGTGGACCAGGCCCTCGACCGAGCCGTCGTGCAGGTTGCGATGACTGACCCGGAAGCCGCTCTTCGCGGGGAGGCTGTCGGCATCGACCTCGAACTCGTGATTCTGCGAGGTCATCGTCACCTTGCCGGTCCGTAGGTCAAGCACCGGATGGTTCCCGCCATGGTGGCCGAATCGCAGTCGAGAGGTGCGGGCGCCCGCCGCCTGCCCGATTAGTTGATGCCCCAGGCAGATGCCCAACACTGGCAGTCGCCGGATCAGCTGCCGGGTCATGGCGACGGCCGCCTGCAGTTGCGACGGGTCACCGGGGCCGTTCGACAGCACCACCGCGTCGGGTCGACGCCCGAGGATCATGTCGACGTCGCTATCGTGCGGGAGGACCTCGACCTCCACACCGCGCGAACGCAGCGATCGCAGAATATTGCGTTTGACACCGTAATCGACGACGACCACCTTGAGCCCGGTCCACTGGCGCAGCGACCGGGGGACCAGCGCCGGATCAAGCGTTTCGACCAGGTCACTGAACCCTTCCGAAACCTGGCGGACGAGGTCTTGCTCCTCCAGCCGCGTCACACCCTCGACGCGCTCGCGCAGCGTGGGGAGCTCGTGACCGGGCCCGATGATCGCCCGCTGCGCGCCCGTTCCTCGCAGGTGGCGCGCCAGCCGCCGCGTGTCGCAGCCGGTCAAGATCGGAACGCCGTAGCCGTCGAGCCACTCCGCCAGCGATTGGTGGCTGCGCCAGTGCTGTTGAAAGCGGCTGAGCTGGCGTGTGATCAAGGCGCGGACCCACGGGCGGCCTGACTCCTGGAAGTCCGGCGTCGCGCCGTAGTTGCCGGTCAGCGGATACGTCATGACCACCATCTGGCCGGCATACGAAGGGTCGGAGAGCACCTCCTGATAGCCCGTCATGCAGGTATTGATCACGACTTCGCCGCTGGCCTGGGTCGCGTGCCCACCGCGATCGCCAAAGACGGTGAAGCCGTCCTCGAGGACGAGGACCATCGGTTCAGGCATGCTGCATCACGCGCTCCGTCACCACCTGGCCGCGACAGATGGTCATGATGACCCGCCCGCGCAATCGCCGACCCTGGAACGGTGTGTTCTTGCCGCGACTCCTGAAGGATGGCCCATCGACTGTCCACTCTTCATTCGGATCGATCAGGATCCATTCGTCTTCCAGCGATTGGCCGACGATCTCTCGCGGCCGGGATACGCAGGCGCGGTAGACGACTCGACCATTGAGGCCGAGCCCGAGGATCACGCCCACGGCCGTCTCGAAACCATGGAAGCCATTCGCGCCGGCCTCCTTCGCCGCCCGCTCGTGCGGCGCGTGGTCGGTGGCGATCACGTCGATCACCCCATCCATAAGCGCCCTGCAGAGGGCATCTCGATCATCAGGGGTTCTCAGCGGTGGATTGACATTGCCTAGCGGACCCATGGCTGCGGCGTCCTGTTCTGTTAGCGCCAGGTGGTGGGGCGTGACCTCCGAGGTCACTGGCAACCATTCCGACTTTGCGCGGCGAATCAACTCAACGGCACCGCGTGTGCTCACGTGCTGGATATGGAGGCGCGCACCTGGGACGTTGCGGAGGGCATCGAGCGCGTCTGCCACGGCGGCGGCTTCGGCGTCCGGGCCGTTCCCCAGATCTTCGGCCTGGGCGTGGATCAGCACCGGCAATCCAGCCTCGGCGGCCGCTTCGAGGGCACGCCGGAGCACGGCGCCGGTCATCGCGTGCCGGCCATCGTCGGAGAGTGCGACCGCCCCCGCCGCCTTGAGCGCGGCCGCGTCGGTAAGGTCCTGACCTTCAAGGGCGACGGTCACCGCTCCCGCAAAACTGATGCGGATCGGCAGCGCCTCGCTCCGTGCCACCAGGCTCTGCAGCCGTTCGGGTCGATCGGTCACCGGGTCGGTGTTCGCCATCGCCAGGACGTGGGTGAATCCGCCAACTGCGGCACTGGTCGCGCCCGAGAGCAGCGTTTCCTTCTGCGGGAACCCGGGATCGCGCAGATGCGCGTGCAAATCCATCCACCCAGGCGATAACACCAGCCCGGTCGCGTCGCGATCGCGGGCACCCTCGGCGTTGACCTCCACGGTTTGTGGCATCGACAGACCGGTCGGCCCTAGAACGCGGACGTGATGCAGGCGCATCAGCCGTCCGCCCGTTCGAGGATGCGAACCGAATCTTCGCCGTCGGTCTCGGTTAGGTGGACCTCGACCCACTCCTGCCGCGAGGTCGGCACGTTTTTACCGATGTAGTCAGGGCGGATCGGTAGCTCGCGGTGGCCGCGATCGACCAGCACCGCCAGCTGGATCTGGGTGGGACGACCGGCCTCGATCACCGCGTCGATGGCCGCGCGCACCGTCCGCCCGTTGAAGAGGACGTCGTCGACCAACAGGACCGGACGACCGTCGACCGCGGCCGCCGGCAGCACCGGTAAGGGGGCGGCAAATGCCCGAGGCAGGTCATCGCGATAGGCGCGAACGTCGAGCGCCATGACCGGTATGCGCACGCCTTCGAGCTGCTCGAGCGTGGCCGCCAACCGCTCGGCAAGCGGAAGGCCGCGAGTGACGATGCCCAGCAGGCTCAACTGCGCGAGGTTCGGTTGGCGCTCGATGATCTCGTGGGCAATCCGACGCCAGGCACGACGGACGCCCTCGGCGTCCAGGATCACCGCCTTGGCGGGTGGGATCTGCAACATCAGCGCACCAGCGCCCACTCGAGCACGGCCATCCGGGTCCACAGGCCGTTGCGAGCCTGACGGAAATAGGCGGCTCGCGGGTCGGCATCGACCAGGGGGTCGATCTCCCCCACCCGCGGCAGGGGATGCATTACGATCGCGTGTTCCGGCAAGCGATGCATCAGGTCGACGGTGACGACGTAGACGCCGCGGTAGCGCTCATATTCCTCGGGCGAGCCGAAGCGCTCCGCCTGGATCCGCGTCTGGTACAGCACGTCCAGGCCCGCAATCGCGGCCTCGAAATCGTCCGTCTCGACGACCCGACTGCCCTTCAGCTGGTCCTGGATATCCATTCCCATACGCAGCTCCGTCGGCGAGATCATGACCAGCTCGTTGCCCGGGAATCGCGAAAGGAGGAGCGCGAGTGAGCGGGCGGTGCGGCCGTAGCGTAGATCCCCGGCGAGGCCCACCCGCAGATGGTCGAGCCGGCCGAGCTCCTTTTTGATGGTGTACAGGTCGAGGAGCGCCTGGGTGGGGTGGTGCCCCGCTCCGTCTCCGGCGCTGATCACCGGCACCTGGGCGGCGCGCGCCGCGCGGTCGACCGCTCCGACCTCGGGGTGGCGGAGCACGATCGCATCGGTATAGCCGCTGACTATCTTGATCGTGTCTTCGAGCGACTCGCCCTTGGCCGCCGACGACGCTCGCGCGGCGTTCTCGGCGCTGAGCACCTGGCCCCCCAGCCGGTACATGGCAGCTTCGAAAGAGAATCGGGTCCGCGTGCTGGGCTCGTAAAACAGCGTCGCCAGCAGCCGGCCCCTGAGCGGCGCCTCTTCCGAATCGACCCGCTCGAGTATCGCGGCGCGTTCAAGCAGCTGCTCGATCAGGGAACGGTCGAGATCGTTCGGGCCCCTCACGTGTCGAAGGGGGACCTGCGTCCGCGCGGGCGGAGCGGTCAGCGTGTCGCGCATCCGATTCTCCTTTCGGCCTCGCTGGGCCGGGTTAAAGGACGACGGTCCCGGTAAGTTTACGGACCACCGGTGGGCCTGTCAAACGGTCGGTTTATCCGGAGCTATCAACAACGCTGATCGAACGCATCGGAGAAATGAATTGGACAAATACCACGTCCATTGATAGTGTGGCTATAAAGCTATGGAGGTCATCGTTTACACCAGGCCCGACTGCGAGAGCAGCCGCCGGATCAAAGAAATCCTGGCTGATCGCGGCGTCGCGTTCCAAGAGCACGTGTGCGCCGATGGAAAGCTCGATGGCAAGGACCTCCGCACCCTCGACATTGAGGTCAGGCAAGTCCCGCTGACGGTGATCGATGGCGTACCGATCGCCGGGCTCCAGCAGGCCCAGATCGAGCAAGCGATCGGCTGGATCGGGTTCTAAAACCCCCTAACGCTCCCCCAGAGGGAGGGAATCTTTGCCGCAGCCGTTAGCACCAGAGCATGCCTGACGTCGGCAAGCTCCTCATCATTGTCGGTGGCTTCATTGTCATCGTCGGCTTCTTCCTGGCCCTCGGACTGAGAATCCCCTATCTCGGCAAATTACCGGGTGATATCTCGGTCGACCGCGGCAACGTCCACTTCACCTTCCCGATCGTCACCTGCTTGCTGCTGAGCCTGGTGCTGACGTTGCTCTTGAACGCCTTCTTCCGCCGCTGACTAACTCGTCCGGGTTTTTCGAATTTCCTGGTAGAGGTCGCGTAGCGGCTCAGTGATCGGATCGGGGATGCGAATCTCGAGCGTGGCATAGAGGTCCCCGGGGACGCCATCGCGCAGCGCCGGGAGTCCCTTTCCTTTCAGCCGGAACACCTTGCCCGCCTGGCTCCCGGGCGGGATGCGGAGTTGGAGCTGGGCGCCGGTCAGGGTCTCCACCTTGACCTCGTCTCCCAAGGCCGCCTGGTCGTCGAGCACGGCAAGCGGCGTATAGAGGTCGCGGCCCTTGGCCGCAAACCGTGAATGGGGCTGCAGATGGACGCGCAGGTAGAGGTCGCCGGCTTCCGCGCCGCGCTGGCCCTCGCCCTTGACCCGAATGCGTGATCCCTCCGTGACGCCGGCGGGGATCTTGACCTGGATCTGGCGCCGCGTCGCCCGCACCCCGGCGCCACCGCAGGTCGGACAGGTCACGCTTTCCATGACGGTGCGATTGCCGACCTTGCGCCGTTCGGCGACAAAGCCCGAGCCACCACAGGTGGGACAGGTTTCCGGGACCTCCGTCTGAATCGTCCGTTCGCCGCCGCGCGCGGCTTCCTCCAACGTGATCTCGAAGGGATGTTCGATGTCTTCGCCCCGCTCACGCGTCGCGGTCCGGCCTCGCGTACCCTCGAATCCGAAGCCCGAGAAACCGCCGGCCTCGCCGGCGAAGTAGGTGTTGAAGAAGTCGCTGAAATCGCCGAAGCCCGCAGCGCCGCCAGCCGGCTGGCCGCCGGCCTGTGTTTGGTACTGGCGCGCAAACTCCTGCTCGCGCTCGATCCGCTCCCAATCAGCGCCCATCTGGTCGTACTTGGATCGCTTCTTGGGATCGCTCAGCACCTCGTAGGCTTCGTTGATCACCTTGAACCGATCGGTGGCCTTTGGGTCCTTGTTGATGTCGGGGTGGTACTGGCGAGCCAGACGCCGATAGGAGGACTTGATCTCCTTCTCGGTGGCCGTCCGCGAGACCCCCAGGGTCTTGTAGTAATCCTTGTACTCAGGGGTAGCCATATCTGCGTTTCCCGGGTGATGCCCATTCTGAGCATCGCTCAAACGCGGCGCCCGCGCTGATCGGTAGGTGGAACTGCCGATGCGTGGCTTGAGACTCGCGCTTAGACTCGCGCGGTGGCGGACTACCGCGTTGGCGTTGCCGTTTCACCGAAAGTGGAGCGCCGCGTGGCGTGGGTCGAAGCCAACCGGGCTGACCTTCAGCCAACGCGCGTAGGCGGCGTAGGGGACGACCTCGTGCGATTGGTCCTGCGCCTGGAGGCCCGGAGCGAGGCGGATGCCGTCGAGCAGGCCATGGCGGTCTTTGACAGAGCAGCGCGCATGACGGCGGATGGTAGTGCGGGCAGCAACCTGGGTGTGGTTGGCGCCGAGGCCTGGAAGGCCAGCGACACACCTCCCGACGATTACCGCTGACGATTCCCGCCCGGGCTCTCGATCAGGAGCCGCTGTGGACGGCGGTGTACTCGCGGCAGTGCTGTACGAACTTGTCGACCAGGAGGGGATTCTGCCCGAAGTGAAGGTGAACGTAGCTGGCCAGCAGGTTGGGCGCCACGAAACCCTCGTAGCCGATGAGGTCCCCCTCGGCGTTCTGCATCTGGTAGGCCGGTTTGAGGCCGCCATTGTGCCCGGTGATGCGACTCCAGTGGAACTCGTGCCCGCGGTAGAACTGGCCACGCGGTGACAGGATGTTCTCCTCCAGGGTGAGCAACTGCCGGTAGCCGAAGCGATGAATCTCGCCGTCCATCTCGACGTCGACCGGGATGACCCCTGCCATCTCGTAGGTCGTCCCCGACTCGGAGCGTAGCGAACGCCCCAGGTACATCAAGCCGCCGCACTCAGCGTAGATCGGTGTCCCATTCGCGTAAGCACGCTGGATAGACTCGGCCATCGAGCGGTTCTTCGCCAGCGGCTCGACGAAGATCTCGGGAAACCCGCCGCCAAGGTAGATGCCCGCGGCGTCCCGCGGCAGGTGCGCATCCTCCAGCGGACTGAATGGCACGATCTCGGCGCCGTGCTCCTCGAGCAGCTCCAGGTTCTCTGGGTAGTAGAAGTTGAACGCGTCATCATAGGCGACCGCGAGGCGCACCCGCGGGCCACCATCCGGCTTGCCGAGGAAGACCTTCTTGGGGACCAGCGGCACCAGTTCCGCCTTGTT